>CAZQSU010000018.1:0-37716 GCA_964595905.1 uncultured Iamiaceae bacterium
TGAACTCCTACAACCGCAACTTCCCCAAGCGCAACGACGGGAACCCGAACACGCTCGCGTTCGTGACCTCGCCCGACACGGTCGTGGCGCTCGCTCTCGCTGGCACCCTCGACTTCGATCCGCTCACCGACACGCTCACCGGTGCGGACGGCGAGGAGTTCCTGCTCGACCCGCCCGTCGGCGAACAGTTCCCCGACGACGGCTACATCAAGGGCGACCAGCGGTTCGTCGCTCCCCCGGCGGACGGTTCCGACGTCGAGGTCGTCGTCGACCCCGACAGCGACCGACTGCAGTTGCTCACGCCCTTCGAACCCTGGAACGGCGAGGACTTCACCGATCTTCCCGTGGCGATGAAGGCCCAGGGCAAGTGCACGACCGACCACATCTCGATGGCCGGACCATGGCTGAAGTACCGGGGTCACCTCGAGAACATCTCCGGCAACCTGTTCGCGGGCGCCGTGAACGCCTTCACCGGTGTGGCGGGCGAGGGCAAGGATCCCCTCGACGGCACGACGAAGTCGTACCCGGACATCGCCAAGCACCTGCACGAGGCGGGCGTGCCCTGGGTCGCGATCGGCGACGAGAACTACGGCGAAGGATCGTCGCGGGAGCACGCGGCGATGGAACCCCGGTTCAGAGGCGCGGTCGCGGTGTTCGTCCGGTCCTTCGCCCGGATCCACGAGTCGAACCTGAAGAAGCAGGGTGTGCTGGCCCTGACCTTCGCCGATCCGGCCACCTACGACGCGATCGGTGAGGACGACAAGATCAACATCCTGGGTCTGGCCGATCTGGCACCCGACACGCCGGTGCACTGCCAGATCGTCCACCCCGACGGAAGTGTCGAGGACTTCGAGGCCACCCACACCCTCAACGACGAGCAGATCGAGTGGTTCAAGGCCGGCAGCGCCCTGAACATCATCCGGGCGCAGGCCACTGGCTGACGCTCCGAGGGTCCATCGTTCACCCGACGGGCGAGTACCATGCACCGGTTGACCCCGAAGGGTTCTGCACCGGAACCCGCTGACCGTGCCGAGGTTCTCGTCGCTTCATGACCGACACCGTCGCCGACGTCGCGGCGCCACCCCAACCACCTGCCGACGGTCCGGGTGTCGCCGACACGGCGCCACGAGGTAGCCGGATCCTGCTTCTCGTCGGTGCGGTCGCATCGGTGGTGCCGTTCTTCTGGGCAGCGATCCGCGACGGCCGGAACGGCTTCTATCCGACCCTCGACGTCGCCGCCACGATCATCCGCGCCCGGGCGACCTTCAGCGCGCACCCCCCGTTGTACGGCATGTGGTCGTCGGGATCGAGCTGGGCCGGCCACGAAATCCACTTTCCCGGGCCGATCCTGCTCTATCTGCTCGCGATACCCGTCCACGTGCTGGGCAACTCCTGGGGCACGCTGCTCGGCATGGCGGTGATCAACGCCGGCTTCGTCGTCATGACCGGCTGGGTGATCCACCGGCGCCTCGGCGTGCGGGCCGCCCTGTTGGGTTTCCTCCTGCTGAACGTGTTCACCTGGTCGATCGGCAGCGAGAACCTCGTCGACGCGCGGCCGATGGAGATGGTGACGATTCCGTTCCTGTGCTTCCTGCTCCTGGTCTGGCTCGTCACCGCAGGCGAATTCGACGCCCTTCCCGCGCTGGCCATCACGGCGAACTACCTGTTCCTGAACCACCTCGTGATGGCCCTGCAGGTCCCGGTGATCGGCTTGTGCGCCGCGGTCGGCGTCGTGCTCTGGGTCCGTCGGGAACGGCCGAGACGCGCGCCGCCCCACAGCGGCGACGGCCCGGCCCCATCGTTCCGCAGGCTTCGACGGCGGCTGTTGCAGACGGCGGGGATCACGCTGGTGATGTGGCTGCCGACGCTCATCCAGCAGTTCACCAACCAGCCCGGCAATCTCAGGTTGCTCCTCTCCGCGTCGGGCCAGCACCGCGACCCGGTCGGGTCCTACGTGGTCGGCTACAACGCCACCATCCGCCTGATCGCGAAGCCGACGTTCTGGTTCCGGGGGCGTTTCGACGACCCCGACTTCCCCTTGGGACTGCAGAGCCTCACGGTGTGGGACGTGGTCGTGGGCGTCATCCTCGCGGGCCTGATCGTGGGTCTCGGTTGGGCGGCCTGGCGTCGCCGTGACCGCCAGAGTCTGGCGGCGCTCACGGTGTCGGTGGTGGCGATCATCGTGAGCATCGAGACGGTCACCCAGGCACCTGCGGTCTGGGGTTTTCCGCTCCAGTACCTGCGTTCGTTGTGGTGTCTGGCGGCATTCGTCTGGTTCGCGATCGCGTTCAGCGCCTACCGGCTGCTGGCCCCCCACTTCCAATGGCGCCTGGCCCGCGTCGCGGGTGTCGGCGCGGTCGTCTTCGCCGTGCTCGGGCTGAGCTATGCGAACTACGGCTCGGCGACCGACATGGAGAACAGCGCGCACGCGCGGGCGCTCGTCGAACAAGTGGTTCCGAAACTCACCGGCCGCGGGCCGATCCAGGTCGTGGCCGGTCCCGACTTCACGTCCCAGCGGTTCTACTCGTCGCTGCTTCTGGGGCTCGACACCGCGGGCGTGCGCTTCTGTGTCGACCACCACACGGCGCAGCAGTACGGACACCAACACGACTGCGCCGACCAGGCCGACGTCCGGGTCTACGTCGGCGCCCCACGGCCGCCCGAGAGCGACGAGGGCAGACTCATCGCGCGGATTCCGCTGTTGACCGACGACGAGAAGGCCGACCTCGCCGCATCGAAGCGCGCGGCCAAGGCGTGGCTCGCCGACCACCACCGCATCGAACTGACCCCGCAAGGTCAGCGGATCGTCGAACAGGGCAGCGAGGAATGGCGCGGCACCGTCGATGCGATGCTCGCTCCTGCCGACGGGGACCTGACCGGTCTGTTGCAATCGGACACGTTCCGGTTGCTCATCGGCATGGAGGCCAGCGCACGCGGCCAGGACGGTGGCGCCCCGGCAATGCTCGCCGATCCCGACGCGCCGGTGGCAGCGATGCGGCGCTACTTCAAGTTGACCGATGCCAGCCTCCACGGGAACATCTGGATCTACGAGCGCCAGCGCTCCTGAACCACGTGCGCACGACGGTTCGGCCTTCGACTCTGGCGTTCGCCTGGACGCGTTGGTTCGTCGTCGTGGCCGCGCTCGTCGGCACGGTGTTCGTGTTCGTCACCCCAGCGCTCGAGGGCACCGACGAGCCCGCTCACTTCTCACGCGTGGCGATGATCGACGCGGGACGGATCATCCCGCCACCCACCGCCAGCGAGAACCCTGACGCGGGCGCCGACGCCTGCATCACGGCATACGTCTACCGCCACCGCGCGGCGCGGTTCGCCGGCGAACCCGTCTCGTGGACCGAGCAGTTCCGCAACCCCCCGTGCACCACACCGGGCTGGAGCCTCGCCGCAACCGCCCACACCGCGGACGTGTACTCGCCGGTGCCGTATCTCCCCGCTCTCGTCGGGTTCCGGATTGGACGCGCGGTCGCCGGCGCGGCCGGAAGCCTCTACGGCGCCCGCCTCGTGCAGCTCGCTGCGTTCGTGGCGCTGATGGCGTTCGCGATCCATCGGGCCGCCTGGGGCAAGGCCCTGCTGTTCACGATCGGCCTCCTTCCGGTCGTGATTCAGGGCGCCGCGAACGTCTCCGCCGACCCGATCACCCTCGCCCTCGCATGCTGCGCCGTCGCCATCACGCTCGCCGCAGTCGACCGCGCCCGCACCGGCACCCCGGTCACCGTCGGGACGTGGTGGGCGTTCACCGCCGTCGGGGTCGGCCTCGCTCTGTCGAAGTCCGCGTACGTGCCCTTCGTGCTCCTCGTGTTGGCCGTACCGACCGCGGCGTTCGGTTCGCTGCGCAGACGGGCCGCCATCGGGGCCGGCACGCTCGCCACCGCCGGGCTGTTCGCCGGACTCTGGAACATCGGCGTCGTGGCGCAGATGCGGATCGACGGCGTCAACCACTCCGACAGTCGACTCGCAGCCGCATGGATCCGCCGACATCCCATCGGGTTCCTCGAGGGGATCCTGCGCGGATGGGCGAATCCCCTCGAACGCCACGCCGTGCTCGGTGGGCTGTTCACGCCGGTGCGCCGGTGGGCACACAATTTTCCCCTGCCGATCTGGACCGGCCTCCTGTGGCTCGCCGTCGTCCGCCTCCTCGACCCGATTCCCGCTCGCTTCTCGGCGGTCGCCGACCGGATCGTCCGGACCGATCGCGTCGGCGTCGCCGACGGTCCGGTCCTGGCCCGGCGCGACCGTGTCGTCGCCGGGCTGGTCGCCCTGGGCGTGGGCATCGCCAGTTTCCTGCTGATCGAATACGGCCTGGCGATCGCCGCGAATCCACCGGCCGCCCACGAGGTCATCTGGGTGCAGGGCCGCTATCTCCTGCCGCTGCTTCCGCTCACCCTCTTCGGTGTCGCAGGCGTGCACCGTGAGCTGCCGAGACGCTGGCTGATCGCGATCCCGATGGTCAGCATCGTGGTGTCGGTGCTCTGGATCTGGTGGGCGTCCGATGCCGTGTGGGGCTGGATCTGAACCGTGTGCGCAGCGGTGTCAGTGATCGGGTGGTGACGCCTCGGCGATCTCCGCGGCGGTGGGCGCGGGGCGATCCGCCGCTGCAGCGGGGAGCAGGTTCTCGATGGCCCGCATGATGCGGTCGGTGTCGGCCCGGTCGCTGCGGTACTTGAGGTCGACCGGCGGGCCCACCGAGAGGCGGACCGTCGGCGGATCGGTGATGTTCGTCAGGTCGGGTACCCGTGCGGCGCGTGGCCAGACCTTCTCGGTGCCCCAGACGCCGACCGGGATCACCGGCACCCGGCTCGTCGCCGCCAACCTCGCCGCACCCGGTCTGCCCTGCAGCGTCGGCTCGAAGAACTCCTGGCCCCGCGGAATCGTGCCCTGGGGAAGGATGACGACGAGTTCTCCGCCCTCGAGAGCCTCGGCCGCGAGTTCCAGCGGCGCATTCGAACCCGTGCCCCGATCGACGCGGATGGTGCCCATGGCCCGAACGATCTGGCCGACGACCGGCGCGTCGACCACCTCCTTCTTCGCCAGGAAACGAACGGCACGGTCCACGCGGCCGGCCAGGTAGCCCAGCGCGATCGGGTCGAAGTAGGAGCGGTGGTTCGCGACGATGATCGCCGGCCCGCTGCGTGGCAGATGTTCGAGGCCGTCCAGTTCCCAGCGGACGAACCTCAGGAACTCGGGCCGCAGGATGCCCTGGAGGAGACGTTGGGGTTCCCAGCCGGCGATCTTGGGTACGCCGGAGGGCACGTCGAGGTAGCGCTGGGGCCAGCGCCGGAGCAGCGCCATCATGCGCATTCTCGGGTCGGGGTTGATCACGACCGGGTTGCCGACCGCTCCGAGGAGCGGCGCGTCGAAGATGCTGTCGCTGTAGGCGTAGCTCGTGGCGAGGTCGACGTCGTGGCGCTCGGCCCAGGTACGGACCGCCGCCAGTTTCCCGGGACCCCAGACGAACTCCCCCATGATCGTCCCGTCGTAGGCGCCTTCGTGGACGCCGTAGCGGGTGGCGATCACGTCGTCCATGCCCAACGTCCGGGCCAGGGGTTCGACCAGGTCGAACGGGGAGGTCGTCGCCATGACCACCGGACGCCCCGCGGCATGGTGCTCTGCGAGGAGCATCCGACCGAAGGGCTGCACCTGGTCGGCCAGACGTTCCGCGACGATCTCGCCGGCCTCGCGCACCGCGGTTCGGCTCCATCCGGCCGCAAAACGCGCCGCCGAACGCGTGAGCGCCATCGCCGGTAGCGTCTCGCCGACCGCGTCGAACAGGCGGTAGACGAGGTTCTCTCCCGGGATCGGGCGATCTCCCAGGACGCCGATCTGACGGAGTGCCTCGGAGATCACCGGTCCGGAGGCGCCGCGCAGCAGGGTGCGGTCCAGATCGAAGAAGGCGGCTCCGGTGGACATGGGCCCTGACAGTAGCCGACGACCTGGGGAGAACAATCGAGGGACCGGCCGGGGGAGGCCGGTCCCTCTGGGGACCATCGAGCGGAGGGGGGCCGCTCGAGGATCTGCCCGGAGGAGACGTCAGTGGCGTCTCGACTCCGGTTGCTGGTTCCCATGCTCGCGCACAGCTAGCAATCTGTCCAACTGTTCTAAACGATAGTTGCTATCGTTCTTGGCTATCGTGGGGGCGATGGACCTGCGTCAACTCGCCGCGCTCACCGCCGTGGGCGAACACCGGAGCTTCTCGGCCGCGGCCCGGAGCCTGCACACGGTGCAGTCGAACGTCTCCGCCCACGTGGCCAAACTCGAGAAGGAACTCGGGGTCGTGCTCGTGGATCGCACGGACTGCTCGTTCACCGACGCCGGAGAGCTCGTGGCCGCCCGTGCCCGGCGGATCGAGGCCGAGCTCGACGCGCTCGGCGGCGACCTCGCCTCGAGCGAGCAATCGGTGACCGGGGCGGTGCGACTCGGGATGATCGGTACCACCGCCCGGTGGCTCATCCCGCTGCTCCTGCCCGCGATCGCCCACCGGCATCCGGGCATCAGCCTGACGATCATCGACGCGACGACCACCTCGCTCATCCCCCAACTCCTCTCGCGGCGCCTCGATGTGGCGGTCGTCAATCTCCCGGTGCACTCCGAGGACGTCTCCGCCGAGTTGCTCTTCGAGGAGCCGCACGTGCTCATCGTGCCCCGGGGCCACCCCTTGAGCGGACTCGACGAGGTCGACCCGACCGAACTCGCCCGCCATCCCCTGCTCCTCCCACCGCCGGGCACCTCGTTCCGCGACGAGCTCGACCTGGCGATGACGCGCTTCGGGGTCCGCCTCCAATCAGCCGCGGAGGTCGACGGTGTCCGCCTGCTCGCCACGCTGGCCTTCGAGGGATTCGGCGCGTCGATCGTCCCGTCCAGCGCCGCGTCGTGGCGGGCCGGTTCGGAATGGAGGCGTGTCGGGATCACCGGCCTGGATCCCCGCTCGGTGGGTCTCGCCACGGAACGCCGCGCGCTGCTGTCGAACGCCGCCCGCGCGGTGCACGCGAGCGTCGTCGAGCTGTGCCGGCAACACGCTGCCGACCATGTCGAGATCCACCCGGGCGACGATCGATCCGCCGAAGCAGGAGGTCGCCCGGCACCGCACTAGGCTCGCCTCGAGAGGGTGCCGCGGTATGCGTCGGGCTCGATTGCTCCGGTGCCGCAGCAACGAACGACAGCAGGCAACTTCCAGGGAGTAGCGCCGTGGCCGAGAGCGTAACGATCACCGACAACCGGACCGGGGAGGCGCTCGAGATCCCCATCGTCAACGGTGGCATCGACGCGCGCGAGTGGAACAAGCTCCTCGGCAACATCTGGTTCTACGACCCGGGCTTCGCCCAGACCGCCTGCACCGAATCGGCGATCACCAAGATCGACGGCGAGGCCGGCACCCTGCACTACCGCGGGTACCCGATCGAGCAGCTCGCCGAGAACTCGACCTACCTCGAGGTCGCCTACCTGCTCATCTACGGCGAGCTTCCCACCGTCGCCCAGTTCGAGGCCTGGCGGCACGAGATCACCTACCACACGTTCATCCACGAGAACGTGCGGAAGCGGTTCATGGAGGGCTTCCACTACGACGCCCACCCGATGGGCATGCTGGTGTCCGCGTTCGGCGCGCTGTCGACCTTCTACCACGAGGCCAAACAGATCGACGACCCCGCCGTCCGCCACAAGCAGATCGTCCGGCTCGTCGCCAAGGTGCCGACCCTGGCGGCGTGTGCGCACCGCTTCAGCGTCGGCCAACCCTTCGTCTACCCCGACAACACCCTGGGCTTCGCCGCCAACTTCCTGTCGATGATGTGGAAGATCGCTGAACCGCACTACGAGGCCGACCCGGTGCTCCAGCACGCGCTCGACGTGCTGTTCATCCTGCACGCCGACCACGAGCAGAACTGTGGCGCCGCGGCGATGCGGGTGATCGGTTCCGCCCACGCCGATCCCTACTCGGCGTGCGCCGGTGCCGCGGCGGCCCTCTACGGCCCCCGCCACGGCGGCGCGAACGAGGCGGTCATCCGGATGCTCACCGAGATCGGCTCCATCGAGAACGTCGACGCGTTCGTGGCCGACGTCAAGGCCGGGCACGGGCGACTGCAGGGCTTCGGCCACCGCGTGTACAAGAACTACGACCCACGGGCCCGCATCATCAAGGACATCGCACACGACGTGTTCGAGGTGACCGGCAAGAACCCGCTGCTCGACATCGCGCTGAAGCTCGAGGAGACCGCGTTGAGCGACGAGTACTTCGTGTCGCGGCGGCTGTACCCCAACGTCGATTTCTATTCCGGATTGATCTACCAGGCGATGGGCTTTCCGATCGACACGTTCACGGTCCTGTTCGCGATTCCGCGCGTCTCGGGTTGGTTGGCGCACTGGCAGGAGCTGTTGGAGCAGGACCAGCGGATCGCCCGACCCCGGCAGCTCTACGTCGGTCACGAACCCCGCGACTACGTCGCGATCGCCAACCGCTGAACCGAACGGGCGACATGGCGCCGTGACGTCCATCACCGGCGCAACTCCGCCGCCAGCGGTGGCCGCGCCCGACTACTACGTCAACTCCTGGGCCGGACGCACCTCACAGCGACTCGCCGGGCGGATCATCGATTCGATGATCGCATTCGGTTGCATCGTCGCGACGATCGTGTTGGGACCGCAGGGTCGGCCACTGGCACAGGATCTGCTCATCGTCGCGCTGGTCTCGGCGGTCGAGACGATCTCGATCACCCGGAGCGGGGCGACACTGGGTATGCACGTGGTCGACCTGCGCGTCGCGGTCGTCGGGCGCGCAGGGCGGCCGGACTGGTTGACGGCGCTGCGCCGCAGTGTCCCGGTCGCGCTGTGCTATGTGATCCTGCTGCCGGGCACGTTCGTGGTGTTCGTCATGCCCTTCGCGCTCTTGATCTCGATCGGCCTGTCGCCGTTGCGCCGCGGCTTCCACGACCGCTCCTCCGGCACGGTCGTGGTCCAGCAAGGCGCGCCTCGGCTGATCACCGAAGACCACCTGGCCGGTTGGTGGCAGCCCGATCAGTCGGTGGTGCTGTCTCCGTGGGGTCGGGTGCCGGATCTGTACGACCGCCGACGCGCCCGAGCGCATCGATTCGACGACGCCTGGTGGCTCGCCGCGTCGATCATGGCGGCGACCATCGCCTCGGTCGGCATGCGTGACGTACCCATGCTGTGGCTGTGGTCGACACTGGTGTGGCTCGTCGTCGTCTCCGTCGACGAGACGTGGTGGGTCGCCACGCGCGGCGCGACACCTGGACATCTCCACGCCGGCTACCGGGTCGTCGACCTCGAGACGGGAGCGACGCCGAGCCGCCGACGCGCGATCGTGCGCGCCGTGGTGCTCGCCCCGCTGCTGTACGTGCCGCCGCTGCAACTCCTGCTCGCCCTCTGGGTCCGGTCTTCGTCGCTGCACCGCGGACCGCACGATCTGGCCGCCCGCACGATCGTCGTGGAACCCGGGTACGTTCCCCGTGAGTTCGCCCCCGCGCCGGTGCCGCAGCCACGACCGCCGGTCGTGGCGCAACCGGGCTGGTATCCGCCGGCAGGGCCCTGGACACCGGCCCTGCCTCCACCGCCGGTCCTCCCGTGGAACCCACCACCGCCCAACGTCCCGGGGCCGTTCTGACGTGGCCTATCCCTTCCGCGACGAGCAGCCGGCCCGGTCACTGGCGTGGGGGACCTGGGCGCTGCTGCTGGCGTGCACGGTCGTGTTCGCCTTCGCCCAACCCAAGGGGATGCAGGGGCTCACCCACGGGCTCACGGTGGCCGACGACGCCACCGCCGAACTCCAGATCCAGCACTTCCAGGACCGATGGGCGCTCGTGCCGTGCGAGGTCACCCACGCCCGCAGCATCTCCGCCGGCGCGGCGTGCAACGGCTACCCCACCGACCAGCCAGGCGCGTATGCGGCCAAGAACGTGTGGTTCCCGTTCGTCACCGCGCTCTTCCTGCACGCGAACGTCCTCCATCTCATCGGCAACCTGCTGTTCCTGTGGGTGTTCGGCAGAGGACTCGAGGAACGCGTCGGCGGCGCCGGAGTCGTCGGCCTCTTCTTCGCCGGTGGCATCGCCGCCTTTCTGGGCTACGTGGCGCTGTCACCCGAGAGCACCGTGCCGGTCCTCGGCGCATCGGGAGCGGTCGCGGCGATCATGGGCGCATTCCTGGTCCTCCAGCCCCGTCGCCGGCTGTTGAGCTTCGTGTACGCCGCCGGCGTCCAGGTGGTGTACCTGCCCGCCTGGGCACTGCTCGCCTTCTTCTTCGTCTCGCAGTTCTTCACCGCCGAGGGCACCCGGGTGGCATGGCAGGCGCACGTCGTCGGCATGCTCTTCGGCATGGCGGTGGGGGCCATCTGGTGGTGGCGTGACCCGACGCTCGCCGGCGCGCATCGCAGCGAAGCCGGCCATGGCGACCCGGACCCGGCACCGGGGGCTCCGGCACCGGTGGGGTCGCGTCACCCCGACTCGAGTTCCTGGTCGACGACGCTGCCCCCGCATCCACCCACGGCCGCTGTGGGCGACCCCGGAGTCAACGCGCTTCGAGGCGACGGACCGGCAGGCGCTCTTCCGGTGTCAGCAGATCCATCCGTACCCTGACGTCGGTCACGGCGGTTCCTTTCGCCGAGACGATCGCCGGATCGAGGACCACGGCGGCCACCTCGGGCACCGTCTCGGCCAGTACCGACAACCGTTGCAGGAGCTGGACCACCGACGCGATCGCGGTCTCCGCATCGGTCTGCTCCAGCTGCGCGGAACCGACCTGGGGGTCGGCGAAGGCACCGCGCAGCCCGGCCCGGTCCACCATCGAGTACGCGTCGGTGTCCGAACAGGGAACCACCTGGACGGCGGCGGGTTGCGCCTCGGCCACGAACGCACGGTCGACCTCGAGCGTGAGCACCGCGCCGACCAGCTCGCTGCGGACGAACCCGATCCGGAGGTCGACTCCCGATTCGGCCATCTGCTGGACGACGCACGTGTCCATCGCCGCCCCGAGGAACGTCCGCATCCGACGATGCGCCCGTTCGAGTTCGACGGCGTCGTGGACGTCGACTGCCACGCCACCTGCCTCGGTCTTGGCCGGACGAGCGATCCCGGCGGCCTTGAGCGCCACGGGCCAGCCGATCCGCTCGGCCACCTCGACCGCCTCCGCGGCGGACCGCGCAAGACCGCGATCGACCACCGACGCCCCGACAGCCGAGACGAGGCGGGCCCCGAGGTCAGGCGCGAGCCAACCCGAACCCGCTGCACGGGCCTCGGCGACCGCGGCGGCCAGCTTCTCGCCGTCGACCAGGTCGGTGTCGGGCAGACGACCCGGGTCGCGGTCCAGCCATTCGCCGTAGCGCGCGATGCGTCCCACGGCACGCACGGCCCGTTCGGGAAACGGGAACACGGGCACCGCGGACCGCACCGAAGGGTTGGGCCGGGGCTGCAGACCGAGGTAGGTGGCAACCACCGGCACCGGCGAATCGGTGGCCGCAGCGACGATGTAGGGATCGAACGTGTCGATCGCTCCCGGGATCGACGGCGTGCACAACACGAGCACGGCGTCGACTCCGGGGTCGTGGCACAGCGTCCGCAGTGCCTCACCGAAGGTCGCCGGTTCGACCTCGAATCCCAGATCCACCGGGTTGGGTCGCCCCATGCAGGTCACCTCCGCGGGGACCAGGTCGACGCCGACCGCGGCGTCGAGCGCCAAGACGGCCGGGCTGCGGGCGTTCGACAGGATCGCCAGGCGCCGTCCGCGGGCGATCGGCTGGTGGGTGAGCACGAGCGCCACGTCCAACAGTTCCGAGAGCGTGTCGACCCGGATCATCCCCGTCTGCGCCAGGAGCGCGTCGGCGTTCGTCTTCACGGGGAGCCCGGTCCCCCAGGAATCCAGCGGGAGTGCCCGCCCGCTCTTGACCGCGACGACGGGCTTGGATCGGGCCAGCCGACGCGTCGTGCGCGCGAACGTCGCCGGGTCGCCGAAGCTCTCCAGGTACAACAGGACGAGGTCGGTGGCCGCATCGTCGGTCCAGTAGCTGAGCAGGTCGTCGTTGGTGACGTCCGCCTGGTTCCCCAACGAGACGAAGGTCGAGATCCCCAGTCCGCGCCGGGCGGCGTGCTCGATGATCGCGGCGCCCAGGGTTCCGGACTGCGACGAGACACCGATGGCGCCTGCCAGCGGGTGCACGTCGACGAACGTGGCGGCGAGTTCGACGTCGGCGGCGGTGTTGATCACGCCCATCGAGTTCGGACCGAGCACCCGCATGCCCCAACGCCGCGCCCGCGTCACGAGTTCGCGCTCGAGACGCTCACCCTCGGCGTCGACGTCGGCATAGCCCGCGGTGATGACGACCAGGGCGTGCACGTGCCGCCGGGCACACTGGGTGACGACAGCGGGGACCGCGTCGCGTGGCACGCAGACGACGGCGACGTCGATGTCGTCGGGCACCGCGGCGACCGACGGCCACGCCGCGATGCCGGCGATCTCGTCGGCCGCCGGGTTCACCGGTACGACCTTTCCGGTGAACCCGTGTTCGACGATGGTGCGGAAGACGAGATGGCCGATGGCGTCGGAACGGCGGGAGGCGCCCACCACCGCGATCGACCGCGGTGCGAGCAACCGGTGGATCGATTTCGAGAACGCCGCCTGGGCCCGCTCGGACACCAGCCGCCGAGCCTCGTCGGTCGGCTCGATGCCGAGGGTGACCTCGATGACGCCGTCGGCGAATTGACTCTTCACGTCGAACCCGGCCCTGGCGAACACCGACAGCATGCGGCGGTTGTCGGGCAGGACCTGGGCGATGAAGCCGCTGAGTCCGTGTTCGCGGGCCGCAGCGGCCAGATATTCGAGGAGCATCGTCGCCACTCCCCGACCGCGGTGTGCCTCGTCGGTGAAGAAGGCCACCTCGGCGAACTCGGTGGTCGGATACCGGTCGTAACGCGCGACCCCGACGAGCTCTGCGCCGATCAGCCCGATGAACGCCATCCGGTCCACGTAGTCGACCCGGGTGAGCCGTTCGAGGTCGGCCTTGCTCAGGGTCGGCCGTGGTGAGAAGTACCGGAAGTAGATGCTCTCGGGTGACTGGCGGGCGTGAAACGCTTCGAGCAGCCCGACGTCGTCGGGTCCGATGGGCCGAAGATGCATGGTGCCACCATCGGCCAGGAGAACGTCGGCTTCCCAGGTGCCCGGTGCATCCACGGGATCCACGCTACGTTGTCTTCCCATGACGCGAGTGGCGCCCCCGAGCAGGCACGACGCCCCAGGATACGAGATCGCAGGACGCGCGGTCACCCTGCCGGTGCAGATCCGCAAGGCACGTCAATGGGCCACGACCTGGTTGGTCCCGGCGAGCGCCGCGCAGGCGATGATCGACTACTCGGGCCTCGAGGTGGCACAACCCATTCCCGGGCGAGCGATCTTCTCGCTGGCTTTCGTCGACTACATCGAAGGCGATCTCGACACGTACCACGAGGTGGCGTTCTCGGTTGTGGTCCGTGCGCACGATGCGCCGCCGCCCGCGTCGACGTGGGACCACGCCCGGGTGTTCCGAACCGGCGACACGGGGGCATTCATCCACGACCTTCCCGTCGACCAGGAGTTCACCCGGCAGGCGGGCACGACCATCTGGGGATACCCCAAATGGATCGCGGACATCGAACTGACCTCGTTGAACGGCGCGACGGCCTGCACGGTCTCCGTCGAAGGGCAGCACCAGTTCACCTTCCAGGTGCGTGACCGGGGATTCCTGCCGTTTCCCAAGGAGATGCCTCCCACCTATTCGTGGCGCGACGGGGTGCTGCGTCGGACCACGTGGGACCTGGAGGTGACCGGTGGGACGTCACGTCCCGGCGGTGCCAGGCTCACGCTCGGCTCGTCGGGGCCCCTGGTGCGCACGCTCCGCCGGCTGCGGCTCCCCCGACATGCCCTCATGTCGGCCACCGCTCCCCGACTCCGCTCCACGTTCGGCGCCCCCGAAGTCGTCGGTTCGACCGTGGACGCTGCCCTGGACGACACGGCGATCCCGGGCTGAGGACCGGTCGCACACTCGCAACCCGGCCGGTGGTGGGCGATGAGGGATTCGAACCCCCGACCCCCTGCGCGTCATGCAGGTGCTCTAGCCAACTGAGCTAATCGCCCCGGGACGTGCGATCGTAGCACCGACGCCGCGGATTCGACCTCTCGGGCGTCAGAGCCAGCCGTTCCGCCGGAACAGCCGGTACAGGAGCGCGCAGATGCCCACGATCACGGCGATCACGATGAAGTACCCATAGCGCCACCGGAGTTCGGGCATGTTCGTGAAGTTCATGCCGTAGACGCCCGCGACCGCGGTCGGCACGAGAGCGATCGCCGCCCAGGCCGAGATCTTGCGCATGTCCTCGTTCTGTCGCACGCTGGTCGCGCTCTGGCGGAGGGCCACCATGGCGATGTTGGCCTGCAGGACGTCGTTCAACAGGCGGTCCTGGTTCTCGATCGCATCCGCGGTGCGCTGCACGTGGTCGTGGACGTCCCGGAAGTACGGCGCGGTGTCGGGGTCGATCCCCGGCACCAGACCCAGGGTCAGCCGGTCGAGCGGCCTGATGAGCGGCGCGACGGCACGACGGAACTGCGAGACTTCCCGCTTGAGCTTGTAGATCCGCTCGACATGGTCGCTGTCATCGCTCGCGAACACCTGCGCCTCGATCTGATCCACGTCGGTGTTGATGAACTCGGTCGTCTGTTCGTACTGGTCGACGACCCGGTCCGCGATCCGGTACAGGACGCCGGACGGTCCGAGTGCCGCGAACTCCGAGCCGGCATCGAGTTCGGTCCGCAGGTGCTGGAGCACCGCCGTCGGCCCGTGGCGGACCGTGACCACGAACCCCTTCCCGATGAAGATCGCGATCTCGGAGACCTGGACGATCTCGATGTGATCGATGTAGTCCACGGGCTTGAGCACGACGAACACCACATCGTCGTAGATCTCGAGCTTGGGCCGCTGATGTGCCGACACGGCGTCCTCGACCGCGAGGGCGGGAAGGTCGAAGGCACGGGCGACACCGGCGATGTCGTCTTCGGAGGGCTGGCGTAGGCCGATCCACACGAACCCCGTCGTCGTCCGGGAGAGCGCCGCGGCCTCGGCGACCGACAGGCGCCCGGCGCCGCGCCGTCCGTTCTCGTAGACCGCGCTGTCGCCGACGACACCCGGTGAGAACTCCACCGATGCTGTGTCGTCGTCCATGTTCATGCCCCTCCGGCACCGCCGCCGCGGAGTCCCCTCGGACCCTGGTGGCCGGCGCACGCGTCGCAGGTGGAGACGAGAGAGTCGCCGAAGTGCACGAACACCAGTATGTCCGACGACCTCCCGGCGCCACGGACCGGACCGATCCGATCGTCGACCTCGGGCGCCGTGGAATGCGGCACTAGTGTCGTCGAGTCGAGACCATTGCACTCGCCCGAATGCGGTGACCCTCGATCGACGAGCCGAGTTCACGCACTTCATGGCTGCCGCCCTCTCCCCGCCCTCGACCGCCGACGAGGCCGACGCCATGCCCGGCCGGTGGTCACTCCGCCCGCCGAGTCCCCGTACCTGGCGCCGGTTCTACGTGGTCGCGGCGCTCACCATCGGGTTCGCGACGTTGATCATCCGACCGAACCTGTCCGGCACCGACGAGTTCTCGCATTTCACCCGCATCGTGACCCTCGGACACGGCCTCGTCGTCCCGGCGACCGACGACACGATGGCCCTGCCGTACCGGATGGACGCCTGCGAACGGATGGCGGTCATATCGGCGTTCACGACCTACCACGACTCCGGCGCCGACCAGCGGCCGGGCTTCGGTGAGCAGTTCGACGCGGTGCCGTGCGACGCGGCGCACTCGATACCCACCTCCTCCGCCGATTCACGGGCGCCGAACGCCGATGTCAATCCCCCGACGGTGTATCTGCCGACCGCGATCGGCTACCGCCTGGGATCGGCGTTCGGCGGTGTCACGTGGGGCATCCTGACCGCTCGCCTCCTCCAGCTCGTGGCCGCGGTCGTTCTGACGTGGCTCGCGTTGCGCATCGTACCGCGAGGTCACGGGCTCTTCGTCACGGTCGCACTGGTGCCGGCGGTCGTCCAGATCGACGCCCAGCTCAGCGCCGATCCACTCAGCAACGCCGCGGCGTTCATCTGGATCGCGCTTGTGCTACGCACCATCGACGAGGTCGCAGGCACCGGCGACCCACCGACGCGTCGCCGCGTCGTCGAACTCGCCGCAGCCGGCATCGGCCTCGCCGTCACCAAACCGTTCCTCGCGCCCCTCCTGCTCGCCGCGTTGGCCATCCCGTGGGCCCGAACCCGGGCGAAGGATCAGATCGCACGCCTGACCGCGCTCGTGGCACCGGCCGCGGTGCTGGTCGCAGGGTGGTATCTCCTCGTGGTCTCGCGCATCGACATCGTCGTCCCGATCAGAGGAGCCGACAGCGCGGCCGCGTCCCACGCGATCACGCGACATCCGGTGAGCTTTCTCGCGGCGGTCGGCCGCGGGCTGAGCGACCCGGCCGAACTTCGCCGCGCGCTGAACGAAGTCGTCGAACTGCTGCTCCACGACGGACCCGCGGTGACCGCCGCGTGGGCCACGGTCATGGGCATCGCATGCGTGATCGCCGTCGTCGCGGCCTGGTGGGGTGGTCGCGGGACCGGACGGTTCACGCTCCCGTTCGACCCGGTGCGCGTCGCCGTGATCGCCGCCCTCGTGGTCGTCGAGATCGTGATCATCGAATACGGCGTCGCCATTTCCTACAACGCCCCGATGACCCGCGAGATCACCGGCCTCCAGGGCCGCTACCTCGTACCGCTGGTCCCGCTCGCGTACGTCGCGACGCGACCTCGTCGCGACCTCGGAACCCGCGCGCAGGGCGTGCTGTCCGCGGCCGCGATCGTGCTCGTGGTGATCGCGAACATCTGGAGTCTCGGCTCGGCCTACGCCACGTTCTACGCGTGAGCGCGACCACACGGCCCCGACGTGGCGCGGACCCGGATCAGGAGGCCACCAGGCGGGCATGATCGTCGAGCACGGCCAGCACCGAGCGTTCGTCTCCCATCGGCACCCGCAGGACGACCTCGTCGCAACCCAACTCGGCGTAATGCTGCAGCTTGCCTTCGGTCGGCACCACCCCGAAGGGCACCACCGAAGGGGTCCCGCTCCTGCCGGCCGTCTCCCACGCTCGTGCGAGCCGGGGGATCTGTTCGGACAGTCCGCTGCCACCGATCGGCATCCAGCCGTCGGCGTGCGCGGCGATCGCGGCGAACAGCTTCGGCCCGGCACCGCCACCGACGAGGGTCCGGACGCGTGGCTGCTGCACGGTCTTGGGCCACGCATACGCCGGGTCGAGGGTCACCAGTTCGCCCGCGAACGATGCCTCGTCCTGTGACCACAGCGCCTGCATGACGCCGAGCTTCTCGGCGACCAGCTCGCGCCGAATGGTGAAGTCCACGCCGTGATCGGCCGCCTCGGCACGGTTCCATCCGTAACCGAGCCCCAGGACGAAGCGACCACCCGAACAGTGGTCGAGCGTTGCGATCTGCTTGGCGAGGCCGATCGGGTCGTGCTGCGCCACCAACAGCACACCGGTCCCCAGCCGGATCCGGCGGGTCACCGCGGCCACCATCCCCAGGGCCACGAGCGGGTCGAGGCCGCGCCGGTAGTCCTCCAGCCGCACCCCCTCGACCAGACCCGGCGGTTCGGCGGCCCGCACCGGCAGGTGGGTGTGTTCGGGAAGGTAGAGCGCGTCGAAACCACGAGCCTCGACGGCCGCGCCCAGCGTCGCCGGATCGATGCCGCCGTCGGTGAGGAACACCGTGATCCCGATGCGCATGCTCAACAGTATGGTCGGGCCGAGCCGTGCGCCGGCCCTCGATCGCAGTGCGCCGGACCCGCATCGGAGTCGCCTCGACGACCCTGGTAGCCTCCGCGCGACCGCACCGACAGGAGGCGCCCCCCGCATGCCGGGAACACGATTCATGGATGGGCGAATGCTCGAGCGGATCGGACGTCGGCTGGGAGCCGAGCGGCCCCGGAATCCGACGGTCGGCATCGTCGGCGCCGGCTTCGGCGGTATCGGCATGGCGATCCAGCTCCTCGAGCACGGCGTCGACGACATCGTCATCTTCGAGAAGGCCGACGACGTCGGCGGCGTGTGGCGGGACAACACCTACCCCGACGCGGGTTGCGACGTGCCCTCGCACCTGTACTCGTACTCGTTCGAGCGGCGCGCCGACTGGACCCGGCGATTCCCCAAACAACCCGAGATCCTCGACTACGTGCGCGGGTGTGTCCGCAAGTACCGCCTCGAAGAGCGGATCCGGCTCTCCACCGAGATCGTCGCCGCCGAATGGGACGCGGCCCACGGCCGATGGACCCTCACCACGGGCACGGGCGCGACCCACGACGTCGACGTGGTGGTGTGGGGGCTCGGGCAACTGAACCGACCGAAGTGGCCCGAGATCGAAGGGCTCGACACCTTCGAAGGCACGATCTTCCACTCGGCCCGCTGGAACCACGACCACGATCTGACCGGAGACCGCATCGCGGTCATCGGCAATGGCGCGAGCGCCGTGCAGTTCGTGCCGCCGGTCGCCGAGAAGGCCGCGGTGCTGTACCAGTTCCAGCGGGCGCCGAACTGGTTCCTGCCCAAACCCGATGCGCCCTTCACCGCCACCGAGATCCGACGCTTCGAGCGCATCCCGGGGCTGGACCGGCTCTACCGGACCCGGCTGTACGCGAGTTTCGAGTCGAAGTGGGTCGCGCTCCGCAGCGGTTCGAAGGTCGCCGAGGTCGCCCGCGAGCTGTCGACGGCGCACATCTCCAAACACGTACCCGATCCCGAGCTGAGGGCGAAGCTCATTCCCGACTACCCGGTCGGTTGCAAGCGGATCCTGATCTCCGACAACTACCTGCAGACCCTGTGTCGTGACGACGTCGAGGTGGTCGACGACCCCATCATCCGCATCGAACCCGACGCGGTCGTCACCGGGGACGGCACCCGGCGCGAGGTCGACACGATCATCGTCGCCACCGGCTTCGCGACCACCGACTTCCTCGCGCCCGTCGAGATCAGCGGCGTGCACGGGCGCAAGCTCGACGACGTCTGGGCCGACGGGGCGCGGGCGTACGAGGGCATCGCCGTACCCGGTTTTCCCAACTCGTTCATCCTGTACGGCCCCAACACCAACCTGAACCACAACTCGATCATCTTCATGCTCGAGGCGCAGTACCGGTGGATCCTCCGTGCGATCGGCGAACTCCGCCGGGGAGCGCGCTCGGTGGACGTGCGCGCCGGGGCCGCCCGTCGCTACGACGAACGCATCCAGCAGGGCCTGCAACAGACCGCCTTCGCGGCCGACTGTCACAGTTGGTACAAGACGTCGACGGGTCGGATCACCAACAACTGGCCGGGTCCGACCTTGCGCTACTGGTTCGACACGCGGCGTTTCCGGCGAAGCGACCTCATCATCGATCGCGCCTGAGCGCCACCGTCACCGGCGCGGCGTCCCGGGCCGGCCCCCCGGGATCGGTCAACCGGTACGGGTCAGGACGATCTTGCCGAACTTGCCGCCTTCGGCGAACGCGTCGTAGGCCGCGGCAGCATCGGACAGGGCAAACGTCGCCTGCACGGGCACGTCCAGTCGGCCATCGGCGAGCAGCGGGAGCACCTGTGCGGCGACCGCCCGGGCCGCCACGGCCTTGCCCTCCAGCGGTCGTGCGCGCAGTGTCGAGGCATGGATGCTGCCCCGGACGCCCATGAGCGCCAGGAGGTTCACCTGACCCTTCGCGCCGGCGCCCACACCGATCACGACGACCCGTCCACCGGTGGCGAGGGCCTTGACATCCGCGTCGAGGTTCGGGCCGCCGACGAGCTCGAGGATCACGTCGAAGGGCCCCGCATCCCAGAACGCGTCCGGGTCGGTGACGGTCGCCCCGAGGTCGGCGACGGCCGCGTGTCGTGACGGGTCGCGGACCGACGCGACGACGGTCGCGCCGGTGGCCCGGGCGAGTTGCACCGCGGCGGTGCCCACGCCCCCCGCGGCGCCGGTGATCCCCACCCGGTCACCGATCCCGAGTCGACACTGGGTGAACAGCGCGTCGTGGGCGGTGGTGAACGCCTCTGGAAAACCACCGGCGACGACGTCGTCGACCCCGTCGGGAATCGACAGTGCGCAGCGCTCGTGGATCACCACCTGTTCGGCCTGTGCCCCGCCGCCGACCACCCCCATCACACGGTCGCCGACGGCACGGTCGACGACGCCCGGTCCCACACCGATCACCTCGCCGGCGAACTCGAGTCCGGGGATGTCCGCCGGTGACCCGGCAGGCGCGGGATACAACCCACGCCGCTGCAGCAGATCGCCACTGTTGAGTCCCGCGGCGCGCACGGCCACGAGCAACTCGCCCGTGCCGGGTTCCGGATCGGGGTGTTCCTGCCATCGAATCGACCCGTCGACGAACGTGACCGCCTTCATGTGCGTACTCCCGGCATCTCGACTCCCGGTTTCTCGACCTGTGGGCGACCGCCCACGGGCGTGGTTCTCGACACGGTGGACATCCGGTTCATTTCACCGCGACCGGGTTCACCGGTGAACCCACGGCGTTCGTGAAGGGCAACGGCGACGCGTCGAGCAGGAAGGTGAACACGCCGTCGGCGGCACAGTCCTCCGCGAGCGCGTCGAGGTCCCAGTTCTGCCCCTGGGTGAGACCCATCTCCACGATGTGCAGCAGATGCGCGGGGAAGAACGCATCGGGTTCCGAGGGTGGGTACGTGTCGAAGGTGAGGTTGTCGACGGCCACCGCGGCAACCTCGTGGCGGTGGAACCATGCGGCGCACTGCCAGGAGATCCCCGACGAGGTCATCGCGTAGGCGTCGCGGTCGGGACGGCGGCCGCGTAGATACGACATCTGACCGGTCCGGATCAGCACGATGTCGCCCGATTTGACACCGACCCCGGCTGCCTCGACCGCCGCGTCGAGATCGTCGGGGACCACCGCGTAGCTCGGCTCGAGACGGTCGACCCCCTTGGTGCGGGCGACGTCCAACAGCACCCCCCGGCCGACGAGGGTGCGGATGTGGTGGATGCCCAGTTCGGTGGCCCCCTGCGCGGTCATCGACGCCGCCGGCACCCCGTTGTAGAGCCGCCCGTCGTAGCTGACGTGGCCGAGGCCGTCCCAGTGGGTGGCGACCTGCAGCCCCATCGTCACCACGTCGTCGCTGGTGCAGAACAGTGACCGGTCCCCCAACATCGCCTCGTCGATCGACGTCATCGTCCGCAGGATGCTGCGTCCGGGGATGTTGCCCCGCTGCAGATCCTCGGCGAACGACAGCGGCCAGGCCAGCGAGAAGCGCGTGCCGGTGCGCACACAGCCCGCCGCGCGCTGCACCGCCTCGGGCGTGATGAAGTTCAGGGTGCCCAGTCGATCGTCGGCGCCCCAACGCCCCCAGTTGTTGACGGTGGCGGCCGCCTCGTGGAACCAGTCGGGCAGACCCATCAGAACTCGAGCACGCCCCGGGCGAGTCTGCCGGCTTCCATGTCCGCGATGACGGTGGCGAACTCGGGCAGCGGGTACACCTCGGTCACCAACTCGTCGAGCTTCAACTTGCCGTCCAGATACCACTGGGCGTACAGCGGTACGTCGTGTTGTGGTCGGGAGCCGCCGTAACGCGATCCCTTGATCGTCCGGTTCACCTGGACGATGTCGACCGCGGGCAGCGAGACCTCGTCGCTGAACCCGGGCACGCCCACCTCGACGGCGGTGCCGCCCCAGTCGAGCACCGCCAGGCACTGCGCCAGCAGCCTGGTGTGCCCCACACAGTCGAACGCCCAGTCCACACCCCCGGCCCCCAGCGGGCCCTTGACCATCTTGGGGTGGAAGGGGAACAGCTCCCGCACGGCATCGACCGCATCGACCTCCCGGGCGTCGATGAAGTCGGTCGCTCCGAACTGGCGCGCGAGCGACTCCTTGCGCGGCTCGGTGTCCACGGCGATGATCCGGCCGGCGTTCGCGATCGCCAACGCCTGGATGACGTTCAGACCGACCCCACCCACCCCGAAGACCACCGCGGTGTCGCCGGGCTCGACGTCGGCGGTGTTGAGCACGGCGCCGACTCCGGTGAGCACCCCGCACGCAATCAGACACGCCGAGGTGAACGGGATCTGCTCGGGGATCTTCACGGCCTGGACCTCGGCGACGGTGGCCAGTTCGGCGAAGCTCGAGGTCGCCGCGAAGTTCGAGGCCGGCTCGCCCCGGTAGAGGAACGGCTGTGTCGCGATGCCGATCGACCTGCGGCACTCGGTGGGTCTGCCCCGTTGGCATTTCGAGCACACCCCGCAGTTGGCGAGGGTCGACACGACCACGTGGTCGCCCGGTTTCACCCGGCGAACCCCGTCGCCCACGGCCTCGACGATGCCGGCACCCTCGTGACCCAACACCGCGGGGGGCTTCCAGGGGATCGTGCCGTTGATGACGCTCACGTCGCTGTGGCAGACCCCGGCGGCCTGCATGCGCACGGTGACCCGGCCCGGCGCAGGGTCGGGTTCGGCCAGCGCCAGGTCCTCGGTGTATTCGACCTGGTCGGTGCCCAGGAAGACGATGCCTCTCATGTCGGTGTGGCTCCTCGTGTGGTCGTCGGCTCCGGTCCGGTGCGCGGCTGTGGGCTCATGCGGACCAGACGATCGTCTGCATCTCGGTGTAGGCCTGCAGGCCGAACACCCCGCCGTCCCGCCCGATGCCGCTCATCTTGAAGCCGCCGAAGGGCGCTTCCATGTTGCGCTGGGCGGTGTTGAGCCCGACGTTGCCGGCCTCGAGGCGCTGCGCGACCCGGTAGCCCTCGTACGCGTTCTCGGTGAACACGTAGTCGTACAGCCCATAGGGCGAATCGTTCGCGATCGCGATGGCTTCGGAGACGTCGTCGAAGGGGATCACCACGATGACCGGGGCGAAGAACTCCTCGCGGGCGCCCGGGTTGGTGTTGTCGGCCTCCAGCAGGGTGGGCGCCACGTAGAACCCCGAGGACACATCGGGCCGCTCCGCTCCCAGCAACACCTCGGCACCCGCGTCGATGCTCGTGGCGAGCAGTGCCTCGACCCGGTCACGGTGCGTCTCGCTGATGACCGGCCCGACCATCGTGGCCTTGTCGAGCGGGTCACCGACGGTCATGTGCTGCGCTGCGGCGCGCAACCCGGCGACGACCTCGTCGACGCGGGAGCGGTGGACGACCGCGCGCGTGGGCGCGGTGCAGATCTGGCCGGAATGGAACCCCCAGACGCTCGCCAGCGCGGTCACCGCCTTGGTCACGTCGGCGTCGTCGAGCACCAGCGCAGCACCCTTGCCGCCGAGTTCCATGAGGCTGCGCTTCATGGTCCTGGCGCACTCGGTCTGGATCGCGACCCCCACCCCGGACGATCCGGTGAAACTCACCATGTCGACGTCCGGCGACGCCACCAGCGCGGAACCGGTGGCCGCGGACGACCCGGTGACGATGTTGACGACCCCGTCGGGGATCCCCTCCTCGTGGCAGATCCGCATCACCTCCAGGCACGACAACGGGTCCTGCGGGGCGGGCTTCACGACGACGGTGTTGCCCGCGGCCAGCGCGGGAGCGACCTTGCCCGCCATGTTGGTGATCGGGAAGTTGTAGGAGCTGATCGCCGCGACCACCCCCACCGGCGCCCGGTGGACGACCGAGGAGATCAACCCGCCCGGCGCCAGGGGCGTGTCGGGCATCGCCTGGGGCAGCAACGGCTCATCGAGGGTCGACCGACCGGCCTCGGCGTAGAAGCCGAAGCGCGCGGCGCACGCCGGGGCCTGCATCTGGGAGCCCACCCGCAGGGTCGCCCCGGTCTCGGCGACGACCAGCGGCACGAAGTCGGCCATCTCGGCGGAGATCCGCCGGGCGACCTTGCCCAGCAACGCGGCGCGTCTGGTCGGCTTCATCGCCGCCCAGGCGGGCTGCGCGGCCTTCGCGGCCGCTGCGGCCGCTGCCACGTCCGCGGCGGAGGCTTCGGGGGCTTCGGCCACGACCTGCTCGGTCGCCGGGTTCACGATCGGGTACGTCCCGTCGGATCCCTCGACGAACTCCCCGCCGATGAGCTGGCGGTACGGACCCTCACCGACCTTGTGTGCCATGCGCCTGTCGTCCTTTCGCGTCGTCGAAAACGTTCCTCACCCGCCGACGCTCGATCCGGCCGGTGCCATCGGCCGCTCGGCCATCTGAGGTGTCGCAGGGGCGGCGGTGCTCAGTCGCCGTCGAGACGGAGCAACCGGCGCCCGTTGGTGCGCACGATCTTGGTGATCACCTCGTCGGAGAGGTGCGCCATCTGCGTCTCGGCGACCTTGCGCGTGTTGGGCCAGGTCGAGTCCGAGTGCGGATAGTCCGACTCGTAACAGACCTTGTCCTCGCCGATCACGTCGAGCATCTTCAGCCCATGCGGGTCGTCGAAGAAGACCGGGTACACGTGCTTGCGGAACAGGTGACTCGGCGGCTCGAGTACCTTGTCGGCGACGCCGCCCCAGCCGCGGTTCTCCTCCCAGACCTTGTCGGCGCGGTCCATCACATAGGGGATCCATCCGATCTGGCCTTCGGCGTAGGAGACCTCGAGGCCCGGGAAACGGACGAACACCCCCGACATGATCCAGTCGATCATGCTCAGCGCCGAGTTCACGAACGTGAGGGTCGAGCCGACCAGTGCCGGCGCATCCGCGGAGGTCGACGGCATCTTCGACGACGACCCGATGTGCATGTGGATCGCGAAGTTGCACTCTTCGCACGCCCGGAAGAACGGATCCCAGTAGTCGGTGTGCACGCTCGGCAGACCCAGGTACGGCGGGATCTCGCTGAAGCACACGTTGCGGGCGCCCTTGTCGGCGGTGCGCCGGATCTCGGCCGCGGCCAGCTCGGCGTCCCACAGTGGGATGATCACCAGCGGGACGAGCCGGTCGGGCGCCGCGCCGCACCATTCCTCGATCAACCAGTCGTTGTAGGCCCGCACACACAGCAGCGCGAGGTCCATGTCCTTGGCTTCTTTGAACGTCTGACCGCAGAACCGCGGGAAGGTCGGGTACATCGCCTGGACCTCGGTCCAGTTGGCGTCCATGTCGGCGAGACGATCTTCGACCCGGTACGAGCCGGGACGCATCTCTTCATAGGTCACGCCACGCATCGTGACGTCGTCGCGGTCGACCCCGACGGCGGAATCGACCCGTACCAGCGGGCGGACGAGGTCTTCGTACAACCACCAGTCGGCGATCGGGCCGTCGTCGCCCTCGTCGCCGATGATCGCGGTGAACTTGCCACCGACGAAGGAGATCTCCTTCGCCGGGCGGCGCACGATCCGGGGACCGACGTCGGCGTATTTCGCAGGCAGTCGATCGACCCACACGTTCGGCGGCTCGACCACGTGGTCATCGACCGAGACGATCTTGGGAATTTCCGTCATGGCTGCACCCTACCCCGCCGACTCGCGCAAAACTGAAACTTGTTCCATTTCGCGTCGAGCCGGTTCGCGGTGCCCCCGGGGGCCACTCTCAGGACCACTCGCGACCGAACGGTGCGCTGGGAGGCGGGGTCGCCCCACCGGCCGGTGGAGGGCTTCCCGGTGGGGTCCCGTAGCCGCCAGGAGCGCCGGCGCCACCGCCATGCGGCGCGCCCTGACCCGGTACGGGTTGGGCGAGTCCCGTCGGCGGGGCGTACCCACCGGGTGGCGGTGCGACCGGCTGGGAGGCCGTGGCCGATCCGCCCGCAGACCCCGTGGCGTACTGGCTCGGCGGCGCGAGCTCCTGCTCGGCCGGTCGTGCCCCCTGCGTCATCGCCAGGGCGCCGAGCACCACCACCGCACCACCCGCCAACACCAGGATCAGGCCGAGCTGGGGGGCGGCGATCTCCGCACCTGACACGCCCGCGTCGGCGAGCGAATCGGGCAGCTGCTGGAGGATGTCGTAGGTGTCGTAGGCGCCGAGCCCCAGGATCACGATGCCGGCGACGGCCGTGAGCACCCGCAGCGGCCGGCGCAGACTGCCACCCAGGACCACGGCGGCCGCGACGAACGCGACCGCGCCCACCGCCGCGACGACCTTGGCGTCGTCGGTCAGGGTCCAGCCGCTGAGGGTGACCGCGTCGGCCCAGTCGGGAGTGATCTTCATCCACGACAGGAACGCACCGACGATGGCAGCGGCACCGCCGAGCAGTGCCAGGGCGGCCCCCAGCTTGCCGCCACCGTCGCTCGACGTGCCGGTCGCCGGGGGCGCCGCGGTCGGCGCGAACGTCGGATCCGGCGCAGCGGCAGGCCCTGGCGGAAAGGCCGGCGCGACCGCGGTCGGTTCGCCACTCGCTGGAGCGGCCGACGACGCGGTGGGCGGTTGCGGGGCAGCCGGCGGTGTCGACCAGACCGACGTCGGGTCGCCCACGACCGGCTGATCGGCCATCGTGGGCGCACCCGGGGGCTCCGGTCGCTGCGCAGCTGCTCCGTACTGTGCCGCCAACGACGGCGCCTCCTGCGTTTCGGTCACCGGAACGGTCGGCGAATCCGGCATGACCGGCGGGGGTGGCGCCACGGCCTGATCCGGCTCCGGCGGTGGCGGTGGTGGTTGGTTCAGGTCCCTACTGCCGCACTGGGTACAGAACACGGCCGCGGCGGGCACCTCGGCACCACAGTTCGCGCACACTTTCTCGGCCATGGGTGGCTCCTCGCAGGGTCATCCGGTCCTCCCTGACTTCCATCGTGCCAGATCCGGCCACCGCGGACGTGCCGATCAGTCGACGCGCGGCCCCGGCACGTTGCGAAACCCGAACGGCTCCGAAGTCCGGCCGGGCACGACGAACCAGCATTCTCCGCTCCCGGCCCCGTTCACGATCGCCATGAACGCCTCGATCACGTCGTCGACCTCGAGAATCGGGAAGTGGGTGTCGACGAGGAACTGGCGGATCTCGGTGATGATGTCGGTGTCCGCGAACGACGGGCACAGGGCGTTGATCCTCACGCCGGCGTCGGCGTAGAGGGCACCGAGCGAACGCACGAGTGACGCCACGGCCGACTTGTTGGCCCCGTAGATCGGGTCGAAGGGCACGGGGGTGAGTGCCGCCATCGACGCCGTGGCCACGATCTGGCCGGACCCCTGGGCGACGAGCGTGTCGATCACGGCCTGGACGCCGAACACGACACCGTCGAGGTTCACCGCCATCGCCCGGCGGTACGCGTCGAGATCGAAGTCGGCGCCGAAGCCGATGCCACTCGAGACCCCGGCGTTCAGGTGCACGAGGTCGATCCGACCGTGGGCGTCGAGCGCCGTCGCGGCCATCGCGGCGTTCGCGTCGAAGTCGCGCACGTCGGTCTCGACGAACAGGCCGCCGAGTTCGTCGGCCAGCGCGGTTCCCGTATCGACGTCGAGATCGGCGAGGACCACCTGTGCGCCCAGACCCGCGAGCTTCCGGGCGACGGCGGCACCGATCCCGTTCGCGGCGCCCGTGATGAGGGCGACACGGCCTTCGAACTCGTTGGGCTCCATCCGTGCTCCGATCGATCTTCGACGTGAGGTGTGGCATCGTCGTACCCGACCCGGGCGAATCGACGATGCCACACCCTTGGAGGCGGCGACCGGAATCGAACCGGTGTACAGGGCTTTGCAGGCCCTTGCCTAAGCCACTCGGCCACGCCGCCAGATGGATCTCTCACCCTACCGACCCGGCAGGGTGATCACGGTAACGCCGGGTGTCACCGCGGCGGCCACTCCTCGGCCCGGGCCATCAGTTCGGAACGAAAATCGGGGTGGGCGATCTGCGCGAGGGCGACGGCTCGCTCGCGCACGGTACGGCCCCGCAGCTCCGCGGCGCCGTATTCCGTGATCACCACGTCGAGTTGGTGTCGCGGCGTGGTGATGATCGTGCCGGCGTCGAAGCGCGCGGTGATCCGCGACCGCACCTCGCCGTCGACCGTGGTCGTGGAACGCAGACAGATCAGCGATCGGTCCTCGAGCTGGAGTCCTGACGATGCGACGAAGTCCTCGTGGCCGCCGATCCCCGAGAACTGGCGGCCATCGAGCGTGTCCGCGACGGCCTGGCCGGCCAGGTCGACCGCGAGCGCGCCGTTGATCGAGACCATGTCGACGTTCGCGCTGATCGTCTCGGGCGAGTTCACCACGTCGACGGGAAGGAAGCGCACGTCGGGGTTGTCGGCGAGCCAGTCGTAGAGCTCGGGTTCGCCCAGTGCGAACGTCGTGACCGAGAATCCGGCGAAGACGCCCTTGCGGTCGTTCGTGACCTTGCCGGACCGGTGCAGGCGCATCAGTCCGGTCGTGAACATCTCGGAGTGGACGCCGTAGCCGCCCCCGTCACCCTCGGCGAGCAACGACACGACCGTGCCCGGGATGCCGCCGATACCGGTCTGCAGGGTCGCGCCGTCGGGAACGAAGCGGGCGACCTGATCAGCGATGGTCTTCTCGACGTCGGAGGCCGGCGCGTCGGTGAGCGCGAACGGTCTGGCGTCGGATTCGACGAGCACGTCGACGTCGTCGACATGGATGCGATGCGGGTGCTCGGGCAACAGGCCCAGGGTGCGGGGGAAGTGCGGACTCACCTCGACGACGAGGACACGTCCGGGGTCTCGGGCAGCCCGGTGCAGTTCTCCCACGGTGGCACCCGCATGCAGCGACAGCGAGCAGTAGCCGTCGGCGTCGGGCAGCGCGGCACTGGTGGCCATCACCCGGGGAGCGACCTGCTCCAGCACGGGTGCGAAACGGCGGAAGTCCGCGGGCACGAACTCGACCGCGCCTCCCGCATCGGCGAGCATCCGCTCGATCGGGCCGTAGAAACCACTCACGTACCGGACACCGGGGCGGTCGAACAACTCGTAGAAGTCGGTGAGCAGCGCGCCGGTGACGACGAGGTCGTCGAACGCCTCGCGTTTCCCGAGGGCGTGAAGGAAGGCATTGGGATGTCCCGGGCCGAGTGGGATCCCGAGGACGTCGCTCTCGCGGACCAGCGCCGCTGCCTCGGACGGGCCGAAGCTGCTCGTCACGCCTCGACGGGCCTCGACGCCCGTCGGTACCGCTCGTGGATCACCGCCAGGAACCGCTCGACGGCGTCGACCGCGAACAGACTCCGGGGTGACGCGAACACGTCGAACGCGTGCTGGGCACCGGGCAACTCGGCGTAGACGACCGGTTCGGACGACGCCTCGCGCAGCATCGCGACGAACGCCCGGGCCTGTTCCACCGGGACCAGACAGTCGTTGGTGCCGTGCAGCACCATGAACGGGGGCGCGTCGTGGTCGACCCAGCTCATCGACGAGGCGTGGTCCCACAGCTCGGGGTCGTCGGTCCGCGACACGCCCATGACCATCCGGGTCAACATGTCGTCCATGTCGGCCCGACCCGTGCCGTCACGGTTCGTGAAGTCGTACACGCCGTAGAAGGGCACCGCACACGCCACCGAGGTGTCGACCTCCTCGAAGCCGGGCTGGAACTCCGGCTCGTTCGCGGTGAGCGCGGTCAGTGAGCACAGGTGTCCTCCCGCCGACCCGCCGGTGATGGCCACGAAGTCGGGGTCGCCGCCGTAATCGGCGATGTGCTGCTTGATCCACCCGAGGGCGCGTTTGACGTCGACGATGTGGGCCGGCCACTTCGCACGGGGACTCAGCCGGTAGTTGATCGACACGCACACCCAGCCGTGACCGGCCAGGCGCTCCATCAGCGGCATGCCCTGCTGGTCCTTGTTGCCGATGATCCACGCGCCACCGTGCACCTGCAACAGGACCGGGGCCCTGTCGCCGGGCGCGAGGTCGGGGCTGCGCCAGATGTCGAGCTGGTTGCGCCGGCCGAACTCGCCGTAGCTGACGGTCGCGTCGTGCACCCAGCGACGGCGGGGGTAATCGGTCGGCCCGAGGACGATCTTGCGACGGCGCACCGCGGGCAGCAGGCCCGGCGGCACGGTCACGTCGGCCACCTCGTCACCGAGGCCTTCGACCAGCGCCTGCTCGTAGACGGCCTCCGAAGCCATGCCCTGCACCCAGAGGCGGTACAGGCCGTACCAGGATGCCGCATCCACGGCGAGACCGAGTCGACCGGCTCGGCTCCGCAGGACCCCGCGTCGCAGGTGGAGCGTCGTTGCCAGCGCCTGCCACGCGATCGCGTGCAGCGGCAGTTCGGTCGTCAACCACGACGGGAAGAACGTCAACACCCCGGTCCGGCCCTGGCGGCTGAACGGTCGATGGCCGTTCACGGTGTTCAGCGCCCCGAGCAGCGACCGGTTGAGGAACCGCTGCCCGGCCAGTTGCTGGGCGACGGTCGGGCGTCTGCGGGTCATGGTCGTTCCTGCCCGGTCAGTCGACGGCCGGTGCGGCGTCGGCCAGCTCCCGGAGGCGGTTCTTGGCGACCTTGCCGATGGTCGCCTCGGGGAACGCCTCGACCACGTACACCGCTCGTGGCACCTTGAACTTCGACAGGTTCTCGGCGCAGTGGTCGATGATGCGTCGTTCGAGTTCCTCGTCGGTGCCTTCGGCGAAGGGCCCGCGGATCACGAACGCGACCGGCACCATGTCGAGCATCTCATGCGATTTCGCGACCACGGCGATGTCGTCGAGTCCGGGCACCTGGCGGATCACGTCCTCGACCTCGCGTGCCGAGACGTTCTCGCCGCCGACCTTCAACGCGTCCTTGTCACGGTCGCAGTAGAAGAAGTTGCCCCGCTCCCCCATGCGCACCCGGTCGCCGGTGCGCAACCAGCCGTCGTCGGTGAACGCCGCGGCGTTCGCCTCGGGATTGTCGAAGTACTCCAGGAACAACTGGATCCCGCGGGTGCCGCGCACCCACAGCTCACCGATCTCCCCGTCGGGCACCAGCTCGCCGGTGTCGGGGTCGACGATCGCGAACTCGTACCCGGGCGTGGGCTTGCCCATCGACATGTCGGGGTACGGCTCGTGCGGGCGGGTGGTGGTCGCGTGGGTGACCGTCTCGGTCATGCCCCACGACGCGGTGACCCGCATCTTCAACCAGTCCTCCAGCACCGGCATCACCAGACCGAACGCCCCGACCTTCACGGTGTGCTCGGGCACCGGCTGATCGGCGACCGCCTTGAACACGAACGGGATCAGCGACAGGTGCGTGACCGAATGCTTGGCGATGACCTCCCAGAAGCGACTCGCCGAGAACTTCGGCTGCAGCACGACGGTGCCCCCCACGCCGAGTGCGGTCCAGATCGACCAGCTCTGCGCGTTCACGTGGAAGAACGGCAGATAGATCAGGTACACGTCGTCGGGTCCCATGTCGACGTTGATCGGGCCCTGCCGCGCCGCCCAGAGCGCGTTGCCGTGGGTGTGCACCACCGCCTTGGGCCGCGACGTCGTGCCCGAGGTGAACAGGATCCCGGCCGGAGTGAGGGCGTCGATCTCGACGGCGGGCAACGTCGACGGATCTCGGGTGAGCGCTGCGAACGTTTCGTGGCCGGGCACGGCCGCGGCGGAGGGCGCCTCGCCGGAGTCGTCCGCGGTCACCACCGTGAAGCGCAGGTGCTCGCACGCGTCGTCGATCAGCGCCGCGTACTGCGGCTGGGTGATCACGCCCACCGCACGACTGTGCGACGCGAAGTACGCGACCTCGGCCGCGACGCTCTTGGTGTTGGTGGTCACGCCGACCGCACCGAGTCGGGCGCACGCGTACCAGGAGATGACCGCCTCGGGACAGTTGTCGGCGTGGATGAGTACCTTGTCGCCCTTGGCCACCCCGCGTGCGTGCAGTCCGGCGGCGACCCGGTCGACGTCGTCGACGAACCTGGCGTAGGTCCAGGTCTCGGCGTCGCCGGAGCGGGGTTCCCAGATCAGGAAGGGATGGTCGGGGCGGGTGTCGGCCCACCGCCTGAGCATCCAGTCGATGTCCTGTCCGACGAACTGGAACCTGTCGACTGCGGTCTGATCCATCGATGCACTCCGTTCCATCGGTTCACTCCGTTTCCATCGATCCGGTCGGAGGTCTCCGACGGCGGCTCGCTGGTGGCCACCATCATGGCCGATCCGCCCACCTGGAGCTGACGCAGCGTCAGATGGGCCGCGCGTTCAGTCCTCCGACTCGCCGGTGGACCACCAGCGCCGGAGCCAGAACCGTCCGACCACCACGTCGAGGACGAGTGCGAACACCGCGAACCACCCGAGCGGCGCGATGCGCGAGAACCACGAGGGCCAACCGAACCGGAGATAGGTGTTGCGGAAGGCGACGAACGCGACCGAGTAGGCGAGCACTGCGAGCATGCAGGCCGGGGCACCGAGGGTCAACAACGGTCGTGCCCGCCGGAACCGCATACAGATCAGGGTGACGACGCCGATGATCGGCGCGGTCCACCAACCGGCGACCGCGCCGGCCACGATCGCCGCGACGACGGCGACGGCCACGGCGACCTTCATCTTGGGATCGGCGCCCCGGTACTCCATGGCCTGTCGCCAGTCGAACGGCAGTGGGACGCTCTGGAGGGCGCGCCCCCCACGGGGTTGCGCGTCCTCGTCGGCGAGTGGCGCCAGGCGTCGACGGAACGCCGGGCGCAGGGCGAGCGCCAGGCACAGCAGCATCGCGACGGCCGAGATGGCGATCGCGATCCAGACCACCCGCTGCGGGGTCCAGGTGAGGGTGACGTGCATGGTGCCGCTCTTCGACGGTGTGAGCTGCCAGCCGTTCGAGAAGCCGTTGACCAGGACCGACGATCCGATCGCCTTGCCGTCGACCGTCGCGTGCCAACCGTCGCTCTGGGACTGCGCGAGCACGAGCCAGAACTTCTCGTCGGCGCCGGTGACCGTCAGGTCGAACGACGTCCGGCTCTGGTCGTTCACGGTGACCTTCGGCCCGACCGTGTCGGCCCGTGCCACCATCGGCCCGGTTGCGTGATCCGCGGCCCCGCCCGCTGCCGACCGCAGCACGAGCTGGTCGATGTCGTAACCCGCCGTGGCGCCGGACGAGGTGAACAGGTTGTGCCGCCCGGCCGCCATGGCCACGCCGGTGCGGGCAGCGGCACCGCACTGGCGGACGGTCAGGTCCTTGCCGGCGAGCGCGTCACCGACCGTACCGTCGATCCGGAGATCGACGGACTCGTTGTCGAGGAGGGCGTAGTCCGAGCGGCACCCTCCGGGGAGCTTCGCGTCGGCGTCGGGGGCCGTGACCCCGAGGCCGGGGACACCCCACTCCGCCACCGACACCGGCATCGCGACGGGGCTGTCCGAATACCAGTCGTTGGTGAGTTGCTTGCGCTGACCGGTGATCGTGAACCGGACCTTGGATCCGCTCAGCGTCTCGGGGAGGGCGATGCGTACCTTGGTCACCGAGCCCGGTTTCGACGACTGGGTCAGCTTCGGCAGTTCGACCTGCACCGACTTGCCGTCGACGGTGACCCGCAGCCGCGTGGGGACCGAATGCCGCTTGTCGGTCACGACGGCGAGGTCGAGGTGGTCGAAGGTGAGCTTCTTCGCGCTCTGGTACTGCGCCCAGTCACCGACCGACGACTGGAAGCCGGTCGTCCACCAGGTTCCGGCATCACCGTCGATGGCCGCGGTGGCGCGCTGCGTCGCGGCGCCGGTGAGGTGCCGCTCCTCGGTGACGGTCACACCGCCGTGGGCGGCATCGGGGATCCCGAGCGTCGCATCGACGACCGCCGCTGGTGCCTGTTGATCGAGGTGGGCGGTGCCCGTGAACGCGAACGACCGCTTCATCGGCAGGGTCCAGGTCCGCACGAGGAACGGTTCGGGGCTGGTCCTGAGCGCGTTGTACTGATTGATCCGGTCGCGGGTCAGCACGAGTGCCAACGGATTCTTCTGCGAAGCACGACCCGCTTCGTCGAGCAGATCCGTGGGGAGACGGATGTACTCGGTGACACGGGGCGTCTGGGGACCGAAGGTCACGTTCGCGAGTCCGACCGACGACGCCGTCTGGTAGATGTACTGGTGACCCACGTTGTCGCCGATGATCTTCAGTGTGGCCTCGTGGAAGGTCTGTGAGGGGAACGTGAACGTCTGACCGGGCGCCTTCTTCGACTCGTCGCCGAGGTCCAGAGTCGTCGAGAATCCGTTGTCGAGGGTCAGTTCGATCTTGGTGATCCACCGGTTCGGTCGGCCGATCTGGGGCTGCAACAGGGTGATGTGATCACTGGTCAGACCTTCGCGGAACGACAGTTTCAGTTGCTCGCCCTTGACCGGACCGAACGCGGCGGTCGTCCAGGCCGAGTTGATGTTGTCCTCGCCACCGAAGGCGTCGACCGCGTACATGGCCCGCACATCGGGGGTGAAGGTGACCGGGTTGCCGTAACTGGATGCCTGCGCGACGACGCCGCCTTCCTGCAGCGCGACGGTGCGAGTGGCGTCACCGTCCTCGGGGCCGGCTCCGTCGAAGATGTCGATCCGCTGGTTCGAAGGATCGTCGACGAGCGGCTCCTGACCGGGCATCTCGGTCTCGCCGAACGTGTCCTGGATCGTTCCCCAGCGTTGACCCCGCCGCCGGTTCGTGTCGGTCAGCACGAGTGATGCGCCAGGAAGTTCGCGGCGGAGTTCGTCGGGATCGGCCGCCATCGACCCGCTGTAGCGCACCAGCTCGTGGCCGGTCAGCAGACCGGCGCCCGACGCGTACACCAGTCCGCTCCCGTCGCCGGCCAGCAACACCGGATGCGCAGCAGAGGCGGTCTTCACGATGTTCGGCGAATCCGTCACCGGGACGAGTGCCAGGCGTGGCACGTCGGGCATCGGTCCCATCCCGAGGGTCGCCTCGTCGAGCATCGGAAAGTGCGCCGACGCATGCTGTTGCTGGAGCCCGCCGAAGACCTCGGGTTCTCCGAGCCCCGGCGCTCGGCGGAGGATGTTCCACACCTGGTTCGGTCGCACCGTGCCGTAACGGGTCCAGGCCAGGTCGTCGGCCCTGACGAAGAGGTCACCGACCGACAGGAAACGCGCCATCGGAGCGATCGCGGTCGGCTGCAGGACGTTCTGCTGCAACGGGTCGTCGGCCGCGTTCAGCAGGTTCGCCGTCGGGTAGGTGCCATAGGGCACCTGCTCCCGGGCCACGAACGGTCGAGACGAGAGACCGGGCATCAGCGGATCGACCGACGACACGAGCTTGCCGTCCCACCGGTACGACGCGAAGTTCGAGCCCGGGATCGCCCACACCCGCGATTCGTGGCTTCCCGCATCGACGGCGGCCGCGGCCTCCTTCCAGTAGTCGGGGATCGTCGAGGGTCGGGAGATCCCCCGGGTGATGAACCAACCGGCGAACAGCCCGGGTTGGTTCGCCAGAATCAGGATCGCCACCAGCGCACTCAGTCGGAACACCCGACGGTCCAGCCCGCGGATCCGTTTCATCGGCGAGGGGATACCCCTGCGCCGGGTCGCCTCGTGGAGCGCGGTGATGCCCGCCCCGAGCAGTACCGCCAGACCGAGCACCACCAGCGGGGCCGCGCGGGGCAGCGAACGCATGGCGCTCCCCGCCTGCGACGACGACAGGAACCACTTGAAGAACGACCCGACCGCCGCCGGGTCGCTCCAGGGATACGCCCCGACGGCGAAGACCATGCCGATGGCGATCAGGGCCACGAAGAAGAGCCGCTCGCGGAACCGGGCGAACGCCGCAGCGAACAGACTCAGCGCGGGAATCAGGAAGCTCAGTCCGAGCAGCCACAGCCATCCGGTGTAGAACTTCGCCGCGTCGACGATCGGTACCAGCTTGTCGCTGCCGTAGAAGTACCAGTAGCCGAGTCCGCGCAGGATCTCGGTCGCACTCGACGCCTGCGCCACGGTCCGTGCGGTCTCGGAGTATTCGAGCACGTTGATGCCGTACCGACTCTGCGCCCACAGTCCCGACATCCACCACAGCGAGGCGACCAGGGTCAGCACGCCCAGACGGAACAGCACCTTGCACGCGTCGCGGAACCGGATCTCTCGTGTCAACCACACCGCGAAGGGCAACCACAGCAGGGACGCGAAGATCGAGAACACCAACGACGACGCGTTCACGCTGCCGGTGAGCTGGATCGTGATCGCATACAGCGCCGGATACCGCCAACCACGGTCCCGCACCGCGAGCATGACGAACGCGAGCAGCCAGGGCAGCCCCGTCCAGGGCAGTGCGATGACGGTGAATGCCGAGGCGTAGTTCAGGAAGTACGGCGTGAACATGTACGCCAGGGCGGCGACGACGACACCGGGGCCGTGCCAGCGGAGCGCCCGGAGCAGGTAGACGACTCCCGCCCCCGCGAAGAACACCACCGTCGACAACCAGATCCGCTGTCCGATCCACACCGGAATGCCGAGCGCGTGGACCAGCCAGTAGTACGGGGCGACGGGAAACAGGTAGCCGACGCCCTGATGCGGCACCGTGCCGGCGAAGGTACCGGGGTCCCACAGATACGGTGAGTCGGCCAACATCCGCGCCGGGTCGAGGTACAGGTAGACCTTGTTGTCGGCGGAGATCACGCCCCGTCTGACCAACAGCGGTGGGATGTAGGCCAACGCGGCGAGCACGAGGTAGATCGAGTGACCACCGATCCATGTCGTCACCCGGCGCCGGAGACGTCCGCCCGGCGTCACCGCCATCGTCCCGATCGTCCCCGATTCCCCCAGTCGGCGGCCTCGTCGGCCAACGCTGCGAAGATGCCGGCGGCCGTCCGGTCCCACGAGAACCGACTCGCGTGGGCGATCGCTCCGGTGACCAGTCCCTGCCAGTACTCGTCGTCGAGACAGATGCGTGCCAGGGCTTCGCCCAGCTGTTGCTCGTCGTCGACGAGGATCCCGCTGACGCCATCGGCGACGGTGTCGATGTGGCCCACCACCCGGGTCGCGACCGACGGTGTTCCACACGCGGCCGCTTCGGTCAGGGTCAGTCCCCATCCTTCGCGCACCGACGCCGAGGCGACCACCCGCGCGCGCTGGTAGTGCTCCAACAACGCCTCGTTGCTGACATGGCGGGTCAGACGAATCCAGTCCCGTGCGCCGAGGCGTTGGATCAGTGCCTCGATACGTTCGCGTTCGTAGCCGTCACCGACGATGGTCAGGGTCAGGTCCGGAACCGAGCGACGGGCCTCGGCGGCCCCGCGGATCAACATGTCGAACCGCTTGACCGGCACCAGCCGACCGACCGCGAGGATCTCGTGGGGTCGGGGCGCCGTCGGGTCGACCCCTGCGACGAACCGGGCCCCGATGCCGTTGTGCACGACCTGGACCCGGTCGGGCCGAAGCCCCAGCCGCTCGATGATGTCGTCCCGCGACGACTCCGACGGTGTCACCACGAGCGTGTCGCGGTAGAACGGCGGCGCCCACCGTTCCTCGATCCGGTTGCCCAGCTTGGCCAGCATCGGCGGCAGGGCCATGCGCCACATCTCGGCGTGGACGTGGTGGATCACGACGATCTTCGGGCTGCGGGTCCACACCGGTGAGAGAAACGGCATGCCGTTCCACACCTCGACCACGGCGTCACGGGGACCGTGACTGCGGGTGATCTCGGCGAGTGCCGCTCGTGGGAACACGAGGTAGCGACCGGCCTTGCGGACGACCTCGTAACCGTCCCTCGCGGCCACACGGGGACGTCCCACCGCATAGGACGTCCGCATCAGGACCTCGACCCCGGCTTCACTCCAGAGTTTCGCGATCTCGTGGGCGTGCACCTCGGAGCCACCGGCTTCGGGATCGTCGTAGTCGCGCCACGCGAGCAGATGGACCCGGCGGATCCCCACCTCGGTCGCCCGCCGTGCGACCTCGGCAACCGCGTCTTC
>CAZQSU010000019.1:0-35963 GCA_964595905.1 uncultured Iamiaceae bacterium
AGACCTCCATGCCGAACCGGGCGAGGTCGTAGTGCGGACCGCCGGCGGCCATCATCTCGATGGCGCAACACGCGGTGCCGAACGTGGCCCCCCAACTCGAGCGGTAGCGCACCCAGCGGAGGAAGTCCTCGAGCTTGCCGGTGAGGAAGTTGTGCTCGATGCCCTCGAGGCCGTGTTCTCTGATGTCGGAGAGCTGTCCCATCAGCGGGTCACCTCCGCAGGTCGTTCGGGGTTCATGCCGCCACCTCCTGGTTCGGGTCGCGGCCCTCCAGACCGACGAGGCGCACCCCGTCGGCGTCGGTCGCCCGTTGCAGCACCTCGGTCGGCTTGCGGACGAAGTCGGCCGGGCCCCACTCGAGGGCGCCGTTCGCGATCAGGAAGATCAGACACGCGATCACGGCCACCGAGAACAGCGCCATCTCGATCAGCCCGAACAGGCCGAGCGACCGGTACATCAGCACGTAGGGATACAGGAAGATGACCTCGACGTCGAACACGACGAAGATCAGCGCGACCAGATAGAACCGCACCGGGAAACGTCTCGGCGGGTCGACTTCGGGCACGATCCCGCACTCGTACGGGGCGTACTTCGAGTTGTTGACGTTGCGTGGCGCCATGAGGCGGGCCAGCGCGATCTGGCCGGCCGCGAAGGCGACGACGAGAACCGACAGGGTGAAGATGGGCAGATACTGGGCCATGAGATCAGACCCCGCTTCCCGCCGCCTCGGCCGCCCGCCGATTCGCCATGCCCTCCTTGTCCCGTCGATGCAGGCTGTAGGCCAGGATGGCGAAGGAGATGAGGCTGAGGATGCCGAGCGCGAACGCCGGCTGGCGTACCGCACCCAGATCCCGCACCATCAGCACGTTGATGACCGGCTGGTCCGGGTCGGCAACGGCGGGAGGAGGGGGTTGACCCGGCAGTGACGACTGGGCGATCGTCGGCCGCAGCTGCACCACCGCGTAGTGCGTGGGATTGTCGGCGATGAACCACATCGCGGTGGTCTCGATCCGGTTGACGACCCGCTGGAACATCGAGTCGTCCTTGGGCTCGGGCTTGCCGCCCTTTTCGAAGACGGCATCGACCAGGTACGACGACGACGAGTCGAACTTGAGGGTGCCGAAGCCGTTCTGCTGGAGGTAGTCGCCGGCCGTCGTCGACGCGTCGCCGTAGGTTCCGTCGGAACTCGGCACGATCGACCAGCCGTTCAGCTTGGGCTGGAGCTGTTTGGCGACCGTCGGGTCGGCGGCCACGACGTCACCCATGGTCGGCAGGACACTCCGGCCCTTCATCGCCTCGGCGACGGCGGAGTTCGTCCGCAGATACTGCTCGGGTGTCTTGGGCAGATCCGAGGGTTGGGGCACCGTGTGGAGCTGCTCGTTGACCGCGCCGGCGGGGTTGCTCGAGAGTTCCTTCACCTTCCACGACGGGGCCGGACCGTGGTAGCCGAGGCCGTAGATGGCCCAGAACAGGAACATGATCGTCAACCAGCCGAAGATGGCGGTCGCGGTCACGTGGAAGGCCAGCCGGGATCCCAGGTTGGTGGTGAGCAGGATCAGCGGCGTGCCGCACAGGACCGCGACGGCGATCGCGACATCGAGGATGCCGCGGATTCCCGGATCCCAGGTGAGGGAGGCGAACAGGTGCAACATCTCTTACAGACCCCTCACGTACTCGACGATCTCGGCGACCTGGGCTCTGGTCATCATCCCCGAACCCGGCGCGCCCTGATCTTGCGATTCCACATCTGGTTGCGACGCCAGCGCGTCGGTGTTGGGGTTGTAGGGCTTGGTCTGGCAGAACGCCGGCATGCGCCCCGCCCCCATGCCGTGGACCCCGTACTGGATGCCCATGAGCGATCCCTGGCAGACGAAGTTCACCATGGCGTCGAATCCGGCGGTCGCTCCGGGGAACTGGGCCGTGGTGGCGGTCAGGTTGGGACCGTAGGCGCCGTCGCCGTCGGAGCCCTTCTCACCGTAGGACCACCCCTGGGTGTGGCAGCGGCCGCACGAGTACGCGCCACCCGCGAAGCCCGAGTAGTAGCCGAGGTTGAACAGCGCTTCTCCGTCGCTCCCGTAGGGCTGGCCGGCGGCTTCCGCGGCGTCCTTCTCGGTCTTCAGGCCTTCGGTGACCTGCTTGTGGGCGGCCTTGGGAGAGATCTGGATCGATTCGAGATACGAGATGATGTCTTCGATCGACTGGGTGTTCTCGGAACCGCCGCCGGCCTCACCCCAGCCGGCCATAGGTGAGAACGGACGCCCGTAGGTGATGATCTCGCGCAGCTCCGACCGGTTGAACCGCAGGGTCGCGGTGTCGAGCGCGGGGGCCTGCCACTGGACCTGCTTGAGAAACCGGCCGTCGGCGTCGGTGATCGTGTAGTTCGCGACCCCACCCGTGGCGGTGGCACCGTGACAGTCCGCGCAGCCCAGGCCGTTGGGGTTGTCGGGGGTGTTCGAGCCGTAGAGCTCCGCGCCGGTGTCGATGAACTTCGAGTTGAACGCCTTGGTGGCACCGGCCATCCGGCCCGGTTCGGCGAGCCAGTACAGCGGGAGCGCCAGCGAGATCGCGGCGAGCACCCCGAACGAGATGACGAGCACCCGGTCGAGCCGGGAGGTCTCCATCGTCTGGTTGTCGTAGTAGGGCTTGCGGTTGGGGGCGAGGTAGACCTCTGAGCCGGCGGCGTGCTTGCCCGAGCGCAGACTCGCCAGGCCGTACACGACACACAACAGGCACACGAGGAACAGCACGACGTAGCCGATCGACGACTGCACCGTCGCCAGGACCAGTCCGTGATTCGCTCCGAGGTCGGAGACGGTGTTCATGGCCGCATTCATCTTGCCGGTTGCTCCGATCATTCTCCGCCGCTCACACAGTGCGGACCGGCGGGTTCCTGGCCGGTCGTGTCGACTCCGATGGGGGCGCCCTGGATGATGGAACCCGTGTCGGCGGTCAGCACCCCGGCCGACACCGCCGTCGCGAAGTGATCCATGCCACGGGGCGCGGGCCCGGCCTTGTGCTCACCGACCTGGTTGTACTGCGACCCGTGGCAGGGGCACTCGAACCACTGCGAGGTCAGACACGGCGGCACCCGGCAACCCAGGTGCGGGCACTTCTGGTAGAGCACGGTCACGCCGGCCTCCATGGCGGCGAGCTCGGCGGGCTGGTACACCTGGCGGGCCTTGGGCAGCGCGGACGCCGGGAAGTCGACCACGTACAACTTGCCCTCGGGCACGTAGTAGAAGCCGTTCGCGGCCTGGATCTTGCTCTTGAGGTCGGCGACCTTGCCGAGGTTGATCTTCGACCCGAATCCGCCTGACACCCGGGGCCACAGGTAGCTGATGAGTCCGGCACCGAAGCCGATCGCACCCAACCCGGCCATTCCCCAGATCCCCCGGTTGAGGAACTGGCGACGCGACACGCCGACCTGTTCGGGTGTGGGGGGCGTCCAGGCCTCGACGTCGGTGGTCTGCCGGGCCAGCTCGGCCGAGCGGCCGGTACGGTCCCGCGCCTTGGTCTCCGCGGACAACGTGCCGACGGCCCGGGTCGTGTCGCGTCGACCGATCACGAAGAACGCGCCGGCGATGACCGCGAGGACGACGGCGATGACGATGATGACGATGACTGCGGTCATGCTTCGGGCCTCACAGATCGAAGAACAGGCCGTCGTGCCACGGCAGGGTGAACTGGAATCCCGGCCCGCGGAAGGCGATGCCGATGATCGAGAGCACCGCCCAGAACATGAGGAAGACGGTGAAGAACGTCACCGCGAACTTGCGGTCCTCGGGTCGGGCGCTCGGGTTCTTGTCGAGATACGGGGTCGTGATCAGGCCGATGATGATCACGGTCGGGCCGAGCACCCCCGCGATCTGAGGGTTCATCATCGTCAGCAGTTCCTGCAGGCCGAGGAAGTACCAGGGGGCCTTGGCCGGGTTGATCGTCTTGTTGGGGTCGGCGAGTTCCTGGAGCGGCGCGTTCACGAAGATCGAGAACAACAGGATGAACAGGAACACGATCAACGCCGAGGCGAACTCGACCACCAACAGGTGCGGCCAGGTGTGGACCTTGTCGGTCGGCTTGGTCTGGAGCTCTCTGATCGAACCGGCGCGGACGATCTCGGCGATGCGGTCGTCGTCGGTCGTCGATCTGGGAGCTTCGGTGATCGTCGTCATCGCTTGAAGACCTCACGATCCGGGGTCACGGACTTCGGGTTCACGGGGTGTCGGTGCGCGCGGGTCACAGCGGCCCCGACAGTCCGCCGTCCTTGCGGACCCTCCAGAAGTGCACCGCCATGAAGATGACGATGACGAAGGGCAGCATCAACACGTGCAGGACGTACCAGCGCAGCAGGGTGCCGGCGCCGATCTCGTTGCCGCCCACGAGCACGAAGCGCACCTCGTTGCCGAACACCGGGGTGTAGCCGGCCATGTTCGACCCCACGGTGACCGCCCACAGTGAGAGCTGGTCCCAGGGCAGCAGGTAGCCGGTGAACGACAGCAGCAGGGTGAGCAGCAGCAGGATGACGCCGATCACCCAGTTGAACTCGCGGGGCGGCTTGTAGGCGCCGTGGTAGAAGACCCGGCACATGTGCAGGAACACGGCCAGCACCATGAGGTGGGCCGACCAGCGGTGCATGTTGCGCACCAGCAGCCCGAAGGTCACCGAGGTCTGGAGCTGGTAGATGCTGTTCCAGGCGTCGGTGGTCGTCGGCTTGTAGAAGAACATCAGGAAGATGCCCGTCACCGTCAACAGCATGAACAGGAAGAAGCTCAGGCCACCCAGGCAGAGGTTGTAGGAGACCTTCACCGCGTGCCGCTTCACCTTCACGGGGTGCAGGTGGTACAGCAGGCTGTTCATGATGACGTAGTTGCGGTTTCGAGGCGTGTCCTCGAAGTCGCGCTTGAAGACCGAGCCGGGCCGGAAGATCGAGTTCCAGGCCTGGGACCCACGGACCTTCTCGTCCAACTCCGCCATCTTGCCCTTCATCGGGCCCGATTCGTCGATGGTGTCTGCCACTTGGTTATCCGTGCTCCTGTGTGTACCAGGTCATGCTCACGTGAGCTGTCCCTTGCGGCTGAGTAGCGGGCGACGCGTGCCACGTCGGGCGGCGGCACGGCGGGCCTCGTCCTGTTGCAGCTTGCCACGTCGGTTCCAGAACGAGAACAACGAGATATGTGCGCCGATCATGAACGCGTAGATCACCGTGGTGATCACGTCACCGAGCGCGGCCTTCGAGAACGAGATCGGCCCCTTGAGCAGGGTGCCGTGCGGGCCGGCGAGGAACTGGTCGGGCCGCCACTCGAGGTCGTTCTGGAAGAAGTTGATCCAGGCTTCGGGCACGACCCCGTAGGCCCAGAACATGCAGAAGAAGACGAACGTGGCGCCGACCATCGCCTCGCCCCAGGTGACCGGCTTGCCGGCCGGACGACGACGGCCGTACCACACGATCGCGCCGATGAGGATGAAGGCCACGATGAAGGATCCGATGAAGGCAACCACTAGCGCACGTCCCTGGTCGTCGTGGGTGGGTTCGGGTGGGGTTCGTTGCTCGGATCGAGCACCGCGGAACGGTCGCTCGTGAATCGGCTCACATTCTCGGTGCCGGAGCCGCTTCGTACCTCTGCAGTCACGCCCATCTCTTTAGCACGCCTTGCGCAGTCGGCACACAATCCGGCGATCGCCACCCCGACGCCAGGCCGGGGACGGCGTGCGACCCGCGGCAGACACCGCCGAAAGTGACGTCGCCGGGGAGCCGTCGGCTTTGGCATCGATCACACAGCGCGCTACTAGAGTGCGTCATTGACCGACGACCTCGATCAGCGGGGGCGCCGAAGTTCACGCGAGTGGAGAAGGTAGTGAGCGACACCCCCAACCAGCCTCAGAGTGCCGGGCACGTGGATCCTGTCGAAGCGGCCCAGCGGCGCCGGCGGATTCCCGTCTGGGCGATCGCGTTGTTTCCCGCGTTGCTGGTGTGGGCCATCATCTACGTCAACGGCGTGACCGAGCCGCCCGCGTCGGCGAACACCCCCGAAGCGATGGGTGCGCAGATCTACGGCAAGAGCTGCGGCGGCTGCCACGGCGTCAACGGTGAGGGGTCGGGCGCTATCCCTGCCTTCGTGGGTGGCGACCTCGACAAGGTGTTCCCGAAGTGGCAGGACCAGATCAAGTGGGTCGACATCGGCACCCAGAACTGGACCAAGGAGACCGGTGAGACCACGTTCGGGGCAACCAAGAAGCCACTGGCCGGAACGATGCCGGGTTTCGGTCCCAAGGGTTCGGACGGATCGCTGAGCTGCGAGGACATCGCGCTGGTGGTGCAGTACGAGCGTGAGACCCTGCATGGCATGGATCCCGAAGACGACCTGAACGAGATCACCGAGGCGATCGCCGCGGGGCAGACGCCGGCGGAGATCCCGGGCTGCACCTCCTGAGCCGGCGTCCCGGCCGGAGCACCCGAGGCCTGCCGTGACGGGTGAGCAGCGCCACGACGTCGTCGTCGTCGGCGGCGGGCCGGGCGGCGCGGCCGCCGCGTACTGGTGCGCACGGGCCGGACTCGACACGGTCGTCGTCGAGAAGGCGGCGTTCCCCCGTGACAAGGTCTGCGGCGACGGGCTCACGCCCCGCGCGGTCCTGCAACTCGGCGACATGGGCCTGGGCGACTGGCTCGCGACGAAGCACCCGAACGAAGGCCTGCGCACCCAGGCACACGGCATCACCCTCGAATTGCCCTGGCCCGACCACTCGCGCTTTCCCAACCGCGGCTACGTGGTGCGACGCACCGAACTCGACGAGGTCGTCACCCGCCACGCCACCACGGCCGGCGCGACCCTCTTCGACGCCACCGAGGCCACGGCACCGATCGTGACCGACGGCCTCGTCCGGGGGGTCACCGTCGTCGACAAGGCCTCCGGCGAGACGCGTGAGCTGCGTGCCCGGTTCGTGGTGCTCGCCGAAGGGGCCAACGCCCGGATCGGCCGGGCGCTCGGCGCGGTCCGCAACCGCGCCTACCCGATGGGGCTCGCCATCCGTGGCTACTACGCCTCGCCGCTGGCCTCGGACCCGTGGATCGAGAGCGCCCTCGACGTCCGCGACCGCAACGGCGCGGCGATGCCGGGCTATGGCTGGGTGTTCCCCCTCGGCGACGGCACGGTCAACGTCGGGATCGGGCTGTTGAGCACCTTCCGCGACTACAAGAGCGCCAACACCAACCACATGATGGCCGAATGGTTGCGCACCGCGCCGGCGCACTGGGGGCTCGACCCCGACGCCCCGGTCGGCGACGTCAAGGGCGGGCGACTGCCGATGGCCGGATCGATCGAACCGAAGGTCGGACCGAACTGGGTGGCGATCGGCGACGCCGCCGGATTCATCAACCCGTTCAACGGCGAGGGCATCGACTACGCGTACGAGACCGGTCGGCTCGCCGCCGAGCTGATCGCCGAGTCGATCGCCACCGGCGACGGTCTGGCGCTCGCCCGCTACCCGCGGCTGCTCGATGCGGAGTACGGGCTGTACTTCAAGGTGGCGCGGCTGTTCATGTCGCTGATGGGCAACCCGGCGTTGCTGCGGGAACTCACCCGTGTGGGCATGCACTCGAAGTCGTTGATGGAGTGGGTGCTGGCGATCATGGCGAACCTGCTGGAACCCGACGAGATCGGTCCCGCCGAGGCGGTTTACAAGGTGGTGTCGACCATGGCCCGCGCCGTCCCCGCCCCCGCCTGAGCCCATGGCCGGCCGGCCGATCCGCTTCTGAAATCTGAAGCGAAAACCCGCCCACAGCGGCAGATTTCTGCAAATTTCGATGAGGGCCGGATCAGTGGGGTGGGGCGACGCCGACGACACGGCCCTTCGGCGGGATCGGGTCGACCCAGCCGCCGAGATCCTCGGCGAGGTCGTCGGACTCGGGCGGGCCGATGCGCCCCTCGTCATAGAGGCGCAGCCGCGGCGGACTCTGCAGCACCGGGTCCACGATCCGCCACTGCTCGTCGAGTGCGTCGGTCCGGCCGAAACGGCGGGTCTCGCCGACGATCGCGTCTTCCAACAGGCGCTGGTACGCGTCCTCCCGGTGACCCAGCACCGCCTCGTGCGACACCTGAAGATCGACCGCCTGGGTGTGGAGCGCTTCGCCCGGCGCCTTGGCCTGCAGATGCAACGTGATCCCGTCGTCGACCCCGAGACGGAAACGCAGGCGGTTCGGCTCGGCCACCTCCGATCGGTCGTCGGTGAACAACAGGCGCGGTGGCGATGCGAACGTCACGACCGCCTCGGTGGCGTTCACGCCGAGACCCTTGCCCGCCCTGATCAGCCACGGCACTCCCGCCCAGCGCCACGAGTCGATCACGAACCGCACCGCCAGAAACGTCTCGGTGTCGGAATGCGGATCGACGCCGTCCGCGTCCTTGTACGAGCGGTACTGGCCGCGCACGGTCTCGGCCGGGTCGAACGCCCTGACCTGCCGCAGCAGCTTGAACCGCTCATCGTGCAGGTCATCGGCTTCGGAGCCCGCCGGAGGTTCCATCGCCATGAGGGCCACGATCTGCAACAGGTGGTTCTGGACCACGTCGCGCAGCGCCCCCACGCTCTCGTAGAACCCGCCCCGCGACCCCACCCCGAAGTCCTCGGCCATCGTGATCTGCACACTCGAGATGAAGTTGCGGTTCCACACCGGCTCCAACAACGAGTTCGCGAAACGGAACACCAACAGGTTCTCGATCGGCTCCTTGCCGAGGAAGTGGTCGATGCGGAAGATCCGGTCCTCCGGGAACACGTCGTGCAGACACCGGTTCAGCTCACCCGCCGACTTGCGGTCGCGACCGAAGGGCTTCTCGACGACGACCCGGCCGGCGTCGCCCAGACCGACACGGGCCAACCCGGCGACGACGTCGGCGAACCGTTCAGGCGGGATCGCCAGGTAGAACAGCGGCTGATCACAGCCGGTCAGATGCTCGGCGAGCGTGTCGAACGTGGTCGGATCGCGGTAGTCGCCACTCACGTACGACAACCGCGGGGCGAGCCGCGACCACCGATCCGGCTCGGGTGGGTCGCCCGCCGCGCCGACCGCCTCGTGGAACCGGTCGCGCAGGTCGTCGTCGGTCCATTTCGACGACGACACCCCGATGACCGGCATGTCGAGGCGCCCGGCGTGGTGAATGGCCCACAGCGCCGGGAAGATCCGCTTGTAGGCGAGGTCGCCGGTGGCGCCGAAGAGCACCACCGCGTCGGCCCGGAGCGGCGTACTTCGAGAAGTGTTCACGAACCGACCGTCCTCTCCGCCGCCATCGCGGCGATCGCGACGACCTCGTCGACGACCGAGTCGTCGTGGGACAACCCCGGGAACGCGACCTCGTACGCCCCGGGCGCCATGGCGACCCCGCCGTCGAGCATCGCATGGAAGAACCGGGCGTAGACCGCCTCGTCGGTCGTCTTCGCCTCCGCAAAATCACGCGGCGGGCGCGCACCCGCGAACACCCCGACCAGGTTGCCCGCCGTCGACGCGACGAGCGGCGCGCCCGACTCGGCGAACGCCTTCGACAGACCGTCGGTCAACCGCTGTGCCGTCCGACCGAGCCGGGTGTACGCGTCATCGTCGAGCAGTTCGAGGGCGGCGAGCCCGGCAGCGGTCGCGAGCGGGTTCCCCGACAGGGTTCCCGCCTGGTACACCGGCCCGAGCGGGGCGAGTCGCTCCATGACGTCGGCGCGACCACCGAATGCGCCGACCGGCAGCCCCCCGCCGATCACCTTGCCCAGGGTGACCAGGTCGGGCGTCACGCCGGTCAGGGCCGCGGCACCGCCGCGGGCGACGCGGAAGCCGGTGATCACCTCGTCGAAGATCAACAACGCCCCGACCCGCGCGCACTCGGCGGCGAGCCCTTCGAGGAACCCCTCGGCAGGCGGCACCAGGCCCATGTTGGCGGCGATCGGTTCGACGATCACCGCGGCGACGGTCTCGTCGAGGTCGGGCACGACGTTGTAGGGCAACACGACCGTGGCCGCGACCGCGCCCGCGGGCACCCCCGCCGAACCGGCCACGCCGACCGCGTCGTCGGTGAGCTGCGCGACCGACGAGCCGGCCTCCGCGAGCAACGAATCGGAGTGGCCGTGGTAGTTGCCCGCGAACTTCACCAGCCGCTCCCGCCCCGTGAACCCGCGGGCGAGGCGGATCGCGCTCATCGTCGCCTCGGTGCCGCTCGAGACCAGTCGCACCTGGTCGATGCCGTCGATCGCATCGACGATCGTCTCGGCGAGCAGCACCTCGCGCTCGGTGGGCGCGCCGTACGAGGTGCCCTCCCGGGCCGCCCGAGCCACCGCATCGATGACGGCGGGGTGGGCATGACCGGCGATGATCGCCCCGTAGGACTGCACCAGGTCGATGCGTCGGCGCCCCTCGACGTCGGTGACGTACGGGCCGTCGGCCGACGCGACGAAATACGGCGTGCCACCGACCGAGCCGAAGGCCCGGACCGGCGAGTTCACCCCGCCCGGGATCACGCGCCGGGCCCGTGCGAACCAGTCGGCGTTGGTGGTGCCGGTCATGTGAGCACGTCGGCGACCGACGCGGCCGCGTAGGTCAGGATCACATCGGCTCCCGCGCGTTTGATCGCGCCGAGCTGCTCGAGCATCACCGCGTCGCCGTCGATCCAGCCCCGCTCGGCAGCGGCGTGGACCATGGCGTACTCGCCCGACACCTGGTACGCCGCGAGCGGCACGTCGACGACCGCTCGCGCCGCGGCGAGCACGTCGAGGTAGGCCAGTGCCGGCTTCACCATGATCACGTCCGCGCCCTCCTCCAGGTCGGCACGGATCTCCACGAGCGACTCGCGCACGTTGCGCGGATCCTGCTGGTACGCCCGGCGGTCACCGCCACCGACGATCTCGACGTCGACCGCGTCACGGAACGGTCCGTACAGCGCCGACGCGTACTTGGCCGCATACGCCATGATCGCGACATCGGTGTGGCCGGCGCCGTCGAGCGCGGCGCGGATCGCCTGGACCTGTCCGTCCATCATCCCCGACGGGGCGACCACGTGCACCCCGGCGGCCGCCTGCGCGAGCGCGACCGACGCGTAGCGCTCCAGGGTGGCGTCGTTGCGCACCACACCAGCGTCGTCGACCAGGCCGCAGTGGCCGTGGTCGGTGTACTCGTCGAGGCACAGATCGGCCATCAGCACGAGGTCGTCGCCGAATGCGTCGCGCAGGTCGCCCAAGGCGAGCTGGACGATGCCGTCCGGATCGTCGGCGCCGCTCCCCCGGGCGTCCTTGGCCAGCGGCACCCCGAAGAGGATGACGCCCGGGACGCCCAGGTCGACCAGGCGCTTCACCTCGGCGGTGAGCGACGATCGGGTGTGCTGGACGACCCCGGGCAGCGACGGAATCGGCTGGGGGGCGTTGATCCCCTCCCGCACGAAGAGCGGGGCGACCAGGTCGTCGACACCCAGGCGGGTCTCCGCGACCAGGCGACGCAGTGCGGGGGTGCGGCGCAGGCGGCGGGGACGCTGGAGCGGAAAGGGCACGTCGTTCACGCTACAACCGGACCCGCGGCCCCTCCTCGCGCCCGCGTCCGGCCCGCGGGGAGGACTCGTGGTGGGCACGTGCTGATGACGGAAGCACCGGCGACGAGTTCTGGGCGCGGGGCTCGGGGCGTGACGGGCTCATGGGCGAGCCCGGACACGGGCGCGGGTACCGTGTGGCGATGGATCGGGACTGGGTGCACCATGCGATCGCGCTCGTCGAGGCCGACGCCAACCGCTCCGCCGACACCCATCTCGTCGCCGTGCCGATGCCCCCGTCGCTGGGCGTCGACGTGTACCTCAAGGACGAATCGGCCCACCCCACCGGCAGTCTGAAGCACCGTCTCGCCCGCTCTCTCGTGCTGTACGGACTCTGCAACGGTCGCATCGGCCCCGACACGCCGCTCGTCGAGTGTTCGTCGGGTTCGACCGCGGTGTCCGAGGCGTACTTCGCCCGCCTGCTCGGCCTCTCCTTCACCGCGGTGATGCCCGCGGGCACCTCGCCCGAGAAGGTCGACCAGATCCGCTTCTACGGCGGCACCTGTCACCTGGTGGAGGACCCCGATGCCGACCTCGACGCCGAGGCCCGCCGCCTCACCGCCGCCACCGGCGGATGTTTCCTCGACCAGTTCACCAACGCGGAGCGGGCGACCGACTGGCGCGGCAACAACAACATCGCCGAGTCGATCTTCGACCAGCTCGCCCGCGAGCCGCACCCGACACCGGCCTGGGTCGTGGTCGGCGCGGGCACCGGCGGTACCTCGGCGACGATCGGTCGGTTCGTGCGTTGGCGTCAGCTCGCGACACAGGTGTGCCTGGTCGACCCGGAGGGTTCGGTCTACGCGGACGCATGGGACCGGTCCCACAGCGCCGGCTCCGGCGCGCCGCGGACCGCACGTGACGGTGTGGCCGAATGCGCCGCGGGGGCCGACGGCGCCCGTGCGGGTCGGATCGAGGGCATCGGCCGTCCCCGCGTCGAGGCGTCGTTCCTGCCCGAGGTGATCGACCGGGCGATCCGCGTGCCCGATGCAGCGTCGGTCGCGGCCATGCGCGCGCTCAACCGCCTGCTGGGCCGCCGCGTGGGCGCATCGACCGGCACGAACTTCTGGGGGATGTGCACGTTGATCGGCGAGTTGCACGATGCCGGGGAGCGTGGCTCGGTGGTCGGGCTGCTGTGCGACGGCGGCGACCGCTACTCCCACACGGTGTACGACGACGCCTGGCTCGCTGCGGAGGGGATCGACCCCGCCCCGTACGAGGATCAGCTCGAGGCGCTCCTCGGTGGCTGACGTCGGCGGTCCATCGACCGGACGACGGCTTCGACCAGACCGTCCACGGTGTGGGGGTCCGCCTGCTCGGTGGGGGTGATCCCGTGGGCTTCGAGTGCACCGGTGGTGATCGGCCCGATCGACACCGTACGGGGCGGCAACCCGTGGGCGCCCACCGCGGCGACCAGGTGGTCGACGGTGGAGGTCGAGGTGAAGGTCACGGCGTCGGCCCGGCGGACCGCCGCACGGGTCGCCTCGTCGACCTCGACGGCGACCGTGGTGTAGGCGACCACCTCGTCGACGGTCCATCCCATGGCTTCGAGGCCGCTCCCGACGACGTCTCGCGCGACCTCCGGACGGATCTGCAGCACGCGGCCGCCACCCGGTCCGAACGCCGCGACGAGATCTTCACCGACGGCCACATCGGGGACGAGATCGGCGGCGACCCCGTGGCCGGCCAGCGCACGGGACGTGCCGGGTCCGATCGACGCGACCCGGGTCTCACCCAGATCCTCGCGACCGTCCAGCACCGAGAACAGCCGGTCGACCCCGACCGCCGAGGTGAGCACCACCCAGTCGAACGCGCCGCGCCGCAGGCCGGCCGCCGCACGCTCGAGGGCCGCGCCACCATCGGGCGGGTCGACGAAATCGATGACCGGCGCGAACACGACCTGTGCACCGAGGCGTTCCAGCGCGGCGTCCAAGCGACCCGGTCGGGCCCGGGTCACCACGACCGTGCAGTGGGCGAGCGGCCGCACGGCTGTCTCGTCGAATCGGGCCACAGGCGCAGGGTACCGTCGGCGGCGACGGAGGTCGTCGACCGATCCGTCTCGCCGAGCCCCGTCGGGGATCTCCGCGGACCCCGGCGGATCGCCACCGGTTCGCATCGGCCCTCGACCGGTCAACCGGGCGGCGCCGCGACGGCGGCCCGCAGAGCGTCCGCGAGCTCGACCCCGGCCGCAACCGCCGAGTCGGTGGTCGCATCCGCCGTCACCGTCCGCCGGTGCACCGGCCCGGTCGCATCGGGCGCCAAGACACCGGTCAACGTCAATCGACCGTCCCGGTCGAGCGTCGCATGGGCTCCAGCGGGGAGGTCGCAGTCGCCGCCGAGACGGGCCAGGAAGGCCCGTTCGGCATCGACGCGCAGCCGGCTCGGCGCGTGCTCGATCGCCCGGAGCCGCTCGATGGTCGCCGAGTCGTCGGCCCGGCACTCGACGCCCAGCGCGCCCTGAGCGACCTGCGGCACGATGTCGTCGACCCCGAAGATCTGCGCGGCCCGATTCGACAGACCCAGACGCTCGAGCGCCGCCGCGGCCACCACGATCGCGTCCATGCGCCCGTCGTCGACGTGCGCCAGCCGGGTCGCGATGTTGCCCCGCAGCCCCACGATCGACAGGTCGTCGCGCCGAGAAGCGAGCTGGGCCCGGCGACGGGCCGAGCCGGTACCGACGACCGCGCCCGGTTCGAGCGAGTCGAGCGTCGCGCCCGCGAGCGCGTCACGGGCGTCGCCGCGTTCGGGCACCGCAGCCAGCACGAGCCCGGCGACCGTGACGGCGGTCAGGTCCTTGGCGGAATGGACCGCCAGATCGGCACGCCCTTCGAGGACGGCGTGCTGCACCTCCTTCGCGAACACGCCTTTGCCGCCGATCTCGGCGATGGACACCTCGAGATGCCGGTCGGCGTGGGTCGTGACCGGGATGAACTCGATCTCCAGATCCGGTTCGTTCGCCCGCAGGAGTGCCGCGGTGTGATCGGCCTGCCAGCGCGCGAGGGCGCTGGCCCGTGTGGCGATGCGCAGCGCCGACCCGCTCACGCCCCGCCGGTCGTCCGGTCGACGGGATCGTCGGAATCGCCGTCGTCCATGGCGTACAGGTCGCGCAACGCGTCGACGATCTGATCGCCGCGCACACTGCCCGCGAGTTCGCCGAGCCGCACGCTCGGCCGGTGCAGCATCTTGGCGACGATGCCGTGCGTGAGCGCCTCGACGGCGTCGCGCTGGCGGTCGGTCAACCCGTCGAGCCGTCCCGCGAAGCGATCGAGTTCGGCCCTGCGGATCGCGTCGCTCCGAGCGTGCAGATCCGCGATCACCGGGGCAACCGAACGGGCGTTCCGTTGCGCCCGGAAGCGCACCAACTCGTCCTCGATGATGGCGGTGACCGCCGAGATCTCGCTACGCCGCTGACGCAACCCGGCCTCGGTGAAGGCCCGCAGATCGTCCATGTCGCACAACTCGACGCCGGGCAGCTCGCCCACGCGGGGGTCGACGTCACGGGGAACGGCGATGTCGACGATCAGCAACGGACGGCCCCCACGCTCGGCGACGACGTCCGCGAACGTGTCGCGGTCGAGCACCTGGTTCACCGCGGCGGTCGAGGTGACCACCAGGTCGACGTCGGCCAGCTCATCGGCGATCGAGGCGAGGGGAATGCGGGTGCCGCCGATCCGTTCGGCGAGTTCGTCGGCACGGGATGCCGTCCGGTTGGCGATCTTCACGTCACCGGCGCCGGCGCCGGCCAGGGCGACCGCGACCTGTTCGCCCATGTCGCCGGTGCCGACCACGAGCACGGCCCGGTCTTCGAGGCTTCCCAGCTTCTGGGTCGCCATCGCCACCGCCGCGGCGGAGGCCGACGCGATCGACCGGGAGATACCGGTTTCGGTGCGCACCCGCTTGCCCACGTGGATCGCATGACGGAACAGGGCGTTGAGGTGCGGGCCGACCACACCCTGGTCTCTGGCGACCCGCCACGCATCCTTGAGCTGGCCGAGGATCTCGGTTTCGCCGATGACCGCCGAGTCGAGCCCGGCGGCCACCGAGAACAGGTGCGCGATCGCGGCCTCGTCGGATTCGACGGTCAGGTGATCGCCCAGGTCGCCGATGGGCAGACCGGCGTGGTCGGCGAGCACCGTGCGGAGTTCGGAGTAGGTGTCGTGGAACCGTTCCACGACCGCGTAGACCTCGGTCCGGTTGCAGGTGGACACGACCACCGCTTCGGCGACGAAGTCGCGCTTGGACGCGATCGTGACGAGCTTGGGGAGATCGTCCGCGCCGACGGTGAGCCGCTCCAACAGATCGAGCGGCGCCGAGCGGTGATTGACTCCGATGACGACGATTGCCACGCCTCGAGGCGCTCCTTGAGTCGGTCCGGGTCCCACCTGCCGCGGGAGGCCGGAGTTCCCGACCAGCTTACGGGCGCGGGATCGACTCGGGTCCAATCACGACATGGTCCGTCCGCTCAGCGCGGGTCTCGGCCGGGGTCGACCTGGTCGGGTTCGCGCCGCCCTCGTTGGCGGTGGAAGCTCAGGATCTGGAGCTCGACGGCCAGATCGACCTGTCGCAGATGCACGTCGTCGGGCACACTCAGCACGGCCGGTGCGAAGTTCAGGATCGACGAGACGCCCGCTTCGACGAGGATGTCGGCGACCCGCTGGGCGCCGCTCGAGGGGATCGCGATCACGCCGATCGCGACCCCGAGCTCACGGACCAACGCGGCGACGTCGGCCAGCGGACGGATCTCGATGCCGACGTGCTCGGTTCCGATCTTCGCGGGGTCGTCGTCGACCAGCGCCGCGACCGGAAAACCGCGTGTGGTGAATCCGGCGTAGTCGGCGAGCGCCCGACCGAGGTTCCCCACGCCCACGATGAGCACCGGCCACTGCTGGGTCAGGCCGAGTGCATGGCGGATCTGGAAGAGCAGGTAGTCGACTTCGTAGCCGACGCCGCGGATCCCGTAGCTACCGAGAAACGACAGGTCCTTGCGGGCTTTGGCGGCGTTGACTCCGGCCAGCTCTGCCAGGTCTTCCGACGACACCGTGGCGAGGCCCTGCCTCTGGAGTTCGTCGAGCACCCGCTGGTAGATCGGCAGGCGCGACACCGTCGCGTCGGGGATCGGCCGCCTCGACTTGGACGCCATGCGGCTCAAGCGTAGGCGACCATGTGCAGCAATTCACAAGCGGTCGAAGGACGGGTTGCCCGGATCGGTGTCAGCGCTTTCGGACGTACAGATACACCGGAGCCAGCTGTTGCATCGCCGAATAGACCCCATCGAAGCCGCGGTAGCGCGCGGGAGGTCTCGTCGGATCATAGGTGCTGACCCGGTCGAAGCCCGGGGGCGCGCTGGCCGACTGGCTCACCAGGAGCGTGTACCGCTCGTTGCCGGTCGGTGCGAACCAGGCACCCGTCAACGTCGAGGACAGGTCACGGTCCACGTGCACCTCGCAGCCCTCGATCTGAAGCTGCGCGATCAATCCCATGGTGGTCAGGGTGTTGCCGTAGCCGTGGCGGCTCACGATCACCGCCCCGGGAGACCGGTTGCAGTACTCGTGGCCGACGCTCGCGAACCGCGCGACCGCGCCGTAACCGCTCGAACTCACATCGTTGGCCGGAGACGATGCGACGAGCATGCTGCCGACCAACGCCAGGGTCGCCACGCAGGCCAGACCTGAACCGGCCGCCGCCCAGACGGTGAACGTCGGCGTGCGTTCACGGAGCCTCCCCAGCGCCCAGTGCACGATCGCCAGGACTGGAAAGGTCCAGGCCGCGAACCCAGCGACCAGCCACGACCGATTGTGACCGATCAGGCTGATCGGATCGTGCGGCAGCGCGCTCGCTCCGGCGAACGAACCCGCCAGTGCGGCCACTGCGACGACCCCGAGGGTGACGAGCACGCGGTTCCGGCGCCGCACCGACCACACGAAGAGAACCGCGAACACCGCCGCAAAGATCACCGCACCGATCACGTGCGCCGTCGGCGTGTGCCAGACCATCTGACCGTTCGGCAGGACGCGTCCATCCACGCGCAGTCCCTGTACCGTCCACGATGGAGGGAACGCGAGTGCGTCGACCAACCGGTCCATGGCCCAACCCGGACCAACCGCATCGGATCCCGAGCCGGCCGAGAGCAGCGCCCACAGATTCCCCGTACCGAAGAACTGGTCGTACAGCGGACCCGACCAGCACCCCAGGGCCACCACCACCGACACGACCGCGATCGTCACCGGACGACGTCGGTGGGTCGGCGCACCACGCGCGCGACGATCCCGGATCCAGGTCGTGGTCCTCACCGCCGCCACGGCCACGGCGATCGCCGCAACAGGAACCGAGAAGGCCACCTGCGACTGCGCCGCCACGCTTGCACAGGCCACCGCCACGGGCCAGTACCAGTCGTCGCGGTTCATGACCGCCCATCCCGCCCCGATCAGGCCGAGCATCGTGAACATCGAAGCCGCATCCAGATAGGGAGCGCGGAGAAACTGGGCTCCCACCACGGCGATGAACCACGCGAGCATGACGAGCGACGGCGCGAGGCACCGGAGTCCGCCGCGCCGCCACGCACTGGCCGACCACACCGCCAGAGCGAACGCGACGATGAGGGCCGACCCCACGAGCGCTCCGCCGTTCGAGGGCGCGAACAGGTGCAAGGGGCCAGCGATCAGCCACAGTTGCATCGGGCCGGGGTGATACAGCGTCTGGGACGCATCGGTGGCACCGCTGACCGTGGAGTAGAGCCCCAACAGCGGCGGGTGCCTGCTCAGCGTGCCCCACGCCTTCGCCACGGCGGCGCCCTCGTCTCCGAAGGGCATCCATCCCTTCCGCCAGGCGACGAGCGCGGCCACGAGCGGAGACACGATCACCACGCCGGCGCAGGCGAGCACGCCGCGCGTCGCCCACCGGGCCGACGACGTCTCCGGTTCCGATCCCCTGGTCATCGGACTGGCCCTCCCGCGCGCACCGAAGTCGTTCCCCGTCGGGCACGGCGCCCGTCAGGAACCAGCCGCTTCGCTGAGTTCGCGGCGGAGCACCTTGCCGGTCAGTCCGACCGGCAGCTTGTCGACGAACTTCACCTTCTCGGGGCACTTGTACCGGGCCAACCGGTCGGCACACCAGGCGATGATCTCGTCCTCTTCGACCGATGCGGATCCGTCGACGATCACGTACGCCTTGACCGCTTCCCCCGAATAGGGATGCGGCACGCCGACCACGGCGCAGCCCACGATCGCGGGGTGGGCGACGAGCACCTCTTCGACCTCGGCCGGGTACACGTTGAATCCCGACACGATGATCAGGTCCTTGGCGCGGTCGACGAGGGTGAGATTCCCCGCCTCGTCGACCACGGCCAGGTCACCGGTGTGCAACCATCCGTCTGCGTCGAGCACCGCCGCGGTCGCCTCGTCGTCCTCCCAGTAGCCGCCGAACACGTTCGGTCCGCTCACCCGGATCTCGCCGGTGTCGCCCACGAGCACGTCGGCACCGTCGACGTCGACGACCCGCACGCGCACGCCCGGAAGCGGCCGCCCGACCGAGCCCAGTCGGGCCTCGTGGCCGATCGAGGAGGTCACCACCGGCGACGCCTCGGTGAGCCCGTAGCCTTCTCGTACGATCAACCCGAACCGATCGGCGATGCGTTCGGCGACCTCGGTGGGAAGTCGATCCGCGCCCGAGGTGGCGACGCGCACCTGCGCGAACGCCCCCGGCGGCACGCCGGGCAGATTCGCGAGGGCCATCCACATCGCGGGCACGCCCGGCAGTACCGTGATGCCCCGCTCGACGACCGTGGTGATGATCGACTGGGGATCGAACCGCTCCACCAGCACGACCGAGGAGCCCGTGGCGAAGGTGAGCCCGAGCACCACGGTCAGCCCGTAGATGTGGAACAGCGGCAGCACCCCGAGACCGACGTCAGCGGTGTCGACCGACGCTCCGTCGACCTGGAGGAGTTGTTCGATGTTCGCGGTGATGTTGCCGTGCGAGAGGCGAGCGGCTTTGGGACGGCCCGCCGTTCCCGAGGTGAAGATCAGCACCGCCAGGTCGTCGGCATCGACGTCGGTGAGCGGCAGCGGATCGGCCGTGAGCAGACTCGCGATGTTCGGTCCGTCGCCGTCGGATTCGCCGTCGCAGAACACGACCGTCTCGAGCGAATCGAGCCGGGCCCGGTCCAGGTCCGCGATCGCGCGGCGCGCCGAAGGCCCGACGACGGCGACCTTCGCCCGGACCGTGGCGAGTTCGTTCTCGAGCTCCGCGGTCGGGCTGAGCGGATTGAGCGGGGTCACCACGGCACCCAGACCCAGCGTCGCGAGGTACGAGACCACGAAGTACCAGTTGTTGGCACAGATGACCGCGACCCGGTCGCCCCGTTCCACGCCGAGCCCCGCCAGGCCGCCCCGGAGGGCCGCGACCTGCTCGCGGAGTTCGCCGTAGGTGGTGGTCCGTCCCCGACTGACGAGCGCGACCGCGTCGTCTGCCGGCGATTCGATCATGGCGGCGAGGTTCACGGGCATCTATCTTGCCTCAATACCCGGGGTGTCGCGGCACCCCGTCGTCGCCGCACGTTCGACGCTCTCGAGGAACCCTTGGACCCCATGGCCGATGTCGCCATTCGAACCGAAGGACTGACCCGCACCTTCGGCCCGCAGGTCGCGCTCTCGGAGCTGAGCATCGAGGTACCCCACGGCGAGGTGCTGGCGCTCCTCGGGCCGAACGGCGCCGGCAAGACCACGACCGTCCGCCTCTTGAACGCCGTCCTCGCTCCCGATGCGGGGTCGGTACGTGTCCTGGGCATCGACCCGGTCGCCGAACCCGACGAGCTGCGTCGGCACACCGGCGTGCTGACCGAACACGCCGGGCTCGACGACCGTCTCACCGCCACCGAGAATCTGCTCGCGGTCGCCCGCATCCGCGGCATGGCGATCGAACCCGCGCGGCGCCGCATCGGCGAGCTGCTCGAACGCTTCGGCATGTCGGCACGGGCCGACCAGCGGGTCGCCGGCGCGTCGACGGGCCAGCGCAAGCGCATCGCGTTGGCCCGGTCGCTGCTGCACGATCCGCAGGTGCTGTTCCTCGACGAGCCGACCTCCGGCCTCGACCCGGCGGCGATCCGCGACGTCGTCGCGATGATCGATGCGCTCGCGTCCGAACGCGGCCGGACGGTCGTCCTGTGCACCCATTTTCTCGGCGAGGCCGACGAGCTCGCCGACCGCATGGCGATCCTGCACCGCGGGCATCTCGAGGCGTTCGGGCGTCCCGCGGACCTGGCCGCGGAGCTGTGGACCGGGATTCCGGCCACCTTGGAGCTGGGCGGGATCGACCCGGGGGCGGCCGCGGACCTGGTGCGGGGCCTCGGAGGCGTGCTCGAGGTCGCCGTCGACGGGTCGGACCTGGCGCTCGAGGTCGTCGAACGCGAGGTGCTCGCCCGGGCGGTGCGTGAGCTGGTGCAGGCGGGAGCGGACGTGTTCGCGGCCCGGCCGGAGACCCGTACGCTCAGCGACGTGTACTTCGAGGTGGAACGGCGACGCACCGTGAACGGCCCGACACCCGATCCGCGAGCGGCGAGCGGGAGGCAACCGGAGAAGCCACCACCACCTCCGCCGCCGCCGAGCGCACAGAAGATGCGGGCACCGCGGTGAACGCCTCGATCGACTGGGGCGCGGTGCGGGCCGTGGTGTGGAAGGACGTCACCGCGGTGAAACGGTCCAAGGCGGTCGTGTTGCCGATGCTGCTGCTGCCGGCGGTGATGCTCCTGGGGCTTCCCGTCGTGATCGGAATCCTGGCCGCGGGTTCGGGCCCGATGAACGTCGAGTCGCTGCTGAACGGGCTCCCGTCGAATCTCGCCGAGCCGATCGTGTCGCTGCCCGAACGCCAGCAGGCGGTGGTGCTGGTGCTGGGGTATCTGATCGCACCGTTGTTCCTGATCATCCCGTTGATGGTCTCCGCGGTGCTCGCCGCCGACGCCTTCGCCGGCGAGAAGGAGCGTCGGACCATCGAGACGCTGCTGCACCTGCCGATCTCGAACCGCGACCTGTACCTGGCGAAACTGCTGAGCGCGTTCCTGCCGGCGGTCGCGGTGTCGTGGATCGGGTTCGCGTGCTACCTGGTGGTCGGCAACGCGTCGGCCTGGCCGGTGATGCACCGGCTGTTCCTGCCCACCTGGCTGTGGACCGCGGTGATCGTGTGGTTGTCGCCCGCGGTCGCCGCGTTCGGCCTGGGGATCATGGTGCGGGTCTCGGCACGGGCGCGCACCTCCCAGGAGGCCAACCAGTTGGGGGGCACGGTGATCCTGCCGCTGGTGCTGGCGATCGTCGCCCAGACGAGCGTGCTGTTGCTGACCGAGTTGTGGGTGACCCTGGTGATCGGCGCCATCGTGTGGTCGGTGGCGATCGCCCTGAACGTGCGCGGGGCACGACGTTTCGCGCGTGACACGCTGGCGACGAAACTGTGACGGCCGACACCCCCGACCCGTCCGGGCCCGACCGCTCAGCGGCTGGCGAGCACGAGCTGGATCGCGGCCGCGCCCAGGATGAGCACCAGCAGGACCGCGAGGACGATGGCCGTGATCGGGCGCATTCCTCCAGTCTGGCCGATGAACCCGCAGGGCTCCATGCCGAACGTATCGCCGGCGACCGGGCCGACCCACGGTCACGCATCGGAGGCGACCCGAGGGTGCGGATCGGCGCGACGATCGGCGATCTGCACCGTTCGGCCACCTACACGATCGACCAGTGGTTGGCGCAGCTCGAGCAGTCCGAGGCGACCGTGCTCGCCGTCGAGAAGGACGGCAATCGCCGCTTCGTCAGGCTCCGGGGCGAAGAGAAGAGCGTGTTCACGGTGTGGCTGTTGATCGGGCAACACACCCTGCACCACGAGACGTTCATGATGCCCTCACCGATCGAGAACCACGCCGAGTTCTACGCCCACCTGCTCAGACGCAACCACGAGTTGCGCGGCGTGGCGTTCACGATCGGCGCCGAGGACGCGATCTTCCTCGAGGGCCGCACCCCGCTGGAAGGCCTCGACGCGGAGGTGCTCGACGGCGTGCTCGGCACCCATTTCGAGGCGGTGGAGCGCTACTTCCGGCCCGCCATGCGCATCGGCTGGCGTTCGCTGTTCCGCGGCTGATCGAACCGCCGGGGAGGTTTGAAACCGGCCCGTGCCGGGTATGGAGCTGTTGCCGGGGTCGCGCTTGGGGAAGGGCGACCCCGGCGGAACGCCACCACGTCGGCGTTCGGGCGCCGCGGTATCCGCTCCCCGACCGCGCCACCACGCCCGGTAGCGTCGGGGCATGACCAGGTTGCTGATCGTCGGCGGAGGACGGATGGGAGAGGCGCTGCTCGGGGGTCTCCTCGACGCGGCCTGGGCGCCGCCCTCGGAGATCGTCGTCGTCGAGACGTCAGAGGCCCGGAGGTCGGCACTCACGAGCGCCTGGCCCGGTGCCGAGGTGCGCGACGATCCCACGCCCGCCGACGGCGCGATCCTCGCGGTGAAACCGCACGCGGCACCAACGGTGGCGCGGACGGTGGCCGACGTGGGCGTCCCCCGGATCCTCTCGATCGCCGCCGGAGTGCGAACGGCCACCCTCGAAGCCGGACTCCCCGACACCTGTGCCGTGATCCGGGCCATGCCCAACACGCCGGCGCTGGTCGGTGCGGGCGCCACCGCGATCGCCGCGGGTTCGGGCGCCTCTCGAGAAGACCTCGACTGGGCCGAGGAGCTCCTGCGCACCGTCGGGCAGGTCGTGCGGGTCGACGAGGACCGCCTCGACGCGGTGACGGGCCTGTCGGGGTCGGGACCGGCCTATGTGTTCCTGGTCGCAGAGGCACTCGTCGAAGCCGGCGTGCTCAACGGCCTGGACCGGGCCACCTCGACCACGCTCGCGGTGCAGACCCTGCTCGGCTCGGCCACGCTCCTCGCCGAACGCGACGACGACGCCGCCGCCCTACGTGCCGCGGTGACCTCCCCCGGCGGCACCACCGCTGCCGGACTCGCCGTGCTCGAACGCGCCGGGGTGCGCGCCGCGCTCCTCGACGCGGTCACCGCCGCGACGCGTCGCTCGGCCGAACTGGGCTGAAGGTCCCGCGCCGACGGGGCAGGCGTCAGTGGCAGGGAACCGGCGCCCGCTGGGTCAGATCCGCGTACACCCGGCGCAGGCGCGCCGCCGCCGTCGGCCAGGTGTAGCCGCGGGCACGCGCGGCGGCACGGGCACCGACCGCGGCCGCGAGCTGCCGGTCGCTCAGCAGCGTGTCGATCGCGGCCGCATAGTCGGCAGGGTCCCGGCCGTCGATCAGCCGCCCGGTGGCACCGTCGACCACGATCGAGCGCAGCCCGCCGACCGCGGCGCCGACCACCGGGATCCCGCAGGCCGCGGCCTCGAGCGCGACCATCCCGAACGATTCGGATCGACTCGGCATCACCACGACGTCGGCCGCCCGGTAGTACGTCGACAGCACGTGGTGGGGTTGCGGGTCGACCCAGCGGATCGCGTCGCCGACTCCCTGCGCGTCGGCCGACGCCCGACACGCCGCCTTCTCCCGTTCGCCCTCGGACCCGCTCGGCCCGCCGACGACGAGCAGCACCGCATCGGGGTGGCGGCCCTTCAGTTCCGCCAAGGCGTCGATCGCGACGCGCAGCCCCTTGAGCGGCTGGATCCGGCCCACGAACAACAGCACCGGGATCTGCTCGGAGAGCCCGAGCGCGCGGCGCGCCCCCGATCGGCTCCCCGGTGAGAAGAACGCATGGTCGACCCCCGGGGGAACGGTCTCGATCCGGGCCGGATCGGCCTGGTACAGCTCGACGAGCTGCGCGGCCTCGGCGGCGCCCGACGCGGTGAGCACGTCCGAGCACCGCACGACCCGGCTCTCGACGTCGATGCGACGCTGCGGTTCGGTGTCGCCGGTCGATGCCTTGACCCGGGCGAGGGTGTGGAACGTCGACACCAGCGGCAGGTCGAGCTCGTGCTTCAACCGGTGGCCGACCTCACCCGACAACCAGTAGTTCGCGTGCAACACGTCGACGGGTCGTTCGACCAGACGGGCCTGCAACCGGTCGGTGAACTCGTCGACGACCGCGGGGAGTTTCTCTTTCGCGAGCCGCGAGGGTCCCGCGGGCACGTGCACTACCCGCACGCCGGGCTCGACGTCGACGGTTTCGGGAAGGTCGTCGTCCCACCGGCGTACGTACACCCGACAGTCGACACCGGCGTGGGCGAGCGTGCCGACGAGTTCGCGCACGTACACGTTCATCCCGCCACTGTCACCGGTGCCCGGCTGGATCAGCGGCGAGGTGTGCAGCGAGATGACTCCCAGGGCAGTCACCGGAGGATCAACCCTGCGCGGCCGAAGCCGACTCGTCCTCGTCGGGCGCGACGTCGGCAGCGGCTTCGCCGGCCTCGTCGTCGATCGCTTCGTGCTCGACCGCGCCGTCGGCCTCGGCCTGACGTCCGACGCTGTCGGCGTACTCGCGTCGGAACATCTCGTAGAGCTGGACCAACGCCCGCTTGTGCTCTTCGTTCAGCTCGGGCGAGCGACGGATCTCCGCGATCAGATCGGCCGGCGCGCCGGGCTCGTCGAGGATCCCGGCCCGGACGTAGAGCGTCTCGGCACTGATGTGCAGCGCCGAGGCGATCTGCCGGAGGATCTCCGCGGAGGGCTTGCGCAGTCCGCGCTCGATCTGCGACAGGTACGGGTTCGAGATTCCCGCCATCTCCGACAGTTTGCGCAACGAGAGTTGCCCCACGTGACGCTGATCACGGATGAACGATCCGAGGTCACGCCAGTGCTGCTCGATCTCGTCTTTCACGTCGCCCACGCTAGGCAGCCCCCGGACGGCCGCACGAACCGACCATCGACGACTCAGGCGTCTTCGCGACGCGCCTCGCCGATGACGGCGTCGATGTCGGCGGCGCCGTCGCGGTAGCGTCGACCGAGCTCCACGCCGAGCGTGTCGATGCGGTCGAACAGTGCACGTCGCAACTGCGACACCCGGCGTTCGTAGTCGGCCAGGCGGTCCCGCGTGCTGCGGAGCCACTCCACCGACACCTCAGGCAGCTCGCTCAGGTGTGCGTCGAACTCCATACCGGCGAGTTCGTCAGCGAGACGTCCCTCGATGCGTCCGGGCGCGAGAACCCGGGGCATCGGGCCGACGTGACTCGAGCGGGTCCGGTCCGACAACACCGCGGGGAGGCGGGCGACGAGCTCGTCGAGGTCGAGCGGATCACCGCCGTCCTGACGACGCTCGAGTTCGGCACTGACGATGTCGATCCGTCCCTGGGCGAGCCGACGCAGGTACGACAACGACGTCTCCACCTTCTGACACCGCTGGCGCATCGCGCGGAGTCGATCGGCGTCGAACGACTCGTAGCCGTCCAGAAAACCCTCGTCGAGAACCAGTTCGAGTTCGGTGTCCATACGGTCTCCCCGTGTCGGGGTCTATCGTACGGCGTCCGCAGGCAGGTGCGAACCATTCGTCAGGTCGATGACGCGACGAGACCCGCCGCGAATGCCCAGGCGGGTCCGAGCACGAGAAGCGAATCCAGTCGTCTGAGCGCCGACGCCCGCGTCGTGGCATCGGGGAGCAGCCACGACGCCACCACCTGGCCGAGGGGGCACAGCACGATGGCTCCGGCCGCGAACGCCCAGACGAGTGCGCCGTGGAACGGCGGCGCGCCGATGATCGCCGCGACTGCGGCGACCAGCGCGATCACGATCGCACCGGCCACCGGTCCCTCGAGGAGGCTTCCGGCGCCCGAGCCGATCAGGAAGTCACCCAGATCGAACGCCATGACCATCGCCAACAGGACGACCCCGGCGCCGATCTCGTACCGCATGGTGAGGATCACCGACGCGGCCACGAAACCGGTCGGCAGCGACGCCTGCAACACGAGTGCGGTCGCCGGCAGCACCGGCCGCCGGAGGAACACCTGTGACGCACCGGCGAGGATCCCGACCACGACGGCCCCGACGAGCGCGCCACCCGTGGCACCGGCGCCGAACGACGCCGACAGGCCGGTCACGAGCGCGATGCCCATCGCGCACCACCGGAGCAGCCGGGCGCGGGCCCCGACCCACACCTCGACGACCTGGCCGGCCGCGACCGCGGCGACCGCGGCGTACACCACGCCCACGAGCGGAAAGTCGCCGAGTGCCCGACCGATCACGAGCGCGACGAACACCGAGACGAACCAGACGACCCCGAGACGGATGCGCGGCCCCTCCAGATCGTACGCGGGGGCCAGGCGGCGTCCCGGCCGGGCGGCCCCGGGCACGAACGGCAGCGGTTGCTTCGGCCGCTTCGCGGCACCCGTCTTCGCAGAGGTCGACCGGCGGCCACTCGTGCCGCCCCGCTTGGCGTTCGCCGGCTCGCGACGCGGGGATCCGGACCGATTCGACGTCGACGAGCGGGCGCCCCCAGGCGCGCGTCGTGGCGAGGCCTTTCCCCGCAGTGACCCCGCAGCGGCCGTCGAGCGGTGCGACGCCCGTGAGGATCCGCCCGGGTGTGAGGGTCGGCTCACTGGAATCCCGCGGTCGACATCGGGTTCCGAGCGTAACCGCGCGCCGGGCCACGGGGTACGGTCTTCACCCGATGTCCCGATTGCTGCTCGTGCGCCACGGCGAGTCCGAATGGAATGCCCTGGGACGTTGGCAGGGCCAGGCCGACCCGCCGCTCTCGGATCACGGTCGTCACCAGGCCGCGGTGGCCGCCCGGCATCTGGGCGCGATCGACCTCGTCGTCGCCTCGACGCTGGAGCGTGCCCACCACACCGCGTCGATCGTCGCGCAAAGTCTCGGGATCGGTCCGGTCCGCGGTGACGACCGGCTGATCGAACGTGACGCCGGTGAATGGTCCGGTCTCACCCGAGACGAGATCAAGTCGGCGTGGCCCGGGTACCTGGCCGAGAATCCCGAGGACCGGTGGATCGAACGTCGACCGCCCGGATGGGAACCCGATTCGAAGCTGCTGGTGCGGGCGGAGGCCGCCCTCGCCGACGCTGTCGACGGGCTCGGCGACGACGACACCGCGCTGGTCGTCACCCACGGTGGGGTCATCTACGCGCTCGAGGCCCGCTACGGCGCGCCGCGTCGCTACCTGCCCAACCTGGGCGCACGCTGGATCGATCTGACGGTCACCGACAGCGGCCCGGCTGTGACCCTGGGTGCACGCGTCCATCTCTACGATCCCGAGAACGACCCGGATCAGTTCGACGCGACGCCGCCGGATCCCCAAGCGGTCTGAGGCGATCCCGGGTCGATCACATCGTCGGCCCGATGGTCCCGACAGCGCTCCAGCAGAGGATCCGCTTCGAGGTCTTCCTCGGCGATCACCGCCCCACACGACCCGCAGTGGCCGTAGGTGCCCTCGTCGAGCCGCGTCAACGCTCGGCCGACCGCCCCCAGGTCAGCTTCGATCGCTGCGAGATCGGGGAGCGCCTGCTCGGCCACGTCGTCGGACACCGATGGCCAGCGTAGCCGCGGCGGCGAACGCGACGACCACCGCAGCGCCGATGAACCAGATGCCAGAACCCGAGGTCTCGACCGGACTCATCTGGGCGGGGAGGTGGAGCGGAACGGTCGTGGCGGTGGTCGGCGGCACGGTCGTCGGCGGGGTCGGCTCGGGCAGCACGTCACCGGTCCCGGGGGTGTCGGGTCCGGCCGCGAACGCGGCGTCGAGGTGGGCCGTGGCGAAGCCGACCGGATCGGGCGAGCCGATCACCACCGTGGCGAGCGTGCGTCCGTCGCGGCTGGCCGCGGCGACCAGGCTGTGACCCGTCCGATCGGTGTAGCCGGTCTTGACCCCGATCGCACCCGGGTACATGTTCAAGAACGCGTTGTGGTTGTAGACGACGTGGGGCTTTCCGTCGCCGCCCGTGAAGTGGTACGAGGGCATCCTGACGATCGCGGCGAGCGCCGGCTTCGACAGGAACGCCCGGGTGACGATGGCGAGATCGCGCGCGCTGATGAGGTTGCCGCCTCCGACCGAGTCGGGTCCGTCGAGCCCGGTCGGATCCTGCACCTCGGGGTGATCGGCGAGACCGAGCAGGCGGGCCTCGGCCGCGACCTGACGATGAAATCCCGCCATGGAGCCGCCACCGGCCTCGATGGCCAGGGCCATTGCGGTGTCGTTCAGCGAGGCGATGAGCATGGCGTGCATCAGATCGCCCGCCCGCCAGCGGGACCCGGGCTCCATCGTCAGCTTCAGCGGCGACACGTCCGCGGCCGCCCGGGTGATGGGCACCTCGTCGTCCATCTTCACGTTCTCCTCGACGATGAGTGCCGTGAGCAGCTTGATCGTGCTCGCCACTCCCACGGGTTCGCGCGCATTGCCCGCATCGATCACCTTGCCCGTGTCGACGTCGAAGGTGATCGACGCCTTGGCGGTCGGCCCGACCGGGCGCGCCGTCTGCGGCGTCCCGGACGCGACGGGAGCGAGCGCCACCGTGCCCATCGCCATCACGAGCGCACCGACCCACGCTGCCGCCCGACGGATCATCACGCGGTCCACTATCGCGAACCGACCGCCGAGCGCCCGAAAGTGGCCACGCCTCAGGCGACGCGGGACTCCAGGTCGACCAGGTGCAGATCGGGCACGACCGACTCGGTGACCTCGACGACCCAGGGGTGACAGGTGAACACGACGACCTGCCGGTTCTGGGCCACATCGGCGAGCACACGAGTCGTGGTCTCGGCCCGCTCCGGGTCGAAGTTGACGAGGATGTCGTCGAGCAGCAGCGGCAGAGACTGGTGGTGCTGCTCGGCCAGGGCGAGCCGCAGACACAGATACACCTGTTCGATGGTGCCCCGACTGAGGCCCCGCGGCTCGTGCGGACGACCTTTCGCGTCGACGACCGTCAGCCGCGGGGTGGCATCGTCGGCCGGGTCGAGTCGGATCGTCGTGTAACGCCCCTCGGTGATCTTGTCGAGATGGGCCTCGGCCCGCTGGAGCACCGCCGGCTGCCGTTCGTCGAGGTAGCGCTCGAGGGTCCGGTCGATGAGCCCCGCGGCGAGGTGCAGCACCGTGAACGAGCGGATCGCCCTCGCCAGGCGCTCGACCAGTTCCTCGCGCTGCCACGCGAGGGTCGGCAGGTCGGCCGACCTTTCGATCGACGCCACCTCACTCTCGATCGCGCCGACTTCCCGCAACACCTCATCGCGTTCGGCGGCGAGCGTACGGGTCTCCTCGAGCGCCCGGGTCCGCTCCGCGGCCCATTCGTCCGGCGCGCGCTCGGCCAACGCGGTGCGGTCGGCGTCGGCCTGCGACCCCGACTCGGTCGCCAGACGTCGTTCGAACGCGGCGATCTCGCGGGTGAGCACGCCACGCCGTTCGTGTTCGGCGAGCCGCCTGCGGAGCTGCCCCTCGTCGGTCACGCCGGCTGCCGCGAACGTCGCGTCCAGGTCGGCTCGGGCATCGTCCGCGGCCTTGTCGGCGCGCGCCAGTTCGTCGCGGAACACCTCGGACTGGTCACGGACCCGTCCGACCTCACGCTCCGCGGCGGCGGCCTGGGAGATGCCTTCGGCGATCGCGGCCACGACGGCCTGGAGCTCGCCGATCGAAGAATCCACCCGTGGTGGCGTGACCGTCACCGGGACCGACCCGGATGGTCCTCCCGAACGCAGTGGTGACCGTGACGCCTGTTCGGCACGGTCCGCGAGTTCGATCACCGATTTCGGCGCTTCCTCGAGCGCCGAGTGCAACTCGTTCAGTCGGCGGTCGGCCACGCGGATCTGGTCGGCGAGTGCCCGGGCCGAATCGAGATGGGTCAGCCATTCGTCGACTCCTTCCGGGCGCAAGGCCGTGGGGAGCTGGTGCTCGGCCAGCCATTCCTGCCACGCCTCCAGGGCCCGATCGTGCGCACGGGTCAGATCGGCCAGGTGTTCCTTCTTGGCGCGCATCGCCGCCCGGGCGGTCGACAGACGGTTGTCGGCGGCGACCAGGGCGGTCAACGCCGCGGACTGGCGGTCGCGTTCGGCCTTCGCGGCGGCGACCTGACCCATCTCCGGGAGGCCTGTGAAACCCAGGATCTGTGCCGTGTCGACACATTTGCGTTCGATGATGTCGACCTTCGCGACCAACTCACGCCGCGCTCCCTCGTCGAGGTGATCGCCTGACCCGGCCGCCAGGGCGAGGGACGCCCCACCCACGACGATCGCGGCGACGCCGAGGACCGCGCCCGCCAGGACACCGGCGACCAGACCCGCGACCACGGCCGCCACGACGAGGGCCGAGGCGAGGCCCACCAGCACGTGGCGTGGCTGCAGCCCTGACGTCGCCTTCGCGTCCGCCAGGTCGCCTCCGCGGGCGCTGCCCTCCGCGGCGGCGAGGTCGCGCCGGTAGCTCTCGAGATCCTTCAAGTCCTCAGAGAGACGGTCGAGCAACATCGCCTCACGGGCGGCCCGGTCCGACTCGATGCGCAACGACTGTGCCGACAGATCCCCGGGTGCGGTCTCCATCGCTTCGGTCGCGGTCGCAGCCGCGGCCTCGGCCTCGAAGACCTCTTTGGTCTGCATCTCGACGTCGTCGGCCGCGCGGCGCCGCGCGGTGGCCTTCTCGTCGAACGCGTTGCGGGTCACCTTCAGGTGATCGCGGGCTGCGACCACCCTGCCGATACGGGTCAACTCGGTCGCGTCCCGCACTCCGACCGCGTCGAGCTCCGCTGCCAGGCGACGTCTGAGTTCGGCGAGTTCCTCGCCACGGGTCCTCGCCTCTTCCTCCTGCTGGGCCCAGCCACCGAGCCGGTGCTGCAGCGCCGCGAGGTCGGGCTGCAGCGCGGCGAGATCCGGCAGGTGACCGGCTTCGAGCACCTCGAGTTGGGCGAGCGCACGGTTGAGATCTTCGGTCCGCGTGGCGACCTCGTTCGAGGTGGCCTCGACGGCCGCCAGCGCCCTGGTGAGGCGCTCACTCGTGTCGGGCGGCAGGTCGACCGCTTCGTCACCCATCGCGTCGAGTTCGGCCTGAGCGTCCGCGGCTTCGATGTAGGCGGGCCACAACTCGATGAGCCGTTCGGCTCGCTGGGCCGCCCGCTCGGCGGTCCGTTCGGCCTCGGCCAGATCATCGGCCCGGCGCCGTTTGGCGGCCAGGGTCTCACGGCGCTCTCCGAGGTCGCGCGCCGCGTGCTGCGCATCGGACAGGCGCGCCTCCACCGCCCGGAGTTCCTCACGGATCGCCGCGACCTCGGTGGACTGGGCCCTTGCACGGTGGATCGCCCCGGCGCGGTCACGCAGTTCGTTGCGGGCCCTGGTCGCGATCCGACCGGCGCCGGTCACCCCGGCCGAGAGCAGATGGTCCTGCAGGTCGCCGTCGGTCAGCGCGGCGAGGTCGTTCAACTCGTCGAGGCCGATCGCGAAGATCTTGTCGTACACCTTCCGGTTCAGCCCGCCCAGCAAGGCGGTGAGTTCGGCATCGCCACGTGCTTTGCCGTCGGGACCCAACAACGTCAGCTCCCCCGACCGCGAGCCCTTCTTCTCGAGGCGCGACAACACGAAGTCCTCGCCATCTGACGACAGGTACAACCGACCCGATCGCATCGCACCCGACGACGGGCTGTAGCGCGGATAGTTGGTGTTGCCGGCCGGAAAGCCGAAGAGCACCCCGAGCACGAAGTGCCGCAGGGTCGACTTGCCGGCTTCGTTCGGTCCGAAGACCACGGTGAGTCCCTCGGTGAGTCCGGTGCGTTCGACGTCGGTGAGTGCCCCGAACGCGTCGATGGACCATCCCTCGATGTGCATGCTCAAGGCCTCTTCCGGTGGTCGGCGGTCAGTTCGTCCGTCAGTTCGTCCATTTCGTCAGGAGTCCTCCATGAGCGCGACGAGCGCGGTGGTGACCGCCTCGTCGAACAGCTCCGGATCGTCGGCCGCAGGCGCCCGGTCCCCCAGCCAGTTGCGGTATTCCACCCCGATGGAGGGTACCCATTCGGTTCGGGCGCCGCCCTGTTCGACCTCGCGCAGCAGATCCCCGATGAAGTCGTCGCCCGAGGCCCGCTCGGCGACGTCGATGGCCGGCCGGGTTCGCCAGACGAGGTCGTCCCACCAGATGAACGGCTCGGCGTTGCGAGCCAGATCGCGTACGCGCGCGAGCAGGTCGTCGCGGCGATCGGCGGGGGCGAGGTCGTCGTGCAGGTGGCCGTGGCCGACGATGTGACCCCGCACGACGACCGGGCGATCGCCGGCGTCGGTGCGACACGCGTCGGCGGCGTCGACGAGGGCCTGTTCGAGGTCGTCGAGGTTCTTGTCGTCGATCGCGACCTCGACGTGGTCGAAGCGCACCGCGTCGAGCGCGACGAACCGGGTGGTGGCCGTGGTGCCGTCGACGTCGACGATCACCGCGCCCTTGGGTCCCTGCTCGCTGGGCTTGGGGCTGCGTCCCTGCAGATTGCCCGGGTAGACCACCAGCGGGTGACCGTCGCCGAGTTCGCTGCGCCGGTGGATGTGCCCCAACGCCCAGTAGTGGTAACCCCCGTCCCGCAGGTCGTCGAGCGAGCACGGACTGTACGGCTTGAAGTCCGACTGGCCACCGACGTTCGCGTGCAGCACCGCGACGTGGAACCCCTTGCCCTTCACCGGAGGGAAGCGCAGGGCGAGGTTCTCGGTCTCTTCACGGGTCGCGTAGCTGATCCCCGACACCGTGGCGACCAGGGTGTCGTCGATCCGCACCTCCGCCCGGCCGACCTCGTCGGCGCCGAAGACGGTCACCTCCGGCGGGAACTCGCCGATCGCGGAGAAGCCCTCGCCGATCGGGTCGTGGTTGCCGTAGGCGACATACGTCGAGATGCCGGCGTCGGCGAGTCGGACGAGGCCGTCACGGAAGGCGAGCTGGGCACGTACGCCATGGTCGGTCCCGTCGTAGATGTCACCGGCCAACACGACGAACGCGACCTTCTCGGCGAGCGCGGTGTCGATCAACGACTCGAACGCCACGAGTGACGCGTCACGAAGTTCTCTGGCGATGCGGTCGGGCACGCCGGTGAGGCGCTTGAACGGGGTGTCGAGATGCAGGTCTGCCGCGTGCAGGAACCGGAATCGCATACATGCCCTTCCATGAGGTCGCCTCGATCGTGCCGAACGCCACACTACCGGTCGTTCGACGTCCGTGCTCGGACACGACCTCGGTCTCGGCTTCGATCGGCGAGATGACCGGCAGCGTGGCGTGGTGCGCGTTGGCTACGCTGCCCCCAAGACGCGACCGTCGGCTTCGATGCACGACGGACGCCGACCAGGGGAAAGGGGCCAGGTACATGACCGACATCGAAACCGATGACCAGGCGACCTTCGAGTTCGGCGGGGTCCACCACGTGGCGTTGGTCTGTTCCGACATGGGTCGCACCGTCGACTTCTACTCGGGCGTGCTGGGGATGCCGTTGGTCAAGACCGTGGCGTTGCCCGAGGGCGGGGGCCAGCACTTCTTCTTCGACATCGGCAACGGCGACACGCTCGCCTTCTTCTGGTTCCCCGACGCCCCACCGGCCGCGCCGGGCATCGCGGCACCGCACGGCTACCCGACCGATCTGGATCTGCTCTCCGCGGTCGGGTCGATGAACCACCTGGCCTTCACGGTGCCCGCGGAACGCTTCGATGCCAAGGTGGCCCTGCTGGACGCGAAGGGCATCGCCCACACCGAGGTGTTGAACCACGACGATTCCGAGTGGGGCGTCGCGCCATCCGCCGACGACGACGGCGTGTACGTGCGCTCGGTGTACTTCTTCGACCCCGACGGCGTGCTGCTCGAGCTCGCAGCGTGGACCCGCACCTTCACCGACGCCGACGTCGCCCACGCACCGATGCGGCCGACCGCCGTCGCGCACTGACCGATCCGGCTCGCTCGTCTTGCGCGCCGGCAGCGCCGGCCGTCGAGCCTCTGCCCCACCCGCAGGTCGAAAGGACCGTCCGATGCCCCGCTTACGCCAGGTTGCCCGAGGCGACACCGACGACCGCACCGTCATCGGCATGTACGACTATGTCTTCGGCGACCGGGACCCGGTTGCCGAACCGGGCACCGCGGACGGCACCCCGGGCAACTGGTGGACGACGTTCGCGCTGGTGCCCTCGGTGCTGGAGCACTGCGTGGGCGGGTTCATGCTGTACCAGAATCCGCACCACATCGACCCGAAGCTGCGCGAGTTGGGCCAACTCCGGGTGGGCTGGGCGCGGGCGAGCAAGTTCGTGTTCTCCCAGCACTGCAAGTCGGCCCGCACCGCGGGGGTGCCCGAAGCCCAGATCGCCGCGATCGCGCACTGGCAGGTCGCCGAGTGCTACTCGCCGCTGGAGCGGGCGCTGCTCGCGTACACCGACGCACTGGTCTACGACGGTGGCCGGGTCGCCGACGGCGTGTTCGCGGTACTCCAGGAGCATCTGAGCGACGAGGCGATCCTGGAGTTCACCTACATCACCGCGCTCTACGACATGCACGGGGTGATGTCCCGGGTGCTACGCACCGAGTTCGACGACGTCGAAGAGGCCATGGTCGAGGTTCCGCCCCCCGACGACCCACCCCCGGGCGCCCGCGTCGGCCCCGACCCGAACGCCTGACTCCCACACCCTCACCCGCACCCGCGCACCCGCACCCGCGCACCCGCACCCGTGCACCCGCACCCGCGCCCACCCGCGATTCCAAATTTGGAGCGAAAAGGCGGTCACACGACCTTTTCGCTCCGAATTTCGAGTCGTGACCCGCGATCGGGCCGGGTGGGCGAGCGGCTTCGGGCCGGTTGTCGGCGATGACGTGCGGGTTCCGTTCGACGACGTTCTCGATCAGTCCCGGAGCGGCCCGGACCGCGGCGACACCCTGCGGTGAATCGATCGCAAGCACCGCCAAGACCCTCCGTTCGGCGAGGGTGGTCCATTGCCGTGATGCGACACACGACCCGGCGCCGAGGGCATCACCGACCTGCAACCCTTCCCCACTGTGGCCCACGACCGCGATCCAACCGGTGCCGAGGTACCGCACGAAGTGAACCGCTGTGCCCTCGGGCAGGGACCGGATCAGCTCCTCGGCCCCACGCGGAAGCACCGGGTAACGGTCTGGATCCCAAGGGTGGGGAATCTCCCAATCCACCGTCGCACACCCCCGACGCCACAACCCGTCGATCTCGGTCGCCACGACACAGAGCACATCGGCGCCCGAGTAGCGACATGCTTCCACACGCTCGCGCAACGGTGGACCCTCAGGGCCGCTTTCGAGGTACGGGTCCACGAGCAATTCCGGCGAGTCAGTCGATCGAGAAATCAGCCGACCCGGGCCACGCCAGCCACGTGTCGATCCCGGTCTCGAGGGCATGCGCAACCTTGTGTTCCACGAAGACCTGACGCACCTCGTCGAGCGGCCCATGCACTCGAGGGCCGAGCGGCTCGAGCGTCACGAACCCTGCCTCCGCGAGGGCGATATAGGGCTCTACGCGGCTGAGTGTGGTTTGCGGCCTCGGATTCTGCGGACGGGGACGG
>CAZQSU010000020.1:0-34688 GCA_964595905.1 uncultured Iamiaceae bacterium
CGTAGATCGTCGTGACCTGACAGTGCCGCTCGGTCGCCTCGATCCAGCCGTCGGCGGGAGCGGCCGGGTCGCCGTGGCGGCGCACGCCGTCGGCGCCGAGCAGGTCGACCAGGTCGGATGCGGCCCGCTGGTAGTGCTCGGTGGTGAACAGCTTCGCCATCGTGCCCTCGACGCTCGGCAGGGTGCCGATCGACGCCAGCCAGGCCGCCCGCCACCCGAGCAGGTTCGCGACCTCGTTGCCGATGGCGGCACGGGCGAGACGTTCACGGACCAGCGGGTCGGCGACCATCGTTCCCGTACCGCCGGGCGCCGGGGTCGCGGCGGCCCAGGCGACCGCGTGGTCGAGCAGCCGCACCGCTTCGCCGTACCAGGCCGAGTTGCGTTCGAACACCAGCGCCGTCATCATCACGCCCCAGCCACCGTCGACGTCACCGACCCGGTAGGCGTCGCCGATCCGCACGCCGTCGTAGTAGGTGATGTTGGTGCGCTCGCCGCCCATCGTGTGCACCGGGGAGATCTCGATGCCGGGGGTGTCCATGGGCACGACGAACATCGTGAGCCCCTTGTGCTTGGGCACATCGGGGTTCGTGCGGGTGAGCAGGAACACGTAGCGCGCCTCGTGGGCGAGGGTGGTGAACATCTTGGAGCCGTCGACGACCCAGTCGTCGCCATCGCGCACCGCCCTGGTCGCACACGCGGCAACGTCCGAGCCCGACTCGGGTTCGGAGTAGCCGAGACAGCAGATCGCACTGCCCTCGAGGATCTCGGGGACGATCGTGGTCTTCTGCCACTCGGTTCCCTCGAGCAGGATCGTGTGGGCGACGAGGCTCGCCACCCCGATCCCGTCGACCGGCGCGCCCGACAGGTACATCTGCTCGGAGAGGACGTTCATCTCGAGCGGCGAGCGGCCCCCACCACCGTATTCGGCGGGCCAGCCCGCCGAGATCCAGCCCTGGGCGGCCATCGCGCGGTGCAGCCCCCAGTCGTGGATCGTGCCGGTGGCGTGCGCGGTCTCGATCACCTCGTCGGTGACGTGCCGGTCGAGAAACGACGCGACCTCGTCACGGAACGCCTCCACGTCGGCACCGAGCCGAAAGTCAGGACCGCGCCGTTCGCCGTCGGTTCCGTCGGTCGGGGAGGGGGACATCGGCGGCTGGGTGGTCGCCGGCAGGTCGACGGGGTCGCCGTCGGCGTCGACCGGCACGATGCGATCGGCGACGACCTGCAACTCGCGACGCGGGTCGCCCAGCAACAGTCGGGTCGCCTTGGCCCGCCGGAACAGCAACTGGATGTCGTACTCTTCCATGAAGCCGTAGCCACCGTGGGTGTGCAACGCGACCTTCACCGCTCGTTCGGCGACCTCCCCGGCGAAGGCGAACGCCGACGCGGCGAAGCGGGGACCGATCGGCTCGCCTTCATCGAGCGCCCAGATCGCCTTTGCGCCAAGCAGATCGGCGCCGTCCAACGAGCAGGCCACGTCGGCGAGGGGGTGGGCAACGGCCTGGAACGATCCGATCGGCACGCCGAACTGCCGGCGCTCGATCGCGTAGGCCACCCCGAGGTCGAGGGCCGATCGGGCCAGTCCGCACAGCCACGCCGTGGTGAGCACCCGCCATTCGTCCTGCGCCGCGGCGAAGGCCGTGTGAGCCGCCCGGCCCGACGCGAGCACCACCCGACCGGTCGTGTCCGGACCGACCGCGAGGTCCGACAGCGGCGCGTGGGCCGTGTTGGGGAAGGTCGCGCCGTCGCGGCCCGGCGCAGCGGCGAGCACCAACTCGTCGCCGACGAGGGTGACCACGGCATCGGCGACGGCACCGGCGGGTACGACCGTTGCGGTGTCGCCGTCGGCCGGGCGCGGCGCAAAGGTGACGAGGGAGGTGCCGTCGGCGACGCCGCCGAGGTGGCCGGCGCCGGAGTCTGCCCGGCCGAGGAGGCGACCGGCGACGAGCACCTCGACCGCGGGGACGGCCGCGGCGTGCGACCCGCACGAGCGGGCGACGACGGCGAGGTCGGCCAGGGCCGCGTCCATGCCGCCCACCGCCTCGGGCAGCCCCATCGCCCACACCCCCATCTCGGTGAGCGCGGCATACACGGCCGGGTCGAACCCCCGTTGCGACTCGGCCGCCCGCACCGCTTCGAAACCGGAGACCCGGTCGAGGAGTTGGTCCAGGGCGTCGGCGAGTTGGTGTTGTTCGTCGGTGGGCGACAGGTCCATGGTGCGCGTTCCTCGGGCCGTGTCCGGGGATGTTTCTGACGACCCGTCAGAATCCTACGGGATGTCAGACCGCAGGGTCGGCGTCGGGCACGCGTAGATGACCGTTGCGGTCCGCCCACTTCTCGAACACGACGGTGAGAAACGGTGGCACCGCCGCGAACAGGCCGAGCAGGATGACCTTGGGGCTCCACCGGCAGCGCACGCCGACCGCGAGGGTCGCCACGAGGTAGGCGAGGAAGATCGCGCCATGGATCGGCCCGACGATCCGCACGCCGACCTCGTTCTCGACGAGGGCGTACTTGAAGGCCATCGCGATCAGCAGACCGGCCCAGGAGATGGCCTCGGCGATGGCGACGATCCGGAACGCGGCGATCAGCCGATCCGTCGTCTGGTCCTGTCGAGGACCGGCGGCGGTGATGGTCATGTGATCCTTTCCCCGGGCGGCGTACGCCGGGAGTGGGTCGTGGGATGGCGCCTCCGCACCGGCACGGTGCGGCCCGAGGGCCGACGGGAGCGGACGCGTCGAAACCCCAAGGGTACGCGTGGTGACGACGGTGACCCGTATCGTCGGCGGTATCGGGCGGTGACATCCGCCGCAGCCACGGGCTCAGGCATTCGGTCGGGATGCCACCGCCAGGAGGCGGGCCGCCTTGAGTTCGGTCTCGGCCCATTCCCCGGCCGGGTCCGACCCCCAGGTGATGGCCCCGCCCGTGCCGAAGCAGAGCCGGCCGTCGGCAAGCCAGAACGTCCGGATCGCCACGTTCAGCTCGCCGACGCAGCGGTCGGCATCGACCCAGCCGATGGCCCCGCAGTAGGGGCCGCGTGGCACCGGCTCGAGCGCGCCGATCGCCTCGAGTGCGGCCAGCTTGGGCGCGCCGGTCACCGATCCGGGTGGGAACGTGGCGTCCAGCAGTTCGGCCCAGCCCACGTCGGGGCGCAGTTCACCCTGCACGGTCGACACCAGATGGGCGAGCCCGGGGTGCTCTTCGACGGCGCACAGTTCGGGCACCGTCACCGAGCCGTACGCGCAGACGCGCCCGAGGTCGTTGCGAACCAGGTCGACGATCATCACGTTCTCGGCCCAGTCCTTGTCGAGGAACCCGTCGGCCGATGCGGCGGTGCCCTTGATCGGCGACGACCACACGGTCGCCCCGTCGCGGCGTAGGAATCGTTCCGGCGATGCCGAGGCCACCGCCACGCCGGGGAGACGGATGGTCGCCGCGTACGGCGCCGGGTGACGACGTGCCAGCGCCGTGCCCAGCGCCACCACGTCGGTGTCGGCCGGCCAGTCCGTGTCGAGGACGCGGGTGAGGTTGACCTGGTAGACGTCGCCCGCCGCGATCCGTCGCCTGATGTCGTCGACGCCGGCGGTGAAGGCGACGTCGTCGAGGGACGAGCGCCACACCGCGCCGGCGGCGAGTCCCCGCCAGGGTCGGCCGAGCGGGCTGGTGGGCATCGGACGGGCCGCGGCGAAGCGAGCACACACGGCCGGGCCTTCGAACGGGACGAGCACGGCCCACAGGCCGGTCGAGTCGAGAGCGGACACATCGGCGGTGCAGTCCACCAACCCGGTCAGCACCCGGCCCCCCATGATCGCGATCGGGTCCGAATCCGCCATGGTCACAGTGTGGCGCTCGGGTCACCAGCCGGGGGAGACGACCGTCCCGCCCCGACGGTCAGCCCAGAGCACCGGCCTGTCGGAGGTGAGCGATCCGGTCGTCGTCGTAGCCGGCGACCTCCCGGAGCACCTCGTCGGTGTGCTGGCCGACGGTCGGCGCGGGGATCGGGTGTGGCAGCTCCGAGCCGACGATCTTGATGGGGGAGGGCAGCTCGTCGGCGCCCAGCTCCGAAGCGGGAATCCACCCCAACCGCGCCGCGAACTGGGGATCGTCGCCGATGTTCGCCGGGGTGTTCACCGGGGCGATGGGCGTGTTCACCTCGAGCCCGAAGTCCAGCCATTCCGCCGCGGTCCGGGTCGCGAAGAGGTCGCGCAGCTCGGCCTGGAGTTCGGTGTTGCCCCGGGCATGGTCCGCGTACTTCGAGCCGGGCCAGCGTTCGAACAGATCCATCCGGTCGACGCCTTCGCAGAAGTTGCGCCAGAACGCCTGCTCGGAGGCCATGAACAGCACATGGCGATCATCCGCGGTCGCATACAACTGGTAGCGCACGCCTTCCCGCATCCCGGCGGTGCCCGGCGCCCGGCGCACGTAGTCGTCGGAGGGATTGCCGGTCACCTCGTCTTCGGGACGCTCGTAGGCCTTGTGGCTCTCCGACCGGTACCAGTCGAAGGCCGCGGCCGCGTCGGACTGGGCGATCTCGAGTCGGTAGCCCTCACCCGAGGCGCGGGCGCCGATCACCCCGGCGAGAATGCCGAGCGCGCCGTACAGCGGGCCGGCATTGATCCCGATCGAGACGTGTTCGGGGATCACCGTGAACCCGTCCTCGGTCACCTCCGGTGTGACGATGCCGGCCCACGTGTCGTACGCGATGCCGTGGCTGGGCATCTCGGCGTACGGGCCGGTCATGCCGTAGCCGGAGATCGTGATGAACACGATCCGAGGGTTGATCGCGCGCAGCGCCCCATAGCCGAGGCCGCGCCGCTCCAGCCCGCCGGGGCGCATCGCCTCGACCACCACGTCGGCGTCACGCACCAGGTCGCGGAACGCCTCGGCGCCGCCGTCGGTACGCAGGTCGAGCACGATCGACCGTTTGCCCCGGTTCACGTGCAGGTGCATCAGCGAGGTGCCCTCGACGATCGGCCAGGTCATCTGGCGGATGTAGTCTCCGGTCGCCGGCTCGACCTTGATGACCTCGGCGCCGAGTTCCGCGAGCGGCGTGGTGATGGCGGCGGGTCCGAGCATCGAGCACTCGATGATGCGGACGCCTTGCAGGGGAGGGTGCGCGGGCACGGACGGGCCTCCTGGGATCGAGCGGACGAGGGCACAGGACCCGGCGGAAGGCGACGTTTCTGACGGGTCGTCACATCCTAGGACGTACCGGGTGGGCCGCCGATTTCGCAGCCGTTCGGTTACGGTGAGCCGATGCCAGGGGTGACGGTGCCCGTCGGAGATGCGACCCCGCGGGCCGGGGCCGGTCGGTGAGCAGCGTCGCCGCGGCCGAGGCGCCCGGCATTCGTGCCGAACCGCTCCGCGGACGTCACTCGGGAGTCTTCGCCGTGACGCTCATGGCCACGATCCTGCCTGTCTGGGTGGCGGCATGGCGGGTCGCGTCGAGCGGCTTCGAGCCCATGGGTGATGCCGCACTCACCGTGGCCCGCGCTCGCGACGTGTTCACGTCACACCCTCCGTTGGTCGGCATGCCGGCGGCGAGCGGCGCGTTCGGCGACACCGTCACGTCGTTCCCCGGCCCCCTCCAGCTCTATGCACTGGCCGGGCCGGTGGAGCTCTTCGGCAACGGCTGGGGAACACCGATCGCGATGGCCTCGCTGTCGACCCTGTGGATCGTGCTGGCCGCATGGATGCTGTGGCGGTGCCACGGCCGGGGCACCGCGATCGCCGGCGTCGCCCTGCTGGGGGTGTTCGCCTGGTCGATCGGCATCGGCTACCTGGTCGACCCGGTACCGGCGACCATGCTGATCTTTCCGCTCGTCCCGTTTCTGCTCGTCGCGTGGTGCGCCACGACCGGCGACCCGCCGGCGCTGGTCGTCGCCGCCGTCATCGGGAACTTCCTGTGGTTGGACCATCTGATCCTCGTCGTGGTCGTGCCCGTGGTTGCCGCCGTCGCGGTGGTCGGCCATGTGCTCGCCGTGCGGAAGCGGACGCGCGTCGCCGACGCCGCGCCCGACGAGCCGCGACACCACTGGCGCGGGCTCGTCGGGGCCGCGGTCGTCACCGCGGTGATGTGGGCGCCGACGCTGCTCGCGGAAGCAACCCAGCGGCCCGGCAACCTGGAGTTGCTCGTGCAGAGTTCGGGCCACGAGCGGGCGGTGGTCGGGAGCTGGTCGTTCTCGGCCCACGTGCTCATCGGCCTGATCGCCTCCCCACCCTTCTGGTTGCGCGGTTCCTTCGACCGGCCGCCGTTCCACAACGTGCCGGGAGCGCCGACGGTCGCGGGTACGTCCGCGACGTTCGACGTCGTCGCCGCGCTGGTCCTCGCCGGAGTGTTCATCGCGCTGCTAGCGGCGACCCACCGCCGCGGCGAACGGACGGCGTTCTGGGGACTGATCCTGGCGATCGCCGCGATGGCGGCGGCGGTGCCGACGATCTACTCCACGCCGACGCGGTTCGGCATCGCCGGGTACGTCCGACCGCTCTGGGGCGTCGCAGCCTTCGTCTGGTTCGCGGTCGCCCACGGCCTCTGGCGCCTGACCCGGGCGGTGTGGGCGCGGCCCGCCACCCGGGCGGTGTGGGCGCTCGCCGCGTTGGGCGTGGTCGCGGGCCTCGCGAACCTTCCCACGAGCGCCCGGGGCTACGTGCCGGACGACGTGGCGACCGCCTCCGTCGACCGCCTGCACCGGGTGGTGGCGGATCACCTGGAGGACGGTCGACCACTCGCGTTGCGGACCAGACCCGATTATGCGACCCAGGGGTACTTCGGGGCGCTGGTGTTGGCGCTGCGGAGCTCGGGAACGGACTTCTGTGTACAGGCCGGCAGCCCGCCGCTCGCGGGGGTACCCGAATGTGACGATCAGCGGCGGCGGGTGGTCGGCCTCGAGGTCACCGACGACGCCTCGCCGAGTTCGCTCACCTCGGCGTCGACGATCGCCGCCATTCCGCTGTCGAGCTCCACCGACCAACGCCGATTCGCCGAGCTCGACGCGCGCGTCGCCTCGTGGCTCGACCGGCGTCGGCCGATCGCGTTGTCCCGCGATGGTCGCCGGCTCCTCGAATCGCACGATCCCGGAGCGGTCCGGGCCGCCGACGAGGAGCTGTCGGAGCTGTCGGAGCCGGCGCCGCTCGCGGAGCGGAAGAAGGTGCTGCGCGCCTTCGTCGCGCTCTGGGTCTCGGAGCCGACACTCGCGGCGACGTCACCGTTCGCCGACTCCGGGCTGACCATCGCCGAGTGGAGGCGATGGGCGGATCTTGCCGATCGACGCGCCTTTCTGGTGCTCGAAGATCTCGGCGATTCCGGTCGATGACCACGGCACCGGGCCCGGCGACGCCGGCGTCCGGGGTAGCGTCACAGGCCATGGCCGAAGTCGCCCCGCCACGTACGTTCAACTTCGCAGACGTCTGGGAACACGCGGCCGACCGGGTGCCGGACCGTGAAGCGCTGGTCTGCGGAGCACGCCGTCTCACCTACGCCGAGCTCGACGACCGGGCGAACCGTTTCGCCGCTCATCTCGTCGCGTCGGACATCGCCCGAGGCGACACGTTCGGCATCTTCGCCCCGAACTGCACCGAATGGATCGAGGCCCAGCTCGCGGGCTGGAAGCTCGGCGCGCTGCCCGTGAACATCAATCATCGTTACGGGTCGGCTGAACTCGCCGGCATCCTCGGCGATGCGCGGGCGGTCGGGCTCGTGTTCGACCGGGCGCGGGCCGACGTCGTCTCGGGTCTGGAACCCGAGCAGCTCGGGGCACTGCGCATGCTGGTCGCGGTCGATGGTCCCGGGTCGAAGGCCGAGCGTTCGAGTTCGCTTCCCGACGGCACGATCGGCTGGGACCGGATCCAGGACGCGAACGCCGAGGCGGCCCGTCCCGTGGTCGAACGCAGCGGCGACGATCACTACCTCATCTACACCGGTGGCACGACCGGGCGCCCCAAGGGGGTGCTGTGGCGGCAGGAGGATGCGTTCTTCGCATGCTTCGGTGGGGGCGACCCGATGCGGATGAACCCGGTGAGCGAGCCCGCGCAGCTCGCGGACCACATCATGGAGTCACCCGCCACCTACCTGTGCATGGCACCGCTGATGCACGCCGCCGGCCAGTGGGTGGCGACCTCGTGGCTGTGGGCGGGAAGTCGCGTGATCCTGGTGCCCGGATCGTTCGATCCGGTGACGGTCTGGGACCTCGTCGACGCCGAAGACGTCAATTTGTTCACCGTGGTGGGCGACGCGACCGGCAAACCCCTGCTCGACACCTGGGACGCGAACCCGGGCCGCTGGCACGCCACCTCGGTCTTCTCGATCTCGAACGGGGGCGCGCCCATGTCACCCGCCCTCAAGTCCCGTTTTCTCCGGTCGTTCCCGAATCAGATCTTCGTCGACGGCTTCGGCTCGTCGGAGACCGGTGCCCAGGGGTCCCAACGCATCGCCGCGACGGAAGGCGACGGCGACGACGCGGCCCGGACCGAGGCCGGTCGGACCGGTGTGGCCCGCTTCTCTCCGTACGCCGAGGACACGGCCGTTCTGGACGATCGGCTCGAGCCCGTCGCCCCCGGATCGGGGGTCGTCGGTCGGGTCGCGCTCAAGGGCCGCATTCCGATCGGCTACCTGCACGACCCCGAGCGGACCGCGGCGACCTTCGTCGAACACCGCGGCGACCGTTGGGTCCTCACCGGCGACTTCGCGACCCTCGAGGCCGACGGCACCGTGAATCTGCTGGGACGAGGCTCACAGTGCATCAACACCGGCGGCGAGAAGGTGTTCGCCGAAGAGGTCGAAATGGCGCTCCAGGCGCATCCCGACATCGCGGACGTGGTGGTCGTCGGCGTCCCCGACGAGCGCTGGGGGGAAGCGGTCGGCGCCGTCGTCCAGACCCGGGACGGCTCGCGCGTCGACCTCGATGAGCTCCGCGGGTTCCTCCGCGGCTCGTTGGCCGGCTACAAGCACCCTCGCCGTGTCGTCGCGGTCGATCAGATCCACCGGAGTCCCGCGGGCAAGGCGGACTACCGGTGGGCGAGGGCCGTCGCCTGCGGTCGGCCCGGCACGGCCTGAGGCCTTCGTCGGCGCGTCGATGGTGGCGGACTCGTGATCAGGGGTCGAATCCGTGAGCGCCTCCGGACCCCGACAGATCGGTTGGTGTACCGCTTCGTCGCGCTGTGCGCGGTGACCCCGATCATCGTCGAGGCCGTGCGTCGCGGTCTTTCCGGGTGGATTCCCGTCCAGGACGCGGCGCCGACGGTGCTCCGGGCGTCGACGGCGCTCGGAACACACCCGAGCCTCGTCGGGATGTTCACCGATTCGAGCAACTACGCGGGGGCGGTCACCTACTTCCCCGGCGCCTGGCAGCTCTACTGGCTCTGGGCTCCCATCCGTGTGCTGGGCACGACCTGGGGTCCGCTGATCGGCATGGCCGTGTTGAACATCGGATGGGTACTCTTGGCCGGCTGGTTCGTGAAGCGCCGTCTCGGTCATCGCGCCGGTGCCGCGGCGCTGGTGTTCGTCGCGCTGCTCGAGTGGGTGCTGTCGCCGGCGTTGCTGGTGTCGCCGGTGCCGATGGTCATGGTGCTTCCGGCGTTCGCCGCGTACTGCTTCGGGGCGTGGGCGCTCGCGGCCGGCGACGAGGGAGTGCTGCCGCTTTTCGCGCTCGTCGCGAACTTTCTGCTCCTCGACCACCTGGTGCTGAGTCTTCTCGTGCCGGTGATCGGTGGCTTCGCCGTCGTCTGCTGGATCGCCGGTCTGGCCCACCGGCGCCGGTCCGAGCCGGCGCGATGGCCCCAGATGCACCGTCGGAACCTCCGGGTCTCGGCCGCCGCGCTCGGCGTCACGCTGGTCATGTGGCTGCCGCCGTTGATCCAACAGTTCACGCACGAACCCGGCAATCTCACCAACCTGTGGCGGGCAGGACGGGCACAGCCCGACGCGGTGCTGTCGCTCACCGACGCGGCCGTCAAGTGGCTGTCGCTGTTCGTCGCCCCGAACTTCTGGCTCCGCCCCAGCCGGACGTCGTCGTATCTGATGTCGTCGACGCCATCGCCATCGCGCCTCGCCCTGGTCGTGGCTGCATTGGCACTCGTGACGCTCTGGCTGGTCGGCGCGGTCGCTGCGTACCGCCGTCGCGACCGGCCGGCGGCCGCAGCGCTGGGCCTCGCGGCGGTCGCCGCCGCCGCGGTGTGCGTCAACATCACCCGTGCCGTGGGTCCGGTGGTCCGGCCTGCGCGTGCCTACGTGCAGTCGACGTGGGTGGTGGCGATGTTCGTCACCTTTGCGCTGGCCTATGCGCTCGCCCGGGCCGCGCCGGCACAGACCTCACGGCTGGCCGTGCCGTCGATCGTCGTTGCGGGGCTCGTCGTGACCGCATCGAATCTTCCCCACGCAGCGATCACCTTCGGCGTGACCGTTCCCTCGGACGCGACGATCCAGATCAGCAGGCGCCTCACCGACGACGTCCTCGCCGCGGTCGACGACGGCGGGATCGTCGCCGTTCGGGGAACCGACAGCGCATCGTACCCGTACACCTCCGCGGCGATCGTCGCCCTGAACGACGCCGGTGTCCCGGTGTGCTCGGATCCGATTCCCCAGTTCCTGCCGTCGCCGATTCCGGCCTGTACCGGCCGACGGGTCGATCACACGATCCGATTCGTCCGCGGTGATCCGTCCGCGATCGACCGTGATGGTTGGCGGATCCTGTCGACGGTTTCGGCGCTGACGGACTCCGAGCAGCGCGAGCTGGAGCGAGAGTCCGCTCGCATCGCCTCGTTGGTGCGCGACGCCACGGCACGCGGTCGGCGTATCCGCCTGGCGCCCGCGTTCGCTGCCTATCTCGAGCGCCCACAGACGCCGCAGATCGTGCGAGACGCCATCGGCGACCGTCGGGTGTTGGACTCACTCGACACCGCGATGGCGACCCCGTCGGGACGAGCGTCGTTCGCCGACTACATCCGAACTGCCATGCTGGTGCCGGACTCCGATCCCGACTACTGGACCGGTCGCAACCGCGACGCGATCGAGATCCCGGGGATCACCTGGTCGGAGCTCGCCAGGTGGGCGGACCTCGAACAACGCATGCTCACCGGCACGGCGACCGCGCTCGTCGCCCAGCGGTGAAGGTGAACGGGTGCGATCACCGACCGATGGGGTCGCGGTGACGGCACCTGAGACGACCGCGCGTGGCCGCCTGGTGTACCGGGTCGTCGCCGTGCTCGGTGTGGTGCCGATCGCGGTCGAGGTCGTCCGACGTGGCCTCACGGGCTGGATCCCGGTGCTCGACGCGGCCCCGACCGTGGTGCGGGCGAAGTACGCCCTGGGGACGTCGCCGACGCTCGTGGGCATGTTCACCGACTCGAGCAGGTACGCCGACGCCGCGACCTACTTCCCCGGCGCATGGCAGCTCTACTGGCTCTGGGCGCCGATCAGGCTGTTCGGGAGCAACTGGGGTCCGCTGATCGGTATGGGCCTGTTGAACATCGGTTGGTTCCTGTTGGCCGGTTGGTTCGTGAAGCGCCGTCTCGGCCACCGGGCGGGCGCCGCGGCACTCTGCTTCGCGGCAGTGTTGAACTGGGTGCTGTCGCCCGCACTGCTCGTTTCGCCGGTGCCGATGGTCATGGTGTTGCCGGCGTTCGTGGCCTTCTGTTTCGGGTCGTGGGCGCTGGCCGCGGGCGACGAGGGTGTCCTGCCCCTGTTGGCGGTCGTGGCGAACTTCCTCCTCCTCGATCATCTGGTCCTCACGGTTCTGGTCCCCGCGATCGGCGGGGTCGCGCTGGCCTGTTGGGTCGGTGGGGTGCTCTGGCAGTGGCGACGACGCCCCGACGGGTCCTGGCCGGACCGGCGTCGTCGGTCGCTCCGGGCGGTCGGGGGCGGGCTGGCGGTGACCGCGATCATGTGGCTCCCGGTCGTGGTGCAGCAGCTCACCCATTCCCCGGGAAACCTGTCGAACCTCTGGCGGGCCGGGAGATCTCAGCCGGATACGGTGCTCTCGACGGCCGATGCTGGCCGCCGGTGGCTGTCGCTGTTCATGCCACCGGATTTCTGGCTGCGGCCGAGCCGGACGTCGTCGTACCTGCTGTCGACCGCACCGCCGCCCTCGACGATGGCCGTGGCCGCGGTGCTGTCGGCCCTCGGTCTTCTCGCGCTCGTGCTCGCTGCGAGCGCGTTCCGGCGTCGGGACCGCGCCGCATCGTCGGCGCTGTTTCTGGCCGCGGTCGCGTCGGTCGCGTCGGTGGCGACCATCGTGCGCGCGGTCGGCCAGGTGCAGAACCCGTATCCCTCGTATGTCCAATCGACCTGGGTCGTCGCGATGTTCGTCACCTTCGCGCTCGCCTACGGCATCGCCCGGGCCGCGCCCCGACGTCTGCGCGGTCTCGGGACCGGTGCGGTGGCGGTCGCCGCGGTGGTCGTGGCGGTGGTGAACCTGCCCCATGCCGCGGTGACCTACGGCGTCACCGTGGCTCCGGATCGCACCGTCGACCGGAGCCGTGCCCTGAACACGACCATGCTCGACGCGGTCGGCGACGGCTCGGTCGCCGTACGGACCAGTGGCTACGGCGCCTACCCCTACACGGCCGCGGCGATCGTCGCGCTCGATGCCGCCGGGGTCCGTTTCTGCGCCGATGCGATCCAGCAGTTCGAGCCGTCGCCGATACCGGCGTGTGGCTCCCGGAAGCTCGACCACGAGATCCGCTTCGTCCGTGGCGACGGGAGCGACGAGGCGGTCGACGGGTGGCGGGTGCTGGGAACGGCGACGTCACTCTCTCCGGCCGACGAGGCAGAACTCACACGGTCGACCGATCGGGTCCGAGCCGGGGTCGCGACCGCGACCTCGGAGGGTCGCGGGATCCGGTTCGCGCCGGCGTTCCGCAGGCTGGTCGAGACCGAGCACGACCTGGCCGACGTCCGTGCCAACGTGGCCGACGACTCGATCCTGAACCCGCCGGGCGGCCTGATGACGACCCCCGCGGGGCGCCAACGGCTCGCGTTGCTCGTCCACATGGCCGAGGACGTCATCCGGGACCACCCGAGCTTCGACTACCCCGACGACATCCCCCCGGTGCAGATCCCCGGTGTGGACCGGAGCGAGCTGCTCCGATGGGCCGATCTCACCCAACGTTCCGTCGGCCAGACCGGGTCCGTGTTGATCAGGTCCGCTCGCTGAGGCGCGTGGGCGGGACCGGGGTGAAGCGCACCGGTAGCGTCTCGTAGCCGGAGACGAAGTTCGCCGGACGGTACGACGGCTCGGCCGTGTCGACCAGTTCCAGATCGGGCAGGCGGTCGAGCAGCGTTTCGAACATCACCTGCAGCTCCAGCCGCGCCAGCGACTTGCCGAGGCAGTGATGGGTGCCGTAGCCGCCGAAGGCGACGTGATCGTTGTCGGTGCGGTGGATGTCGAAGGTGAACGGGTCGTCGAACACGGACTCGTCGCGATTCGCCGAGGGGTACAGCAGCAGCAGCTTGTCGCCCGCCTTCAGCTCGGCACCGTGGAAGGTGACGTCTTCGGTGACGGTGCGGTTCATGTTCTTGATCGGGCTCACCCACCGCAGCATCTCCTCGACGGCGCCGGGAACGAGTGACCGGTCGGCCCGCAGCTCCTCCCAGCGGTCGCGTTCGACCAGGAGCTGGTAGAGCCCGCCCGAGATCACGTGGCGGGTGGTCTCGTCACCGCCGATCAGGATCAACAGCGATTCGGCGATGACCGAATCCGCGTCGAGTCGCATCCCGTCGACCTCGGCGTGGACGAGGATGCTCATCAGGTCATCGGTCGCCTGGCGCCGTCGCTCGTCGGCGAGGCGCATCGCGTACTCGCAGTAGCCGCCGAACGCCTCGGCGGTCCTGGCCATCACGGCTTCGTCGTCGAGTCCGGTGAGGCCGCGCAACAGGTCGTCGGACCACCCCAGCAAGGTGGCGCGGTCCTCGGGTGCGACGCCGAGCTGGTCCGCGATGACGATCAGGGGAAGCCATGCCGCGATGTCCCAGACGAAGTCGATCTCGCCCTTTTCGCAGACGTTGTCGATGATCTCGTTGCACAGGTCCCGCAGGTGGTCTTCCTGGGCGCTCACCCGGGCAGGCGTGAAACCCTTGAACACCAGCTTGCGACGGTCCCGGTGTTCGGGATCGTCCATGTCGATCATCATCGCCTGCGGGGGAGCGTCGGCACGGATGCCGGCCGCGTTGGAGAAGATCTTCGGCATGCGTTCGGCCTCCATGACCCCGGCATGCGTGGCGCATCCCCAGACGCCGGAGTTCCGGTCGAAGTAGACCGGGGCGTTGGCGCGCATCCAGGCGAGTTCCGTGTGCGGATTCCGTCCCCAGAACTCACCGCTGATCAGGTTGATGTCGGGATTGTCGGGCTGATCGACCATGAATCCAGATTCTGACACATCGTCAGGTCTAGAGTCTCGTGTCGTCGGACGAGTTCGGACCAGGGGAAGACACACCGCGGTGCACATCGCCTACACCGAAGAACAGGAAGCGCTGCGCGCGCAGGTGCGCGCGTATTTCGACGAGTTGATGACCCCCGAGGTCACCGAGGAGTGTGCAAGTGGTGACACCGGTGGACCGGCGTCGCTCGAGGCGGTCCGCAAGATGGGCGCTGACGGCTGGCTCGGTATCGGCTGGCCGACCGGATACGGCGGGCAGGGGCGCACGCCGCTGGAGCAGTACATCTTCACCAACGAGTCGTGGCGGGCCAACGCGCCCACCCCGTTTCTCACGATCAACGCGGTCGGTCGCACGATCCAGGAGTTCGGTTCGGACGAGCAGAAGGACTTCTTCCTGCCGAAGATCCTCGCGGGCAACCTGCACTTCGCGATCGGCTACACCGAACCCTCGGCCGGCACCGACCTCGCATCGTTGACGACCCGGGCGGTGCGCGACGGCGACACCTGGGTCATCGACGGTGCGAAGGTGTTCACGAGCCTCGCCAGCTACGCCGACTACATCTGGCTCGCGGCCCGCACCGACCCGGATGCCCCCAAGCACAAGGGCATCACGATCTTCGCCGTGCCCACCGACACGCCCGGGTTCTCGTACACGAAGATCCCGACGATGGTCAACGCGAGCACCTACCAGACGTTCTACGACGACGTGCGTGTCGGCCCGGACGCGGTGATCGGCGAGGTGAACCGGGGCTGGGACCTCATCGTGAATCAGCTCAACTACGAACGGATCTCGCTCGCGCCGACCGGCTCGGTCGAGCGGGCGTTCGAGGGAACGCTCGAGTGGGCCCGCCGGCCGCTCGACGACACCCCTCGGCGACGCGTCGACGAGCCGTGGGTCCAGGAGAACCTGGCCCGCGTCCGGGCCGGAATCGACGCGCTGGGGCTCATGAACTGGAAGGCGGCCTCCGCGTCGACGATGGACCCGGCCCTGTCGAGCGCGATCAAGGTGTACGGCACCGAGTTCTTCCTCGACGCGTACCGGCTGCTCGCCGAGGTGGTCGGTCCCCGGGCGTCCCAGGACCGCGGCTCGCCCCTCGCCGTGCTCGAAGGCGGTCTCGCGCGAGCGATGCAGGGCGCGCTGATCCTCACCTTCGGTGGTGGGGTGAACGAGATCCAGCGGGACCTGATCGCGATGTTCGGGCTCGGCATGCCCCGCGCCCCGAGGATGTGAGCACATGGACCTGACCTTCACCGAAGAACAACGCACGATCACCGACCTCGCGGACCGGATCCTGACGGACCGGTGCGCGCCCGACGCGCTACGCGCCCTCGAACGCGACGGGCACCACGCCTGGCCTCACGACGCCTGGCAGGCGCTCGCCGAGGCCGGTCTGACCGGAATCGGCCTGCCCGAATCGGTCGGCGGCGGCGGGTTCGGGATCTGTGAGGCCGCGCTCGTCGTCCAGGCCGTGGCGCGTGCCGCGGCGCCGCTGCCCGCCTACGCCACGCTCGTGCTCGGCGCGGCGCCGATCGCCGCATTCGGATCCGACGCCCAGCAGAGACGTTGGCTCCCCGGCGTGGCGACCGGGTCGACGATCCTCACCGGCGTGCTCGTCGGGGTCGACGACGCCACCGGTCCACCGGTGCGCGAGCACCACGACACGCCCGAGCGGCGCATCAGCGGCACCGGCTGGTACGTGCCCTTCGGCGCGGACGCCGACGCGTACGTCGTCCCGCTCGCACGCGTCGACGGTGACGTCGTGTTGGCCGTCGTTCCCGCGGATGCGCCGGGAGTGGCAACCGAGACCCTGGCACCGATGAGCGGCGAACCGTCCGCGATCGTACGCTTCGACGCCGTCGCACTCGGCGACGACGCGATCCTGACCGGCTCGGTCGGCGTCGACGTCGATGCCCAACGCTGGATGCGCGACCGCGCGATCGCGGCCACCTGTGTGGCCCAGGTCGGCACGTGCGAGGGCGCGTTGGCCCTGACCGCCACGTACGTGTCGAACCGGGAGCAGTTCGGATCGAAGCTCGCGACCTTCCAGGCCGTCGCCCACCGCGCCGCCGATGCCTGGATCGACACCGAACTGATCCGGTTGACCGCGTGGCAGGCCCTGTGGCGTCTCGACGTCGGCGTCGATGCCGCCGAAGCGATCGCCGTGGCGAAGTACTTCACGGCCGAGGCCGCACAGCGGGTGGTCGCCGCCGCCCAGCACCTGCACGGCGGCATCGGCATGGACCTCGACTATCCGGTCCACCGGTACTTCCGGTGGGCCAAGGAACACGAGCAGCGTCTGGGAGGCGGTGCCGAGCACCTCGCCGCGTTGGGGACGTCGCTGGCCTCGGTCGACCCGCCGTTGTGTCTTTTGCCACGTCGGTCGTGACCGATCCGGTAGCCTCGCCTGACGCCCCGTCAGAACTCCACCACGGTGGCCGAACCGTCCGATTCAACGAGGAGCAGTGAAAGCAGCGATGAACGTGAAGACCACGACGAATCGGAACCGTTGTCGACGGCTGACGGCACTCGGGCTCTCGGTCCTGCTCGTCGCCGCGGGTTGCGGCAACCGGACCGACAACGCCGGCGACGACGATGGACTGAACTCGACCGCGCCCTCGCAGACCACCAGCGCAACGAACGGTGACGACTTCGGTACCCTGCCGGTGCCGTGCGGCCCAGGCGACGCCAAGGGGGCGACCGACAAGGGCGTGACCGACTCCACCATCACGATCGGGGTGATCTCCGACAAGAACGCCGGTGCGATCAGGGTCCCGACCGCCGGCATCGAGCCGTCGATGCAGGCCTTCGTGAAGTGGTGCAACGACCTGGGCGGCATCGAGGGTCGCAAGCTCGAGCTGAAGACCTACGACGCGAAGCTGCTGAACTCCCTCGACGCGGCCAAACAGGCCTGCGACGACCAGCCCTTCGCGTTGGTGGGGACGGGCGTCGTCCAGGACGCCCCGATGGCCCAGCCGCTGGTCGACTGCGGGCTCATCTCGGTCTCCGCATACACCGCGACGTACCCGATGACCGCGAGTCCGCTGAACGTCGAACCGGTCCCGAACCTGGGCAACGTGTACGCCACGGGCGCCGCGGAGTACTTCGCGAAGAAGTTCCCCGACGCCATCACCAAGGGGGCGGTGTTCTCACCGACCACCGCCGCCGCGGCCGACCAGGCCGAACGGGCGGTGCAGGCCCGCAAGGAGCTCGGCTACGACTTCATCTACGAGAACCACTACCCGCTGATCCAGAACGACTGGAAGACCCAGGCGCAGACCATGAAGAACAAGGGCGTCGAGTACGTCACCATGGTCGACACGGTCAACGCGGCGATCGGCATGCTCCAGGCGCTCGACGACGCGAACTACCGCCCGGAGGTGATCGACCTCGGCCAGCAGTACTACGACTCGACGCTGGCCGCTTCGGGATTCGCCGACGGTGTCTACGTCCAGACCAACACCCAGCCTTTCGAGAACCCCTCACCGGCGATCAGCGAATACGTGAAGATCCTGCACGACTTCGATGCGAAGGTCGCGACGACGTCGCTCGGGGTGCAGGCGTTCTCCGCCGCGTTGCTGTTCGCGACCGTTGCGAAGAAGCTCGGTTCGGACCTCACGCGGGACGCATTGTTGGCGGACGCCAAGGCCGAGACCGAGTGGACCGGCGGCGGACTGCATCCACCACAGGACCTCAGCGGCACGAAGACCAACTCCTGCACCATGATCCTGAAGGTCGAAAAGGGCAAATTCGTCAAGGTCTTCCCCGACAACGACTCGAACGACCCGACCAAGAGCTTCGCATGTGATCCCGAGGCGACCACGGAGGTCCACGGTGACTGGGGCACGCCGCCGACCACCGTCAAGTGACCGGTATCGGCCCGGTCGGCGCGCCGTCGGTCCATGCGACGAGTCACCGCTGAGGACCTGAAGCCGTGAGCTTCTCCGAAATCATCCAGTTCACGATCCTCGGCCTCGCCACCGCCGGCGTGTACGCCGTCGCGGCCAGCGGCCTGGTCGTGACGTACCAGACCTCGGGGATCTTCAACTTCGCGCACGGGGCGGTCGGCATGATCGTCGCGTACGTCTACTGGGAGCTCCGGGTCCGTCGGCATCTGCCGGCCCCGGTGGCGATCGTCATCGCACTCTTCGTGGTGGCGCCCCTGCTCGGCGCGCTCATCGAACGCCTGCTGATGCGCCACCTGTCGGGCGCGTCGGTGATCACCAGGATCGTCGTGACGATCGGTCTGCTCGTCGGACTGCTCGGCGTCGCACGCGTCGTCTGGTCCGGCGACATCATGCCGCCACCGAACCTGCCGCGCTTCTTCGGCGACAACGTGGTCCGCTTCGGTGGGGTGAACCTGCCCTGGCACCAGATCATCGTGCTGCTGTGCGCGGTCGCCGTGGCGATCGGGCTCCGCATCATCCTCAAGGGAACCCGGCTCGGCGTCGCGATGCGAGCGGTCGTCGACGACCGCGACCTCACCGGACTGAACGGTGCCAACCCGTCGCGTACGTCGATGAGCGCGTGGATGATCGGGTCGTTCCTCGCCGGCCTCGCCGGGATCCTGATCGCTCCGACGCTCCCGGGCAACCTCGACCAGGCGACGTTGACCCTGTTGGTCATCAACGCGTTCGCGGCGGCGATGGTCGGTCGGTTGCGGAGCCTGCCCCTGACGTTTCTGGGCGCGGTCATCCTGGGGCTCGCCAGCTCCTACATGGATCTCGGCGCCGCGCACATGTCGTCGTCACCCGACTGGTACAACGACATCCGAGGGTCGCTGCCGGTGATCCTGTTGTTCGTCGTGTTGCTGGTGATCCCCCAGGAGCGGATCAAGGTCGCGGCGGCGACCGAGCGCCTGGGACGCATCCCCCGTCCGTCGTTCCGCAAGGGCGCCGTCGCCGCGGTGTTGCTCGTCCTCGCCGTCGCCGGACTCGCCGAGCTGCTGCACGGCGCCGACCTGCGCAGCCTCGGTGTGGTGGTGGCCCTGGCGATCGTGATGCTGTCGTACGTGCCCCTGACCGGCTATGCCGGCCAGATCTCGCTTGCACAGCTCACCTTTGCGGGCCTCGGTGCCTTCGTCGCCGTGGTCGTGGTGGGCCCGCAAGGTTCGCTGCTGGGGTTGGTCGTGGCCTTCGTCGCCGCGGCGGCGATCGGCGCGCTCATCGCCCTGCCGGCGTTGCGCCTCCAGGGCCTGTACCTCGCGCTGGGGACGATGGCGTTCGCACTCGTGGTCGAGAACGTCGTGTTCGCGGGTGACCAGAACTTCTCGTCGGGGACGCGCGCGTTCGGACGGCCGTCGTTTCTCGCCGGCGACCATGCCTATCTGGTGTTCATGACGGCGGTGTTCGCGGCGCTCGGCCTCGGCGTGCTCGCGTTACGGCGCAGTTCGTACGGCCGACGACTCCAGGCGCTCAAGGACTCGCCGGCCGCGTCCGCGACGATCGGCATGAACCAGACCGTCGTCAAACTGGCGGTCTTCGCGTTCTCGGCCGGCATCGCGGGTGTCGGTGGCTACCTGCTCGGCTGCTGGAAGGGCCAGGTCGGCCAGTCCGACTATTCCCTGATCAACGGTGCGCTGCCCGGCCTCGCCGTGCTGCTGCTGGCCGTCGTCGGCGGCATCGCCGTGATCGCCGGGGCGTTCGTCGGGGCGGTGTTCCTCGTGGCGATGCCCCGACTCGGTGAGATCTTCCCGTCGATCAACAACCTGATGCTGATCGCTCCGGGTCTGGTCGGGGTCACCCTCGCCCAGAATCCCGACGGGGCGGTGATGCAGGCCGTCGACCGGGTCCGCGAGCGCTTCGACCGCTCCGCTGGGACATCGGCCACCCACCAGGGCACCACGCAGGCCACGCCGGCCGCTTCACCCGAGGCGTTCGTGGTGGCGGGTCGTTCCGCGACCGCGGCCGATCAGGCCGCCCTCGACGCGGGGCTCGGCGTGTACCGGGAGGACTGCGGTGTCCCTGCTTGAGGTCACCGATGTCACCGTCCGCTTCGGCGGCAACCTCGCACTCGACGCGGTGAGCCTGCAGGTCGCTGCCGGGTCGGTCACCGGGCTGATCGGACCGAACGGTGCCGGCAAGACGACGATGTTCAACGTGATCACCGGGCTCCAGAGTGTCGATGCCGGCCGGGTGTCGCTCGAGGGGGTCGACATCACCGGGACCCGCCCCTTCCGTCGGGCCCGTTCGGGGATCGCCAGGACCTTCCAACGTCTGGAGAGCTTCGGCTCGATGACCGTGCGCGAGAACGTGCTCGTCGCCGCCGAGGTGCGACGGGAACGCGGCGGCCCGAGCCCCGCGATGGCGACCGACGCGCTGCTCGACCGCCTGTCGCTGCGCGACGTCGCAGACGAACGGACCGAGGATCTCCCCACCGGCAGGGCACGTCTGGTCGAGATCGCCCGGGCGCTCGCCACCCGCCCGAAGCTGCTGTTGCTCGACGAGCCGGCGTCGGGGCTCAGCGATGCGGAAGGCGACCATCTCGCCGTGCTGCTGACCGAACTCGCGGCGCAGGGGCTCGGAGTGCTGCTGGTCGAACACGACGTGCCACTGGTGATGCGGGTCTGCACCACCATCTTCGTGCTCGATTTCGGCGCGATCCTCGCGTCCGGGTCCGCCCACGACATCCAGAGCGACCCGAACGTGAAGGCGGCCTATCTGGGGACGAACGAGGGGGCCGCATGAGCGGGGAGCCCGCGTTGCTCGAGTTGCGTGGTGTGCATGCCGCCTACGGACGCATCGAGGTGCTCCACGGCGTGGACCTCGCGCTTCCGGCCGGTTCGGTGCTGGCGCTGCTCGGCCCCAACGGCGCCGGCAAGTCGACCACGCTGAAGGTCCTGGGTGGCCTGGTGCCCGCCACCCGCGGATGTGTGCATCTCGCCGGCCGTCACGTCAACGGCACCGAGCCGCATGCGCTCGCCCGTGCCGGCGTCGCGATGATTCCCGAGGGCCGTGGCGTCTTCCCCCGGCTCACCGTGCACGAGAATCTGCGCATGGCGTCCTACGGCGGCATGGACACGGCGACGATCGAGGAGCGGGCCTATGCGCGGTTTCCCCGGTTGGGGGAGCGGCGCCATCAGCTCGCTGGCACGATGTCGGGCGGTGAGCAGCAGATGCTCGCCCTGGCGCGGGGGCTCGCCACGGACCCGGCCGTCCTCGTGCTCGACGAACTCTCGATGGGTCTGGCACCCCTCATCGTCTCGGAGTTGTACGAACTGGTCGCCCAGGTGGCGGCGACCGGCGTCTCGATCCTCGTGGTGGAACAGTTCGCCCGGACCGTGCTCGGCGTCGCCGACCTGGCGGCCATCATGGTCGGCGGACGGATCACCGCCGAAGGACGACCATCGGAAATCGAAGCGGAACTCGCGTCCGCGTACCTGGGAGCATCGACGTGACACAGCAGGACACGACCCCACAGGAGAAGCCCGTGTCGAACGAGAATTCGATGTCGCGCGTGGACACGTTCCGCGACGACGTCGCCGCATTGGACGTCCCCGCCAAGACCGTGAAGCGCGAGGCGTGGCTGCTGTGGGGTGGCACTGCGCTGGTCGTGATCGGGATCGTCATGGTCTTCGCCGGCTACTGGGGCGCCTCGGGCACGGGCAACGTCGCCGATCAGATGCCGTACGTCCTCTCGGGCGGCGGACTCGGCCTGGCGTTGGTGATCATCGGATCGGTGCTCGTGGGGCGCTATTCGATGGCAAGGCTGTTCCGCTACTGGTTGGCGCTGCTGGTGGCGGAACACCGGAGCCAGACCGACCGGCTGGTCGATGCGATCGAAGGGTCGAACACGCACGGTGGCCGCCGGTGAGCGACGGCGACCTGATCGTCGAACGGCGAGGCCACGTCCTGGTCGTCACCCTGAACCGGCCACAGGCCCGCAACGCGTTCAGCGCCTCGATGCTCCAGGGCGCCCACGACGCGTGGCACCGACTCGACGAGGATCCCGACCTGCGCGTCGGGGTGCTGACCGGTGCCGGCGGGAACTTCTGCTCGGGCATGGACCTCAAGGCGCTGGGCGAGATGGACGTCGCGCCCTCCGACGGCGGGGCCACGCCGGACGGTCACGCCACCGATCCGCTCGAGATGGCCTGGCACGCGCTGCTGCGGCACTTCCGACCCTCCAAGCCGATCGTCACCGCGGTCGAGGGGTACTGCGTCGCGGGAGGTACCGAGATCCTTCAGGCGACCGAGATCCGCGTGGCGGGCGCATCCGCGCAGTTCGCGATCGCCGAGGTGCGGCGCGGCCTGTTCCCCCTCGGGGGCTCCACCGTCCGCCTGCAGCGCCAGATCCCCTTCACGATGGCCGCCGATCTGCTGCTCACCGGTCGCATGATCGGCGCGGCCGAAGCGAAGGAGATCGGCCTGATCGGCCACGTCGTGCCCGACGGCGAAGCGTTGGACAAAGCCCTCGAGCTCGCCGGACTGATCGCCGCGAACGGCCCGATCGCGGTGCAGACCGTGCTCGCGTCGATGCGGGCCACCAAGGACCTTTCAGAGGCGGACGCTCTGGCGAAAGAACAGGAACTCGGGTTCGCCGTGTTCGCCACCGACGACGCCAAGGAGGGTCCGCGGGCATTCGCCGAGAAGCGGGAGCCGAAGTTCACCGGGACGTGATGCCCCGACGGAGCCGCGGTCACTCCGACCCGGTGGCGGCGACCCGCTTCGCCCAGGGGTAGTCGGGTTTGCCACTGGGGGAGCGGACCACCTCGTCGACGACCACGATCGTCCGGGGCACCTTGTAGCCGGCGACCTGGGAGCGACAGTGGTCGGTCAGCGTGTCGTCGGCCGGGCGGGTCTCGCCGTCGCGGATCTGCACGATCGCGGCGACGCGCTCGCCCCAACGGTCGTCGGGAACGCCGACGACGACCGCGTCGTACACCGCGGGGTGGGACTTCAGCGCTCCCTCGACCTCTTCGGGGTAGACCTTCTCACCACCGGTGTTGATGCACACCGATCCGCGGCCCAGCAGCGTGATGGTGCCGTCGGCCTCGACGGTGGCGAAGTCGCCGGGGACCGCATAGCGCCGTCCGTCGGCCGCCGTGACGAAGGTCTTGGCCGTCTTGACCTCGTCCTTGTAGTAGCCGACGGGGATGTGCCCACCGCGGGCGAGCTTGCCGACCACGCCCGACCCCGGGGCGACCGGTTTCAGGTCGTCGTCGAGGACGACGGATCCCTCGTAGCCCTTGACGGTGACCCCGAGGCCTTCGCGGGGGCGGTCGTCGTCGGCGGAGGTGGCCATGCCGTTGTGCCCGGTCTCGGAGGACCCGATCGCGTCGACGAGGATCGCGTCGGGGAATCGTGCGCGGAACCGGTCCTTGACCGTGGGGGAGAACACCGCTGCGCTCGAGGCGACGACGAACAGCGACGACGTGTCCCAGCGGTCGGGTTGGGCGTCGATGGTCTCGACGAGCGGACGTCCCATCGCGTCGCCGGTGATCGTGAGGGTCTGCACCCTGGTCCGTTCGATCTCCGACCAGATCAGTTCAGGATCGAACCTGGGCACGAGCACGACGGTGTTGCCTTCGAACAGGAACCGCAGCGTGCCCCACTGGGCTGCGCCGTGCATGAGCGGCGGGATGCACAGCGTCACCAACGGTGCCGGCGACGCCGCGGCCTTCTCGGCCAGGGTGTACTCGTTCGCAACCGGTTCACCGGTGTACGCGTCGATACCGCCACCGAGCGCGTAGAACACGTCCTCCTGGCGCCACATGACGCCTTTGGGCATGCCGGTGGTGCCGCCGGTGTAGAGCACGTAGAGGTCGTCGGGCGACCGGTCCACCGTGGGGCGTGCGGGGTCGCCCGAGGCGACTGCTGCTTCGAAGGGCACCGAGGGAAGACCGGCATCAGCGGTGTCGGTACCGTCGTCGATGACGTAGAAGTGGTCGAGGCCTTCGATCCGGGCGGCGACCTCGGCGACGACCGGTGAGAAGGTGGCGTCGTGCACGACGGCGACCAGGTCGGCGTTGTCGAAGAGGTAGGCCAGCTCGTCGGCCACGTACCGGTAGTTGATGTTGATCGGCACCGCCGAGATCTTGAACGCCGCGAGCATCGCCACCATCCACGCTTCGCTGTTGATCCCGTGGATACCGATGTGGTCGCCCTTGGAGAGCCCGTCGGCGATGAACCGGTTCGCGAGCCGGTTGGCACGCTCGTCGAGCTCGCCGTAGCTGCGCACGGTGTCGCCGATGATCAGCGCGGTGCGATCACCAACAGCGTCGACGGCATGCTCGAAGAGGTCGGCGATGTTGAATGACATAGAACACGTTCTAGCAGAGCCGGCCGCGCTCCCGGGACGCCCCGCGCGTCAGTGGGCGGCCCTGGAGCGCGCCTTCGACTTCGCCGGGGTCTTCTTGGTCGCACGCTTCTTGGTCGCACGCTTCTTCGTCGACGAGTCGGACACCAGCGACAACGACGTGTCAGTCGATCGGCCCGACGCCCGGTCGTGGTGGCGCTGCTCGGCCTCGGCTGCGGTCGACAGCTCGGCGAACGCGATGTCGGTGGCCCGAGCGAGCGACCACACGTCGGGAATCTGCTCTCGGCAGGCCATGAAGCCGATGTCGACCGAGTCACGGTACGAGAACACCGTGATGTTCAACCCGCACCCCTCCATCACCGGCCCGAGCGGGTACGCGGCCACGAGCTCGGCACCCGCGAAGTACAGGGGAAAGTTCGGTCCCGGCACGTTCGAGATGATGACGTTGTGGATCGCACGGTGACGATCGGCCAGGCCGGTCGACGAATACAAGCGGGACGCCAGGTTGAACACGTTGGGGCTGGCGTACTCGGCCCATTCCATGAGCATCGAGGCGCCGATGGCGTTGTGCTCGGTCTTGGCGCCCTTGGTGGAGCGACGGATGTGCGCGATGCGGTCGGCGACGTCGTCGATGTCACTCCCCAACGACACGAACATCCCCGAGACCCGATTTGCCGAGGGCCCGCTCGGCGTTCCCTCCGCACCGGCGACCGAGATCGGACAGATGCCGATGAGCGACTCGTCGGGCAACACGCCGTGCTGATCCAGGTACGCGCGCAGCGTGCCCGACACCATCGCGAGCACGATGTCGTTGACCGTGCAGCCGAAGGCGTTCTTGATGTGCTTGACGTCGTCGAGGGGGACGCGGGCGAAGGCCGTGGACCGGTGACCGGTGACCGAGCCCGTCCAGGGTGTCGCCGGTGCCGACAGCGGGACGGCCCCGACGAGCTTCTCGGGGCTGCGACGGCCCTTGACGACCCGGTTCACCGACTGCACGGTGCGCCCGAGCAGCGCCGGCATGTTGGCGACCTGGCGCCCCAGCGACGCCGCGGCGTGGCCGAGGAGTTCGAGCTCGTTCGGCACGTGTTCGGTCGGGAGCTCCTGGGGTTCACCGAACGCGTCGGCGCCGATGGGCTCGAGATCGAACAGGTGCACCAGGAAGTCCGCTCCCGACGCGCCGTCGACCGCCGCATGGTGCACCTTCGTGATGATGCCGATCCGATCCTGCTTGAGCCCCTCGACGACCCACATCTCCCACAGGGGACGCGTGCGGTCGAGCGGCGTGCTCGCGATCTGCCCGGCCAGGTCCGCGAGTTCACGACGACCGCCGGGGGCCGGCGCGCCGATCCGCCGCACGTGGTAGTCGAGGTCGAAATCGGGATCCTCGACCCAGACCGGATGATTCAGCCGGAACGGCACCTCGGCGAGTCGTCGGTGGAACAGGGGCACGACGTGGAGCCGGGAGCGCACGAACTTCTTGATCGTGTCGAAGGAGTAGCCGCCCGGCATCGACGCGGGGTCGAGCACCATCGTCATCGCCACGTGCATGTGGTGGGTCGGGGTCTCGAGGTAGAGGAATGTTGCGTCGAGTCCGGACAGTCGCTCCATGGGACTCCCTCTTTCGCGGTGGGGTTCGGTCGACCGGAGGCCCGGCCGACGGGACGATTCTGACACGTTCTCGGCACCGGTGTGCCCGGCGGGGTGATGGCGGGACCACGGCGATGACGATCGAAAACGAGAATCTGTTCTAGTCTCGCATTCCGTGGACTTCGACGACACCCCTGCCGAGGCCGCCTTCCGCGCCGAGGCCAGAACCTGGCTCGAGGCGAACGCGGTCGAAAAGGGGCATCCTGACGACTTCTCGAACGGACACTCCGACGAGACCATGTCCGACGCCGAGTACGCCGCGGCCTGCCGACGTTGGCAGCGCACCCTCTTCGACGGGGGTTGGGCCGGTGTCGCCTGGCCCACCGATTTCGGAGGCCGCGGCGGCCGTCCGATCGAAGCATCGATCTTCGCCCAGGAACAGGGCCGGTTCGGGGTGTCGAGCGGGATCTTCGCCGTGGCGCACGGCATGGTGGGACCGACGCTCTTGCGGCACGGCACCGCCGCCCAGAAGCAGCGGTTCCTGCCGGCGATGTTGCGCGGCGACGAGATCTGGTGCCAGCTCTTCAGCGAACCCGAGGCGGGGTCCGACCTCGCCGGACTGCGCACCCGAGCGGTCCACGACGCCCGGTCCGACGAGTGGGTCGTCACCGGTCAGAAGGTGTGGACCTCCCAGGCGACCGAGTCCGACATGGGCATCCTGCTGGCCCGGACCGACGCGAGCGTTCCCAAACACCAGGGCATCACCTACTTCCTGCTCGACATGGACACGCCGGGCATCGAGGTTCGTCCGCTCCGGCAGCTCACCGGCCACTGTCACTTCTCGGAGGTGTTCCTCGACGAGGTGCGGATCCCCGCGGCGATGATCCTCAACGGGGTCGGCGGTGGCTGGAAGGCAGCGGTGACGACCTTGTCGAACGAACGGGTGGCGATCAGCGGCTCCGAGCGTGGCAAGGAAATCGGTCTCGTCGTCGACCTGGTACGCGAGATGGGGCTGGCCGACGATCCGTCGATCCGCCAGCAGTTGGCCGATTGCCACACGCGCCATCAGATCGTGACCTTCCTGTCCTACCGACTGCAGACCGCGTTGAGCCAGGGAACCCCCCTGGGTGCCGAGGCCTCGGTGATGAAGCTCTTCTATGCGGAGCACCTCCGACGCCTCGCCGAGCTCGCCGTGGCCGTGGAAGGACCGGCCGGCACGCTGGAGGGTGCCGACGCACCGTCGGGTGGGCTCTGGCAGGCGCGGATGCTCGCCGCACTCGCGGTGAAGATCGCGGGCGGTTCCAACGAGATCCAACACAACGTGATCGGCGAACGGGTCCTCGGGCTCCCCAGAGAGCCTCAAACCGATCGGTCGGTGCCCTTCACCGAGCTCGTCACCCGGCCGACGGCGTGAACCGCGCATCCGACGACCTGCGGGGCACGGTCGAACTGGAGTCGCTCACGCCCGGCCAGCTCGAACGGCGGGAACGGGTGCTGCGCACCGCGCTCGACCTCGGTCGGGTCGGTGGCTACGACGCGGTGCAGATGCGCGACGTCGCCGCAGAGGCCGGTGTCGCGCTCGGAACGATCTACCGGTACTTCTCGTCGAAGGACCATCTGCTCGCCGCCGCCCTGGTGCTGTGGGTCAGCGAGCTGGAGCACCAGGTCACGCTGCGTCCACCCACGGGGTCGACGACGACCGACCGCGTGCTGAGCGTCATCAAGCGGGCGCAACGGGCGATGGAACGCGAGCAGAACCTGTCCGAAGCACTCGTCACCGCGCTGGTCTCGCCCGATCCCGGAGCAGCAGCGTGCCAGCGTCAGATGACGATCATCATGACGCGCACGATCGCGCGCGGACTCGGCGCTGATCTCGACGACACGCTCAGGGCCGACACGGCCCGGACCCTCGGACATGTCTGGTTCTCGGCACTCGTCGGTTGGGTGCTCGGTTGGTCCAACATCGACAAGGTCAGTGACGAGGTCTCGACCGCCGGGCATCTCATGCTGGACCACCTCGACGCAGCGCCGGGCGGGGGCGACGCAAAACGACCGTGACCCCGCCGCTCGGCGGGGTCACGGATCAGCGTGGACGGAAGTCGCTCAGCGTGCTGCGGCGTTCCGCTTCCGGGTCGACAGCACCAGCAGGCTGCCGACGACGAGCAGGAGCACACCACCGGCGACGAAGGGCAGGACCTGTGAGCCGGTCGCGGGGAGCGTGCCCGAGCCTCCGGTCCCACCGGAGCCACCCGTACCCGGTGACAACGTGGTGGTCGTCGGCGATGCGACGGTCACGTTCGCGGTGACCTGCACCCCACCCATGGTGGTGCAGATCAGGACGTCGCCGGGAGCCTGGTCGTCGGGAACGTCCCAGGTGATCTCGAAGTTCCCGTCGGGGTCGGTCGTCACGCTGCCGATCGAGTCGGCGACGGCGCAGGAGCCGACGCTGATGCCGAGGATGCAGTCACCGGGAAAGCCGGAACCGCCGATGGTGACCGTGCCGCCCGGGGTGACCGTGGGCGGGTTGGCCGTGAGCTGAGCGGTGTCGCCGTACTGGCCTGGCACACAGGCCTCTGCGGCTCCGGAAGGAGCCGGAACTGCGGCGAACAGACCCAATGCGAGAGCCAGTACCGCGACTGCTCGAACGATGGGGTTCCGTCGGATTGTGCTGGTCATGGGTTGTCCCCTCACCTCGCTGATGGTGATAGTGGAAGAAACGGTCTGCTGCGTCACTATACAGCACGCGTCGCCCGCGGTGGGGATTTTCCTGACCGCTAGTCGGCCGCGGGGATGTCAGGGGCGCTCCTGACGATGGTCCGCACCGCGTCGCGATCCGCGACGAACTTCTTGGCGGGATCCGCGAGGGGCTTGCCCCGGGTGTCGGTGGCCTGCACCGAACCGCTGACCTTGGGCGGGTTCGCCAATGGTTGGCGAACGGTCGTCAACTCATAGGGGTCGGGATCGGCGAGTACACCTTCGAACGTCGTGGTGATCTTGACGTAGGCCCGCGCCGGGACGGTCACGGTCTGGGTGGCCACCCAGTACCCGAGCTCTCGCTGGACCTGCATGCCGACCTCGAGACCGTTGAAGCTCATCGAGGTCGGTCGCAATGCGCTGTAGATGCTGACCTGCAGGGTCGTCGAACCGAACGGTCGGCCGTCGGTGCGCCCGGCACGGGTGTCCTGGTTACCGAGGACATAGGCAGGCTGGCCGGAACCGGGCGCGCCGTTGATGAGCCAGGTACTGACCGTGCCCTTCGTGAGGCCGTTCGCGTAACTGTGGTCGACCTCGTAGTCGACGAGTTCACGAAGGTAGTAGTCGGCCTTGTTCTCGCTTCCGTTGCTGATCCGGACCGACATGAGGTCGCCGCGTCCGGGCTTCGGGAACGCACCGGTGAGACCGATCTTCGAAAGGTAGCGGTTCGCCTCGGCATCGTTCACCACCGCCATGAGGTTCCGGCCGTGCATCATCGGAGACAGCGTGTGGGTGATCGTCGACACGGCCGGCAGTTCCCGATGGGTCAACGCATCGAAGGTCGCTTCGGCCGCATTCGAGAGCAGGTCGGTCCGGTCGTCGATGCCCGGCACCTCGACGTACTGGTCGTGCATGAGGAACTTCGCGGCGTTCTTCGAGGTGAGCGGCATGGGCACGCCTTCCGCCAGGACCGGGCCGGTGAGCTTCAACAGTGCCGCGAGTGCGGTCGGGTCGACGTACATCACCCCATCGAGATCGACGCCGCCGGTCTGTGGGTAGAGCTGTTCGGCGACCCGTGCGACGGTGGGGAAGTCGGGCGACGCCGAGATGTTCTGCAGGAACCGCGCCGGCTGGAGGTGGCCGTACCGGCGCATGAACTCGGGTTCGCCGGTGATCTTGCGGGTCGCGGGATCGGTCGCTTCGTTGAGTTCGCCCATCTTGCCGTGGCGAACCAGTTCGAGGTGGCCGTCGTTCGCATCGAGCTGGGCCCAGGCACCGATGAACCCTCCGAGACCGCGCGTCTCGGCCGGATTCCCGAACAGCAGCAGGTAGTGCCGTTCACCGTTGCCGCCCAGCACCTCGGGTGCGATCTCGATGGCCTGCAATGCGGTTTCCGCCTGGGGAATCGCCCGGACCAGTTCGGACCGGTAGTCGTCGACCCGCGTCCGGAACGGATCGAGGAGCCACGACGAGGTCTCGCCGTCGACATCGTCGCGTGCGGCGATCATCGCCCGAGCGGTCTGACGGACGGGCTTCTCCATGCTGGAGATCCGCTCGAGGTCGAAGGAACCGTCGGCGGCACGGAGTCGCTGATAGGGCGCGATCGTCGCGGCCCGTGCTGCGGTGCCGGTGATGGAACTTCCCGAGCTGGCGGCAACCGAGGCGAGCCGCGCGTGCTGCGACAGCACCGGGACGGCGTAGGCGAGCTTCGCAATCGGGTTCGACAGGAAGTTGTCGGCCTTGGAGAACGAGTTGTGCGCGGCCGTCCAGTAGCCGGCCGCCCCGAGCTGGCCGGCGGAGTTCGCGGCGTCGAGACCGCGTCGTGCGGAGGTGACGCCGTAATCGAGTGGTTGCGCGGCACGTGCCGCCGAATAGGCGAAGCCGCCGATCGCGACGACGACGAAGAGCCCGAGCGCGGTGAGGCCGATCCGGATCCGACGACGGTTCCGGCGTCGCATGGTCCGGTAGCCCGAGACCATCACCGGAGCGACCGCGAGCGCCGTGAGGATCGCGGTCAGTCCGAAGAAGCCGATGTCGTCGGTGCGCAGCAGCGCCTGCACGCTCAACGCGCCGATCAGGGCGCCGGTGGCTCGGTCCCGGGTGTCGGTGCGCGCCGCGGCATGGACCGCGAACCCGAGTGCGACGGCGCCCACGACGTGACCCCAGATGGTTGCGGCGAGCACCGTGGCGAACCCTGCGAGAATGAGCCACGCCCAGCGTCGACAACACGCGGCCAACAAGGTGACGGCGACCGCGAAGCCGGCGCGTTCGATGACGTCGAAGATGCCCACCCCGGTCGGCGAGGCCGACGAGAACGCCGCGGCGATCCCCGCGACCACCGCGATCGCGATGATGAAGTTCCAGCGTGTCTCGGGCCGTGTCCTCCGCCTGCGCTCCCGCGTGACCGGTGGCTCGTGGCTGATCGAGTGCGACTCCTCGGTGACCTGCGACTGCTCCGACACGGCCCTCCAGGGTCCGGACTCTTGTGGTACGGATGACGCGACGCCCCGGGCCGGTGGACACCGGGGATCAGCGGACAGCGAGAATCTAGTGGGATGAAGGTGAACACGATGTAATCATCGGCCCGCGGGCTTGGCCGCCGACCGACCGTGCTCTACCTTTTCGCCCCATGAACGGACGTCTCGACGGAAAGGTCGCGCTGATCTCCGGTGCGGCCCAGGGCCAGGGTGAGGCCGAGGCGCGTCGGTTCGTCGCCGAAGGGGCACGGGTGGTGATCGGCGACATCGCGGACGAAAAAGGTGCGGCGGTCGCGGAATCGCTCGGCGAGGCGGCCCGCTTCGTCCACCTGGACGTCACCGATCCCACGCAGTGGGCCGCCGCGGTCGGCGTCGCCGAAGACTCCTTCGGCCCGGTGAGCGTGCTGGTGAACAACGCGGGGGTGCTGGTCTTCGGCCCGTTGCAGTCCCTCACGGCCGACCAGATGCAGCTCAGCCTGGACGTGAACCTGATGGGCACCTTCCACGGCATGCAGGCGGTGTACGCCTCGATGAAGACCGCGGGCGGTGGCTCGATCGTGAACATCTCGAGCTTCGGTGGGCTCACCGGCCTGCCGATGCTCGGCGCGTACGTGGCATCGAAGTTCGCGGTCCGGGGGCTGACCAAGTCCGCGGCGATCGACTACGCCCGGGCGAACATCCGGGTGAACTCGGTGCACCCGGGCGGGGTGAACACGCCGATGACCCAGAACCCCGACGGCACTTCGACCGACGACTCCGCCTACAACCAGACCCTGCCGATCAAGCGGCACGCCACGGTCGCCGAGATCGCGTCGATGGTGCTGTTCCTCGCGTCCGACGAATCCAGTTACTGCACCGGTTCGGAGTTCGTGATCGACGGCGGGGGACTTGCCGGCATCCACAACCTGATGGCCGGCTGACCCCGCTCAGTACTCTTCGTCGAGCCGGGCCGACACCGTGGCCTTCGCCGGGGCGTCGTCCATGCGGTCGAACCACACCGGGGGCGGGTACACGCCGGTCGCCGACGGCGGCGCCGCATCGGCGGGGTCGTCGACGTAGAACTGTGCGGCCCACTTGCGGAACTTGGTGAACGGACCGTCGGTGGCGGCGAGTGCGGGGCGCACGATGTGGGCCTTGTGTTCCCAGATCATGCGGTCTTCCTCGACCTGCTGGGAGATCTCCGCGGCGAACGCCTTGCCGACCGACGAGTTCGTGGCCTCGTCGCCGAGGTCGCCCACCACGAAGGTGAACTGCAGTTCGCAGTTCTCGGCATCGATCGGGGTGTTGCAGCCCAGCAGGTACAGGTCGACGAATCCGCTGAAGTGTGTGAACGTCAGCCCGGGACCGAACGTGTCGACGTCGATGCGGCCCTCGACCACACCCTGGGGGGTGACGAACTTCTGCGCCGAGCGCATCTTGGCGAGCGGCCCGTTCGGCTCGTAGACCTCGAGAACGGGCACCTCCGCGGTGTGGTGCACGTAGCGGAAGTGCGCGGAGTCCACGCCGTTCTCGGCCAGTTCCTGCCAGGCCGCGGCGATCGTGAAGCGTCGGGTGATGACGGTGTCGGTGTTTCCGGTGAATTGTTCGAACTCGGGCACGTCCCAGAGGGGTTCGACCCCGTCGGGGTGGTACCAGGTCATCACCAGGCCGTTGCGTTCGACCGTCGGGTAGGTCCGCAGCCGGCCTTTGCGGTTGACCCGGTCCGCGTAGGGGATGTCGGTGTTGCACCCTTGTGCATCGAACATCCACCCGTGGAACGGGCACCGGATCTCGCAGCCGTGCACCGTGCCGCCATGGCCGATGTGGGCGCCCAGATGCGGGCAGAAGGCGTCGTGGACGTGGGGCGTGCCCGCTTCGTCACGCCACAACACCAGGTGTCGACCGAAGTGGTACGCGGCCCTGGCCTCGCCGACCGCGAGGTCCTTCGACCAGGAGACTTGAAACCATCCGTAGGGGACCGGGAAGGGATACCGCGACATGGGAGTGCTCCGGGAGGCGAAAAAACTAGAACGTGTTCCACTCTAGTCGCCCCTCGGGGCAACGGCAGGGTCCAACGGCCCGGGTCATTCCGTTTCTTCGTTGGAGACCGTCACCGACAGCATGGCGCTCACCTTGCCGTCGGACTCGCTGCCGATCATCACCTGGTAGGAGGTGTCGCCCTTGGTGCCGTTGACCATGCCGCCGTCGCCGGTCTTGGTCTGCATCGCGACCTCGACGCCGTTCGACTCGAAGGCATCGACGTAGGAGTCGATGAGCTCGGCAGCACCTTTGTCGCCCTTGGTCGACACGATCGACATGGTGCCGTCCGGCGTCTTGGTCTCGGTCACGTTCTCGATCTCGAAACCGTCCGCGACCGGCAGGATGTCATCGGGCCATCCCTTGGGAAGCTCCTTGGTGGCCTTCGACGAGAACTCGCCGTCCTTGGTCTTGATCGACATGCCGTCCTCGGAAATGTCGACGTCGCCGCCGCTTGCGCCTTCGATCGACTTCTCGGCGACCTTCTCACCCACCTTGTCGCTGACCTTCCCACAGGCGCCGGCGCCCGCGACCAACAATCCGCTCATCACGAGCGCCGCGATGGTGCGCGTCGAGAACTTCCGTTGCATGTCCTGTCTCCTGTCGGCGAGGAATGGGTCCGTCGAACCCAAGTGATGGCCGGACGATAGCACGGTGCGATGTTTCGGGCGCCGCGGCGCCGGGCCCGGCCGCCCGCGCGGATAGCCTCGCCTGCCATGAAACTGGGACTCGCCCTCGGATACTGGTTCGCCGACAAGCCCGCCGGGCACGCCGAGATGGTGCGTGCCGCGGAGGATCTGGGGTTCGACTCGGTCTGGACCGCCGAGGCCTACGGCTCGGACTGCTTCACCCCGCTCGCCTGGCTCGGGGCGTCGACGACGAAGCTGCGCCTGGGCACCGCGGTGTGTCAACTCTCGGCGCGCACCCCGACCGCCACCGCGATGACCGCGCTCACACTGGATCACCTCTCAGACGGCCGCATGATGTTGGGATTGGGCGCGTCGGGTCCCCAGGTCGTGGAGGGCTGGTACGGCCAGCCGTACCGGCGACCCCTCGCCCGTACCCGCGAGTACGTCGCCGTCATCCGTGAGATCCTCGACCGACGCGCGCCGCTCGACTTCCAGGGCGAGTTCTTCCAGCATCCCTTCACCGGCGAGGGATCCAGTGGACTGGGCAAGCCGCTCAAGACGATCACCCACCCGCTGCGGTCGGACCTGCCGATCCTGCTCGGCGCCGAGGGTCCCAAGCACGTGGCCCAGACCGCGGCGATCGCGGACGGTTGGTTGCCG
>CAZQSU010000021.1:0-34421 GCA_964595905.1 uncultured Iamiaceae bacterium
GTTGAACCTGCACCGCGCCGTCGCCGAGGACGGCGGGCCCGACTTCGACGTGCTCGCGGCGTTCGCCGACGCGATCGAATGGAACGGTGGCCCCCTCACCACCCACGTGTGCTGTGCCCACTGACCGCACCGACCCACCCGACCGCTCACGAGGAGTGCTCCCATGGATCTGACCGGACAGGCCGTCATCGTGACCGGCTCGTCGTCGGGCATCGGTGAGGCCATCGCCCGCCGTTGCGCCGCCGCCGGTGCCGGCGTGCTGGTCAACTCGGCCACGTCGGTCGATGCCGGCGAGGCCGTCGCCGCGTCGCTGCCCGACGCCCTCTACGTGCAGGCCGACATCAGCGACCCCGAGTCAGGGCCGCGGCTCGTCGAGGCCGCTCTCGATCGGTGGGGTCGTCTCGACGGGTTGGTCAACAACGCCGGACGCACCTGTGAGGTGCCCCTGCAGGACCTCGAATCGCTCACGCCCGACCACTGGCACCGGGTGTTCGACACCAACGTGATCGGCACGTTCTTCGTGACCCAGGCGGCCCTCGAACCACTCCGCGCCGCGGAGGACGGTTGGGTGGTCTCGATCACGTCGATCGCCGGGATCCGCCAGACCGGGTCGTCGCTGCCCTACGCGGTGTCGAAGGCCGCGCTCGACCACCTCACCACGCACCTCGCCAAGTCGGTCGGTGGCAAGGTGCGCGTCAACGCGGTGGCCCCCGGGCTGGTGGCGACGCCGTGGACCGAGACCTGGGATTCGCTGAAATCCGGCGTGAGTGCGATCGCCCCGATGGGGCGGGTCGCCACCGCCGAAGACGTCGCCGACGCGTGTGAGGCGTTGATCGTCAACCGGTACGTGACCGGGCAGACGTTGCTGGTCGACGGCGGTCTCGGCCTGGTCATCTGACGATCCACAGGCCGCCCGGCCGGCGGCGCGCCCTTCGCCGACCTCGGTGTCGAGCGCTTCGAGTTCTGCACCGTCGTGCCGCAGGGCGATCTGCGCGGTCACGCGGGGTCGATGGTACGAGCCGCTTCGGCTCGACCTCTGCCGGTCGTGGAAATGACAAACCCCGCCATTCCGACCGAGCAGATCGATACGAAAGGCGGGGAGGATTGCCGACAGTCTACCGCGGGGCACTCGAGCTGTCGCCTACCCCGGCGGAGCCTGAAACCCTGGGGCCCATGTGGGGACCTCCCGGTGAACGTGAGCTCTGCGCTGTCGAACGACAAGGGCGATCGAGTGCTCGTCATGGACATGACCGCGCAGGGCAGGCCGGCGACCTCGGACCTGGCGAGAGTCACCGAGTTCGCCGACTTCGGCCACCATGCAATCGTCACGATGTTCGCGTCGTCGACGACTCGGGCGATGCATACTGTCTGGAGGAGGAGAGCATGACCACGCTGTTTCTGCAGTCGGCGCAGATGCTCGACAGCAACACGTCGCTCGAGGTTGCATTCGCTCGCGACCGATTCGCGCCGTTGGCCAGCGAGTCGACCGTGGTCAAGGTCGCGGCAAGACGAACCGGGCCACAATGCGCGAACGTTCAGATCGACGCTCGCCTCGCGCCGCGGTTGCCGGAGCTGCTCGCGATCGTGGATCTGGAACCCATCGGCCAAGACTGGGATGGATACGGCGGCCGCCCGCCGACTGCGACGGCGATCAAAGCCGCGCTCGACCTGTTCGGTCGGCACGAGACCGTGCTCGGCCCTCCCAGTGTCGCCCGGAAAGGGCGCCGGCGGGTCCTGGCTGCGCGCTCTCACCGTGTGAGCCCTGCAAGTGCGGGGCCGGAGCCGCGCGTCCACATCAGGCCTCATCCTCACACCGTGACGAGTGTCGTCCGGCCAGTTCCCCCGATCAGGAGGAAGCTGCCCCATGGCGCTGAAGAAATCCGATCTGGACGCCTCGCCCTGGGCGAGTTGCGACGAGTTGCGCGGCGGTACATGAATACGGGCATCTTCGGTCGAGTGAGAGGGGAATGCCTCGAGTTCGGGCGACGCCGTGAGCGCCACCGGTCGTACCAGCATGGTCAGCGGGTGGGACGGTCCCGTCGAGGCGGCGTATCAGACCCGTCGGCATCGCGCACGTGAACGGTCCCGTGGGGTGGCCGACGACCGGGTCAGCGGGCGAGGCCGGGGTCGAGTTCCTTGTCGGACTCGGCGATCCAGTCGCGTTTGATCTGGCGCCACTGCTCGTCGTTCTTGCCACGCCGCCAGTACGGCGAGATCGACGTGTCGGCCTTCGGGATGCCACGTTCGCCGACGAGATGCCTGCGGATCGAACGGACCTCGTAGGCCTCACCGTGCACGAACACCTGGGTGCGGCCCGCGGGCAACTCGACCGCCTGCACGCCCCGCAGCAACTGGTCGAGATCATCGGGAGCCACGTCGACCCGGTGCAACCAGGTCACGTGCAGATCGCCCGGACTGGTCAACGCCAGCTCACCGTCGGCGTCGTCGACCACGAGCACCGCGAACGCCGGCACCCCGGCCGGCACCTGCTCGAGCGACGCGGCGATCGCCGGCAGCGCACTCTCGTCGCCCGCGAACAGGTGGACGTCCGCGGCCGCGTCGGGCCGGTAGCCACCGTTCGGCCCGGTGAACTGCAACCGGTCGCCGGGCTGCGCGTGGTACGCCCACCGGCCGGCATGGCCGATGTCGCCGTGCACCACGAAGTCCATCGTGAGCCGCCGCGCCTCGGCGTCCCAGGCCCGCACCGTGTAGCGCCGACCCACCGGTCGCCGCTCACGCGGCAGGGTCAGCACCTCGTCGAGGTCGAACGGCGGTGAATAGTCGACGCCGTCGGGCAGAAAGCGCGCGTTGACGTACTGATCGGTCCACTCGGTGGGGGTGAACTCCGCCAGGCCCTCACCACCGAAGACGACCCGGACGAGGTTCGGGGTGAGTGCTTCGGTGGACTCGACGGTTCCATAGGTGGACAACTGGTGGTGGCCTTTCGTACCTCGCCGGCTCGCATCTGGAGACCACTCGACGGCCCGACCGGCGGTTCGCCACATGCTACCGGCGACGATCCGGAGTCGGCCGGGGCCGGGTCGCGCCGATGGCGTCGGCCACAATGGGCCGATGTCGACCACTTCACTCGTCGTGCTCGCCGCCGGTCGGGGCACGCGTTTCGGCGGGCCGAAGCAGCTCGTCGCCGTCACCGACGACGGAGCGACGATCACCGACGTGGCGATCGACCGTGCCGCCGCGGCGGGCATCGACCGCGCCGTGGTCGTCGTCAGCGCCGCGGTCATCGGACCGATGAGCGACCACCTCGCCGACCGGGCAACGGGTGACGTCACGATCGTCGAACAGGCCGGCACCCGGGGCACCGCGCAGGCGCTGCTGGCCGCTCGGGACGTGACCGACGGACCGGTCGTGGTCGTCAACGCCGACGACGTCTACCCGGCTGCCACCTACGAGGTGGCCGCCAGGCACCTGGCCGAGGGCGAATCGGCCGGTCACGCGGTGCTCGGCTTCGCGTTGGCGCAGACCATGTACGGCAACCGGCCCCAGTCGCGCGCGTTGATCGAGGCCGACCACGGCAGGCTCACAGGACTGCGCGAAGGCACCGTGTCGACGGACCCGACCCTCACCTTCACGCCCAAGGACGATCGGCGCGACCCCGAAGCCGACGCTGGCGGCGGCGGTCCGGCAGTGCCCGCGCCCGCCGAAGGGCTGACCGGCGACGAACTGGTGTCGATGAACGCGATGGTGCTCCAGCGCGGCATCTTCGACCGGCTCGCCGACGCGCTCCAGGCGAGCACCGCCGACGAGGTGTACCTGCCCGACGTCGTCGCCGACCTCGTCGCCGACGGGGTCGAGGTACGGGTCCTGCCCTGCGACGGCGCCTGCCACGGACTCACCTACGCCGAGGACGTCTCGACCATCGCGTCGCTGCTGTGACCGCGTCGCCCGACCAGGTCGCGGCGCGCTTCACCAGCGGACCGGCCGCCGTCGACCGCATCGAGGCGATCGACGGCGGACTGATCAACGACACCTTCCGGGTGGTCGCCGGGGCCGACGAGTTCATCCTGCAGCGGCTCAACCCGGCCGTGTTCACCGACGCCGACGCGGTGATGGCCAACATCCGCACCGTCACCGCCCACGTGGGCGATGGCATCCTTCCCCGCCTACGACCCACCCGCACCGGGCAGTGGAGCGTCGCGGTCGACGGTGCCACCTGGCGGGCCTTCGCACGCGTGGTCGACGCCGAGACGATCGACGTGGTGAACGTCGCGCAGGCTCGCTCGGCCGCCCGGCTCGTCGCCCGACTCCACGAACGCCTCGAAGGACTCGACCCGGCCAGACTCGCCACCACGATCGCCCACTTCCACGACCCCGCCTGGCACCTCGACCGCTTCACCCGGATCTGCGCCGACGACCCGCTCGGCCGGGCCGCGACGCTGCGTACCGAGATCGACCAGATCCACTGGCAGTCGGACCTCGCGCGGCTCGCGACCGACCTGAACCGTGCCCACGGTCCGGCCGTCGCCCACAACGACACCAAGCCGTCGAACTTCCTGTTCCGCGGCGACGACGCGGTCGCACTGGTCGACCTCGACACGCTCATGCCCACCGCGACGTTCTGGGACGTCGCCGACCTCGTGCGCGGCGTGGCCGCCCCCGGGCCCGACGACGCCACCGATCCGGCGGCGCACCGGGCGCGCCCCGAACTGGTCGAAGCGGTCATCGACGCGTACCGCGAGATCCGGCCCGCCGGGGATGAGCTCGAACTCGGCTGCGTGGTGGTCGCGTACGAACAAGCGGTGCGGTTCCTCACCGACTGGCTCGAGGGTGACCGCCACTGGAAGACCACGTCGCCGAACCAGAACCTCGCGCGTGCCCGCGGGCAGCTCGTGCTGGTCGAGTCGCTGCGCGCGGTCGTTGCGCGGCGCGGGATCGTCGGCCCGTGACCGAGCTGCCCCGCCTCGACGAGTCGGCGTTGCCCGCGATCGCACGGCTGTGCGCCCGCGGCATCACCGACGCACCGGGCCGCGACGAACTCGCCGGCAGCCTCTTCGCTCCCGACCAGCCCACGGTCGTGCGCGGCGACCCGGCGGTCGGCATCGTCGCGACCGTCGCCACGAGCGGGGGCGCACACATCCGCCTGTTGGTCGTCGACCCCGACCACCGGGGGCGGGGCGTCGGTCACCGACTGGTACGCACCGCCGAGGCCGATGCCCGCGGGCACGGCGCGACGCACCTCGTGACCGGCGCCGATCCGCCGTACTTCCTCTGGCCCGGTGTGCCGACGACCGAAACCGCCCTGTGTGCGCTGTTCGAACGCCATCACTACACCCGCGTCGACACCAACTACGACATGCGGATCGAGCTCGCGACCCTCGACGCCGACCCGGGCGGCCACCGGCTGGCAACCATCGACGAGACCGCCGCGCTCGACGCCTTCACGGCCCGTCACTGGGAACACTGGCGACCCGAGGTGCTGCGGGCCCTCACCAAGGGCAACCTCGTGGTGGCCGACGACCCGTCGGGCATCGCGGCGTTCTGTGCGTTCGAGGTCAACCGGGTCGGCTACCTCGGCCCGGTCGCGGTCCGCCCCGACCTGATCGGCTCCGGCGCCGGGCGCGCGGTGCTCCTCGGCGCCCTCTGGGAACTGCGCGGTCGCGGGCGCACGCACGTCGACGTGTCGTGGGTCGGCCCACTCGTGCCCTACGGCCGGGTCGGCGGTCGCATCCATTCGGTGTACTTCGTGTACCGACGCGACCTCGCCTGACCGCCCGTGTGCCCGGGGCCGCTCGAGGCGTGTACGGTCTGGCACGGCAACACCTGACACGGGTGTCAGAAGGGACCGTCGAGGAGGTCACCGTGGCAGATCGGATTCCGCTGGTCGACTATCTGGTCCTGGACGACCCACCGCACCTCACCGCGCACCGTTGCACCGCGTGCGGAGCCACCTACTTCGACCGCCGCAACGCGTGCGCGGCGTGCAGCGGCACCGCATTCGACGTCGTCGACGTCGCAACCGAGGGAACGCTGCGGGCCTACACGATCGTGGCCTTCGCGGCCGAGGGCGTGCCCGTGCCCTATGTGGCCGCGCTCGTCGACTGCGACGGCGTCAAGGTGCGCGGCAACATCGTCGACGTCGACCCGGACCCGGCGAACCTTCCGCTCGGCATGAAGGTGCGGCTCACCACCTTTCCGATGGGCACCGACAGCGCCGGCACCGAGGCGGTCGCCTTCGGGTTCACGCCGGCCACGACCACAGGAGTACCCGCATGAGCGACGACGTCTGGATCCTCGGCATCGCGATGACCCGCTTCGGCAAGCACCCCGAGGCCGACACCGTCGACCTCGCCGTCGAGGCGGTCCAGGCGGCGCTCGCCGACGCGCAGGTCACCATGGGCGACATCGGCGTGATCGGCGCCGGATGCCTCGTCGAATCGGGCGCCGGGATCGGCCAGCGGGTCCAGAAGCAGATCGGCCAGACCGGCGTGCCCGTGTACAACGTCGCCAACGCGTGCGCCACCGGCGCCACGGCGCTGCGCACCGCCATCATGGCCGTCAAGGCCGGCGAGGTCGACTACGGCCTCGCCTTCGGCGTCGAGAAACTCGCCGGGGCCGGCCTGTTGACCGGCAACACCCGCGACGACGACGGCGACACCTGGACCCCGTCGGGTCGTTTCGGCGCGGTGGCGCCGCTCGACGGCCGGGTCGGCACCGTCGCGATGCCCGGCGTGTTCGCCCAGATCGGCATGGAGTACCTCCACGACCACCCCTATGCCGGCACGCCGCTGGAACTGTTCGGCCGGATCAGCGAGAAGAACCACGCCCACTCGACCCTCAACCCGTTGGCCACCTACACCAAACGGCTCAGCCTCGAGCAGATCATGAACGACGTGATGATCGCGTACCCCAACACCCGGCCGATGTGCTCCGCGAACTGTGACGGTGCCGCCGCGGCGGTGGTCGTGTCCGACGAGGTGAAGCGCACACTGTCGTTCGACCAGCAGCGGCGCGCGGTCAAGGTGGTCGCGTCGGTGCTGACCACCGACCCCTGGGTGGACGGGTGCCAGGTGCTGCCCGACGTGAACACCCTCACCCGTGACGCCGCCGAGCAGGCCTACGAGATCGCCGACGCGGGCCCCGAGGATCTCGACCTGGTCGAGCTGCACGACTGTTTCGCCACCGCGGAGCTCGTCCACTACGACAACCTGGGGCTCTGTGAGCCCGGCGGCGCCGTCGACCTGTTCGAGTCGGGGGCGACCTGGCGCGACGGTTCGATGCCGGTGAACGTGTCGGGTGGGCTCCAGTCGAAGGGCCACCCGATCGCGGCGACCGGCATCGCCAACATCTTCGAGGTGTGCCACCATCTGCGCGGTGAAGCGGGCGACCGTCAGATCGACGGGGCGAGACGGGGACTCGCCCACGTGATCGGTCTCGGCTCGGCCTGCGCGGTGCACATCCTGGAGTCCTCCGCCGCGTAGCGGGCACCGGCCCGAGATGCCCGCGCCCGCGGGGTCGGCGGGCCGGCGGGTCAGTGGCGACGCGTGGCGTCGTCGGGGGAGAGCGCCGACAGGGTCTCGGCCATCACCGCGAGCGGAAGTTGCCCGGGAGCCGTCGAGCGACCCGCGTCGGCGAAGGTGAGCTTCGAGCCGAGGAACGGAAACACCACCCGCGACGGGGCGCCGGCGCGACCCATGCCGATCACGATCAGATCGACGCCGTGGTCGGCGGTGAGCACCCGGGCGAGCGTGCGGAGGTCATCGGTGCCCTGCACCATCGTGGCGATCTTCACGACGTCGGCGCCCAGCGCCACCGCATCGGCGATCGTGTCGGTCAACGCCGCTTCGGTCGGGGTCGCCGCGAAGTCGTGGAACGACACGATCGCCATCGCACCGTGCCGGTGCGTCGCGTCGATCACCGCGGTGTTGATCGCCGTCGAGGAGGCTTCGATGTCGACCGCGTTCACCTCGGCGGCGACCGCCTCGCACAGTGCCAGACGTCGGTCGTCGCCACCGTCCCAGGCGCCACCTTCGGCTGCGGAACGGATCGTCGCGATCACGGGCACGTCGCCGAAGCGCCGGATCACCTCGACGACGTGGTCGACCTCGTGCGACGCGAACAGGTCGATGCGCACCTCGGCGACGTCCATTCCCGCCGAGGTCGCCGACGCGACGTCGGCCGAGGTCACGTCGTCGTCGAAGGGCACCGCGACGCACGGCGCGCCGACGTCGAACAGGTGCCGGAGTCGATCGTGGGGCTGCGATGTGGAACCCATGGGGCCTTTCGGCGACGCGGCCGCATCGGGTGACCTCCACCCGCCGCGCCCGGGCAAGGCTACTGCCGCAGGGCGCCGAAGCCGGCGAGCAATCGGTCGACCTCGTCGCACCACGTCGTGTCGCCGCCGCACCAGACCGCGTGCCAACCCGCCTCGGTGGCGGTGTGGACGTTGCCGATCGTGTCGTCGACGAACACCACCGCGGCGTCGTCGGCGATACCCAGGTGCCGCCGCGCCCGGGTGTAGAAATCGGGGTCGTCCTTGGTGACACCGAGCGCCGCCGAGTGGGCGATCCCCGACAGCGGGAGCAGTCGACCGAGGCGCGTGAAGAGGTAGGCCGCGCGTTCGTGTTCCTGGTTGGTGGCGAGCACGATCGGGACGCCGGCATCGGTCCATCGGGTGACGGCCCCGACCGCCACGTGGTCGACCACGAAATCGGTGGCGAGCCAGTGGGCGAGCACCACGTCCGCGGCCTCGTCGGAGCCGATCTCGGTGAGTGCCGCAGCCAGCAACGGGCGGATCGCGGCGCGGCCGGTCACGACGTCGGCCCAGTGCCGGGCGAAGAAGGCGTCGGCGAGGGCGTCGGGCGTGATGCCGAAACGCTCGCCGAGCGTGGTCTTCCACGAACCGGCCCCGCCCCGCGTGGCATCGAGGAGCACGCCGTCGACGTCGAGCGCGAGTACCACCGGCGCGGTGGCGAGTGACCTCCCCGCGGGGCGTCGGTGCGGTTCCATGCGGCCTTCGGGTCGTGGACGGGACACGGGTGAGCCCGAGATGGGATTCGAACCCATGACCTACCGCTTACAAGGCGGTTGCTCTGGCCAACTGAGCTACTCGGGCGCAAAGCGACAAGCGTAGAGGGTGCTCGGGTCGCCACGGCGTCTGCAACCGAAGGCCGCAGACACGCGCCCGACCCTCGCGCTACGATCGACGACCGGAAGAGAGCAGTCGGAACCTGAGGGAGGGTTCGTGAAGAGTGGATCGTCGCAGTGAAGTGGTGGGCGGATCTGCGCGCCATCAGGCGTGCCGCCCGGGCCGATCTGCGCGACACGACGCGGCTGCACCTGGTCGTCTTCGCCCTCACCATGGGCCTGTTCCTCGTCGACATCCCGGCACACGAAGCCATCCTGGGGATCATCGGCGGTCACGTGTACGCCGCGACGTCCAACCCGTTGTGGGTCGGTGCATCGATCGGGGCGACGTCGCTGGGCATCGAGCTGCTGCTGTCGGCCGGGGTGGCGCTGAACCTGCGCTTCTTCCGGACCGCGACGAACGAGTGGCAGACGCGGTTCTTCGACGAAGACGTCATCGCCGGAACGCCGGAGACGACCACGGCGCCGGGTCGCTTCGCGGACGCCATCGACTCGTCGGTCCTCGCGCTCGGCCTCGGCTCGTCGGCGGTCGTGCTGAAGGTGCACGGGCACGCCGAGTCGCCGAGCCTCGCCGAAGATCTGCGGACCGGCCGGCGTTTCGCGCTCGTCCTCGGCGTGTTCAACTTCTGCCTCGGGGCCGCGGTGTCAGGCGCCGCGGAACTGGGCCGGATGCTGGGCTGGCCGGTGCTCGCCGACGCCCTCATCAGGGTCGCCACGAACCCGCTCACCTACGTGGCCCTGCTGGTCGTACGCCAGGTGCTCAAGGTCCGGTCCCGACGTCGAGCGCGCCGGCTCGCGGACGCGAACGACGAATCGGTCGGCCCGGCCACCGTCACGCCCTGAGCAGGCAGGGGTTACTATCGATGGCGTGCGAATCGTTCCCGTGAGCCGACCGTGAGTCCGACCAACTCCTCTCCCGGAGCGCCCAATGCGGTGCGCGGCGTCGTGATCGTGGTCGTCGCCGGCGCGCTCGGGTTGTTCCTGCTGGCCCGCGGGGGCACCAACAGCGTGCTCGACAACAGCGAGCCGGTCGCCCAGCAGACCCACGTCACCTCGACCATCGCGAACGTGCCCACGATCGCTCCCGCACCGACGACCACCGCGCCGCCCGCCGACACCAAGGCGCCCGCGGATGTGAGCGTCGCCGTGTTCAACGCCACCGCCGGGGCCATCACCGGCGCCGCCGGCGACGCCAAGGCCAAGCTCGTCCCGCTCGGCTACGACAACGTGAGCCTCGCCGATGCCCCCCAGGCGATCGAGGCCACCGCGGTCTACTACGCGGCCGGATTCGAGTCGAACGCGACCGCCATCGCCCAGGCGTTGGGCTACGATCCGAAGGTCGTGGCACCGGCCGACGGCGCCCAGAACAACCCCGGTGAGGGCAGCGGGGCATCGGTCGTGGTCGTGATCGGGACCGACGCCGCGAACGGGTGAACGCCGCTGCCGACGACCCCGTCGACGATGCGCCGACAGGCGCAGCCGACCCGGCGACACCGCGGCACGCCCTCCGAGCCGAGGTCGGCGGAGTCGAACCGAAGACCGGACGTGACGTGACCCGTCGCCACGGCGGGCTGGAGGCCCTACGCGCCGATCTCGCCGGCAGTGCGATCCTGACCGACTTCGACGGCACACTCGCCGAGATCGTGGTCGATCCCGACGACGCCGCCCCGCTGCCCGGAGTCGTCGAGACGCTCGAGGCGTTGGCACATCGTGCCCACACCGTGGCGGTGGTGTCGGGGCGACCGTTGGCGTTTCTCACGGCGCACTTCGGCGACGACGTGACGCTCTCGGGGCTGTACGGCCTCGAGCGTCGCCGCGACGGCACGACCGTCCGACCCCCCGAAGCCGAACGGTGGCGATCGGTGATCACCGACACCGTCGCACAGGCCCGGGCCGACCTGCCCGACGACGTGCTCGTCGAGGCGAAAGGGCTCGCCGTGACCCTGCACTACCGGCAGGCGCCGGAGCGCCGGGCGACGATCGAGACCTGGGCCCGCGACTGGGCGCTCCGCACCGGGCTGAAGCAGGCCGAGGCGCGCTGCTCGGTCGAGCTGAACCCGCCGCTGGAGGTCGACAAGGGCACCGTCGTCGCCGAGTTCGCGGCCGCCCCCGGCGTGCGCCACGCGTTCTACATGGGCGACGACCGCGCCGATGTGGCGGCATTCGAGGCCCTCGACGCGCTCACCGCCCAGGGCATCGCGGTGCACACCGTGGCGGTCCGCGGGGCGGAGACCCCCGATGGGGTGCTGGCCGCCGCCGACCGGGTCGTGGAAGGTCCCCGCGAAGCCGTCGCGCTCCTGGCGGCCCTCCTGCCCGACGGCTGAGCCGGGTCGTCTCGAACCCGCCCGCCTCGTTTGCGACGCGGCCGCGTCGCGCGGCGTCAGCCCAGGGCGGCGAGCTGGTCGGCCAGCCAGTCCGCCGGGGTGCGAGCCGCAGCCAGCGCCCGGAGTCGGGCCGCGGTGGCGGCGCGCTCGGACGCCGGCGTGGTCAACAAGTCGTGCAGCACCTCGGCGGTCTGGACGACGTCGAAGGGATGCACGCCCGCCGCCGCGTCGCCGAGCAGCGACCACACCCCGGCCTGCGGGCTCAACGCCAACAGGGCGTCGCGTTCGTTGACCAGCATCGCCTCGGAGGCCACCAGGTTCAGCCCGTCACGGATCGGGTTGACGAGCACCACGTCGGCCGCGGCCAGCGTGGCGACCGACGTCGGGAAGTGGTCGGAGGTGTCGAGCACGATCGGCGTCCAGTCGTCGTCACCCCAGCGCTCGTTGATCTGCGCCACGCAGGCCTCGGTTTGTTGCCGGTAGGCGACGTAGTCGGGATTCGCCTCACGCGACGGGTACACCGACGCCGCGAACACGACCTCGCCCCGCCATTCGGGCCGCGACTCGAGCAGTACCTCGAACGCCCGGAACCCGCGGATCAGGTTCTTCGACAACTCGATCCGCTCGGACCGGGCGATGCAGCGCCGATCACCCACGACACCGGCGAGTTCGGCAGCGGCGACGGCGAACGGCTCCGACGAGGCCGTGGCGGCGAGGTCCGCGGCGTCGGGGCCGAGGGGCCCGACGAACGTCCGGGGCGGTGCCACGCCCTCCGCGGCACAACAGGCCTCGAAGGCCTGCTGCCAGCCGGCGGTGTGGAAGCCACACGCCCGATGCGCGGCGAGTCCGGTGAGGATCCGTCGACGGATCCGATCGGGCAGCACGGCGAACTGGTGCGGTTCGGCGAAGGGAGTGTGGGCGAAGTGCACCGTGGCCAGGTCCGGTCGCGTCTCGGCGAGGCGTCGGCCCACCAGATACAGGTGGTAGTCCTGGATCAGCACCGCCGCGTCGGGTGGGGCGACCTCGGCCACCAGGTCGGCGAAGGACGCGTTGACCCGTTCGTAGCTGTCCCAGGCATCGAACCAGGCGCGGTCGAACACCGGCCGGTCGGCCAGGGCGAACAGGTGATGGTGGGCGTACCAGAGCGTCGTGTTGCACACGATCTCGTAGCTCGCCGTGAGGTCGTCGGCGTCGATGCCGGCGAGTACCGCGTGGATCCCGTCGACCTCCACCCGCCGGGACGGCACCCTCGACCCGGCCGGTGGCGTCGGGTCGGCGGCGATGGCGGCGCGGTCGTCGCTCGACAACGCGGCGGCGATCCAGGTGCGCTCCGGGTGGACCATGAGCGGCGACAGGCCCGACACGAGACCGCCGGCGCCGCGGCGTGCGCTCAACGCACCGGTGTCGTCACGGCGAAACGACACCGGCCCACGGTTCGACACCACCACGATCGGACGGTCAGCCATACATGGAAGAGGATAGATCCGTCGGTCGAGCGGGCAGACTGGCCCGTGTGCGAGTCCTCGCTGCGTCCGACAAGTTCCGCGGAACCGCCACCGCTCCGGCGGTGGTCGCGGCGATCGGAGAGGCCGCGTGGGAGGCCGGCTGGGAGTGCATCGAACTGCCGTTCTCCGACGGTGGCGAGGGCCTGCTCGAGGTGTTCGGGGGTCCGAACCGGACCACCGAGGTCCGCGGCCCACTGGGACGCCCCGTGCAGGCGGCGTGGCGCCTCTCCCGTGGTGTGGCCGTCATCGAGATGGCCGCGGCGTCGGGCATCGACCTCGTCGGCGGTGCGGCCGGCAACGACCCGCTCGGCGCGGACACCGCCGGCACGGGCGAGTTGCTCCTCGCCGCCGCCGGTGCCGGTGCCCGACGCATCATCGTGGGTCTGGGCGGGTCCGCGAGCACCGACGGTGGGCTCGGCGCGGTCCGGGCCGTGGGCGACCCCGCCCGCCTGGCGGGCGCGGAACTCGTTGCCGCCTGCGACGTGGTGATCGGCTTCCACGAGGCCCCCGCGCGGTTCGCACCCCAGAAGGGCGCGACACCCTCACAGGTACGCCTGCTCGAGCGCCGACTCGACGCGACCGCCGGGTACTACCGCGACCATTTCGGCGTGGACGTCGACGAACTCGACTACGCCGGTGCCGCCGGCGGCCTGGCCGGCGGCATCGCGGCTCTGGGCGGTGAGCTGTCGTCGGGCTTCGACGTCGTCGCCGACGAGGTCGACCTCGACGCGCGCCTGGCCGAGGTGGACCTCGTCATCACCGGTGAGGGCTTCGTCGACGCGGCCTCCTACGAGGGCAAGGTGGTCGGCGGCATCGTCGACGCGGCCGCGTCGGCGCGCGTGCCGGTCCTCGTGGTCGCTGGTGCGGTCTACGACGGCGTCGCGTCGCGGGCCGACACGGTGTCGTTGACCGAACGCTTCGGCGAGGAACGCTCGTTCGCCGACACCCTGGCGTGCATCCGCGAGGTCGTCGCGGCCCGGCTGCGCCCGGCCTGACGACCATCGGGCGATTCGGTCGCGGCCATGTGACGACCGGTCCGCTCCCGATAACCTTTCCGACGGGCACGGCTGTGTGCCATTTTCCCGTCGATCGACCCGAGGCGATACCGATGACCGTCACCGTCCGAATTCCCACGACCCTGCGCACCCTGACCGGTGGGGCTTCCGAGGTGGACATCGAAGGCGCGAAGGTCGCCGAGGTGCTGGCCAACCTCGAAGCCGCACACCCCGGATTCTCGAGCCGCATCCTCGACGACGAGGGCGCGCTACGGCGGTTCGTCAACGTGTTCGTCGCCGACGACGACATCCGTTTTCTCGAGGGACTCGACACGCCCGTACAGGACGGCTCGACCGTCTCGATCATCCCCGCGGTCGCCGGCGGCAGCGCCTGAGCAGACGCGCCGGGGTCGACCCGCCGTCTCGGCCGGCGGTCCGGACGCCGAGATCGGAAGCCCGGGGGATGGAAAACGAGCGGACCCCGGCGACCCCCTCCGGTCCGCCGGGGTACGACGCTCGTGCGGTCACTCCCCGGGGTGACCGCCCTCCCTCACCTGTGCCGGCCGGTCTGTGAGTGAACCAGTGACCGTCGGCATGGTGATGAATCGTCGGGACATCACACCGTCTTGAGCGCCCGAAAGGGAAATGAACCGCACGGCCTAGGCTGAAATACCCGCTTCTCGCAGACTTTGAGCCGTGCGGCCCATGCCGACCCCACGTCGGGGTCGCGCCCGGCCTGCCGATGCGGTCGCGGCGATGGGCGGCACCGAGTCGGTCCCCGGTACCCTCGGCGGTATGCCCGAACCCGCAGTCCCCTCCGAAGGCCGAGCCGTCCTCCACCTGTTCTGCCACGTGAAACCCGACACCGACCGGGCCGCGGTGCGCCGAGCCGTCGAGGCGGCCACCGCGGACGGGAACCAGGTCATCCCCGTGGCGGTGCAGGGGCACAAGGCCGACATCGCCTTCATGATCATCGGACCGGACTGGTGGCGGATCCGGCGGTTGCAGAGCGACCTGCGCCTCGCCGGCCTCGAGATCGCCGATTCGTACGTGTCGCTGACCGAGATCTCCGAGTACGCCCAGTCCCGGCCCGACGAGTACAAGCAGGCCAAGTTGTACCCCGAACTGCCTCCCGAAGGCCTCGTGAACTGGTGCTTCTACGGTATGTCGCGCTCCCGCGACGTCGGCGCCAACTGGTACACGCTCGATTTCGACGAGCGGCGCAAACTCATGGGCGAGCACGGTGGCACGGGCCGCGCCTACCGCGGGCGGGTGCTGCAGCTGATCACGGGCTCGTCGGGGATCGACGACTACGAGTGGGGCGTCACCCTGTTCGCCAGGCATCCCGACGACCTCAAGGAGATCGTCTACGAGATGCGTTATGACCGCGCGTCGTCGATCTACGGCATCTTCGGGCCGTTCTTCGCGGGCACGATCGGCAGCCTCGACGACGTCCTCGACGCGGTCGGGCTGCCGTGAGCCCGCTCAGCCCACCCACCACGGCCGGGGCCGGCCTGCCCACCGCCCTCGAAGCCAAACTCGAGGCGCTCCGCGACCTGTTCCGCTCCATGGGGCAGGTCGTCGTGGCCTTCAGCGGCGGCGCCGACTCGGCGCTCGTCGCGGAAGTCGCCACCGCCACCCTCGGACCCGATGCCGCCACGATCGTCACCGCGGTGTCACCGTCGCTCGCGGCGGCCGAACTCGCCGACGCCGAGGCGCTGGCCGACGAGCGGGGCTGGAACTGGCGCGGCGTGCCCACCGACGAGATGGAGAACGCCGCGTACCGACGCAACGACGCACTGCGCTGCTACCACTGCAAGGACGCGCTCATGGACGCACTCGACCCGATCGCCCGCGCCGCGTCGGCGACCGTGGTGCTGGGCGTGAACGTCGACGATCTGGGCGAGCACCGTCCGGGCCAGCGCGCCGCGGCCTCCCGGGGCGCCCGGTTCCCGATGGTCGAGGTCGACCTCACCAAAGCCGAGGTGCGTGAGGTCTCCCGGCACCTGGCCCTGCGCACGTGGGACAAACCCGCGGCCGCCTGTCTGGCGTCACGCCTTCCCTACGGCACACCGGTGAGCCTGGAACGGCTCAGCGAGGTGGAGCGTGCCGAAGCGGCGCTGCGGCGTCTCGGTTTCGACGAGCTGCGGGTCCGTCACGAAGGCGACGTCGCCCGCATCGAGGTGCCATTGGCCGACCTGGACCGGATCCTCGAGCGGCGCACAGCCGTCGTGGAAGCGGTGCATCGTGCCGGCTACCGGTGGGTGACCCTCGATCTGGACGGGCTCCGATCGGGCAACCTCAACGAGCGTCTGGCCCCCGACGACCGGGTCGCCGACTGACCCACGGTCGGACCGCAGCGCCGGCGCGGCACCCCGGAGTCGACTCGAAGACGCCGCATCGACTCCAATCGGCGGTGCAGCGTCCGATAGGACACCACTGTGCTGCTGCAACCCCCCCGCACCAAACGCCTCAAACGCAAGTCGTCACGCCTCCGCCCGGTGCTGTTCAGGACGATCGGCGTGCTCGCCGTGATCGTGCTCATCGAGGTGGGCACGCGTGGCTGCGTCGACACGGTGACCTCACGGGCGATCCACAGCAAGACCGTCGGTGTCGGCGACGTGAACGTCGCCGCCGGTGACGTGCCCGCCGCGATCCACTACTGGATCCTCGGAGGCCTGCAGAACGGGTCGGTCACGATGCACGACATCGTCGCCACCCCCGTGAGCATCGCCTCGCTGCAGGTCACGTCCGAGGACCTGCGCTTTTCGCGCACGGCGCTGCTCACCGGCAAGGCCGATCTCACCGGTTCGGCGCCCTATCGCACGACCGTGTACCTCTCGCCCAAGAACCTCGGTGACCACCTGAACGCGACGGTCACGTTCCAGACGAACCATCTCGTCGCCACGATCGACGGCCACAACATGAACGTCGTCCCGCGCCTGAAGGGTCGCTCCATCGTGATCGCCGACGAGCGGTTCACCTACGAGGTGCCGCTCCCGGGGAAGGCGTACCTGCCGTGTGCACCCGATGCGTTGGCCATCGGCAACGGCATCGCCGTGTCGTGCGAGTCCGACGCACTGCCGCCGTTCGTGGCCCGCGCGGCCACGCGGTGAGCAGCGACGACCCCGACCGGCGCCGAGCCGTCGACGACGATGCCGAGGCGGTCTACCGGGATGCCGCCCGCGACCTCGCCGACGGGCTCGACGACACGGTCCGCGGCTGGATCGTACGCGTGGTGAACGACCGCCTGCCGGACGAGTGGCCGGCGGCGCGTCGTGACGACATGCAGCCGGCCATCTCGGCCGTCGCCGAAGAGACCCATGCCGAGGTCGTGCCCCGGTTGCGTGCCCTGCTCGACACCGACGTCTCCCGTCAGGCCGCCGGCCCGCTCGCCGTTCTGCGTGGCTGCGTCGGTCCTGCGAACCGGTTCCTCGACGAGATCGGTGTGGTGCGTCCGGACCGCGACCCCGTAGCCGCATCGATGTTTCCCGACGATCCACACGACCTCGGCCCGGCCAACTTCGACGACGTCGACCCTCGGCTCCACGACATCGGGCTCGTCTGGGGTGCCGCGAAGGCCCACCTGGTGCTCACCAGACACCGCCGCTGACGGTGAGGTCGCGGAGGCTCCGGCGCCCCGGCGACCCGCCCGGCGGGTTCGGCGCCGTCAGGGATCGTCGAAGCGGTGCCAGCCCGCGTCGGTGATCGAACGCGGTTCGAAGAACAGGCACCCTTCCGGGCAGGCGAACGGTGCGGTCTCGTTCGCGCCCACCCGGCACCGCTGCACGACCTCGCCGGAGGTCGTCGTTCGGGTCGAGTAGTGACGGCAGTCGGTTCGAACGGCCACGTCCCAAGTGTGCCAGACCATCGGGGGCGATCACGGACCCGGCGCGTCCCCGTGCCCGTTCGGTCCGGCGCACCGGCGCTTCACCTAACCTGCAACCGATGGACGATCAGCCGCTTTCGGAAGCCGATCTTCTCCGGTGGGCCGAGTCGCTGGCGGGTATCGCGCGGACCGGTCTCGCGTTCACCGAGAGCCTGTACGAACGGGAACGCTACGAAGAGGTCCTGGCCGTGGCGGCCGACATCCGGGCCCACGCGCAGGACCATCCTGATCCGCTGGAGAAGGTCGCCGAGTGGATGCGCACCGTCGGCGACGGCGTGGCCGGATACGTCACGCCGAAGATCGCGGTGGGGGCGGCGGTGGGCAACGACGACGGTGAGCTGCTGCTGATCAAGCGTCCCGATTCGGGCTTCTGGTTGTTTCCGACCGGTTGGGCCGACGTGGGCTACTCCGCCGCCGAGATCGTCGTGAAGGAGGTGCGTGAGGAGACCGGTATCGACGTCGAGGTCGTGCGACTCATCGCCGTGCTCGACGGCATCCGCCAGGGGTTCACCCGGGTGCCGCTGTACTCGCTGCTGTTCCAGTGCCGACCCGTCGGAGGTGAACTCGCCGGGCACCCGCTCGAGACCGCCGATCTCGGCTGGTTCTCGAAGGATCGGTTGCCTTCACCTCTCGCCGGCTACGGCTTCTGGGGTGACCGGGTGTTCTCGGCCCTCGCCGGTGGCGACGTCGACGTGTACTTCGAACCGCCCCGCGACGAACCGTGGGCCCGTTGACGCGCGCCGTGCCGGTCGCCGTCGGTGGCGACCGCGGCCCCGCCGCGTGGGATGATCGGACCCGATGATCGAGATCCGGGAACTCGAAGCGGTCACGCCTGAGGTGGTCGCCGCCTTCCAGCGGCTCGTGCCGCAGTTGTCGTCGTCGTCACCGGCACCGACCGCGGGTGAACTGGCCGAGATCGTGGCGTCTGACACGACGGTGCTGCTGGTGGCGGTCGACCCGGAGCTGACCGGCGAAGCCGCCATCCGCGGGTCGATGACGCTCGTGGTCTTCCGGATCCCGACCGGGGTTCGGGCCTGGATCGAGGACGTCGTGGTCGATGCATCGGCTCGTGGCTCCGGCGTGGGTGCCGCGCTGAACCGACGGGCCCTCGAGATCGCCGACGACCGGGGCGCGCGCACCGTGGACCTCACCTCCCGGCCCAGCCGGGAGGCGGCGAACCGGCTGTACGCGCGCCTCGGCTTCGTGGTGCGCGAGACCAACGTGTACCGCCACTCGGGCGGCGACTGAGCCGACGACGCGACGCCGACGACGCGACGCCGACGACGCTGCCGCGCCGACGATCGTCAGGCGGCGGGCTCCAGACGGCGGATCTTCCCGTCGAGCGACAGCAGGTAGACCTCGCCGTCGGCGTCGGTCCCGAACGAGATCACGCTGCCGACGTCCTCGGCGCCGGCGAGCACGCGCTCGTCGGTGACCCGACCGATGCCGTCGCGGGGCGTGGTCGCCCGCAGGGCGTGGATCCCGGCCCGGCACAGGTCTGAGTACAGATACGCGCCGTCGAGGTCACCGATCGCCTCGCCCCGGTAGACGACGCCGCCGGTCACCGAGCAGACGCCCGTGTGGTGGGAGATCTCGAAGATCGGTGGCACCGTCGGCCCGTCGACCCGGCCCTTTGCGAACACCTTCGTGCCCTCGTAGCCGCTCCACCCGAGGTTCGCTCCGGCACGGGACGGGCCGTCGGGGAGGCGGTCGATCTCCTCGGTGGTGTTCTGGCCGACGTCGCCGATCCACAGGTCGCCCGAATCGGGGTCGAACGAGAACCGCCACGGATTGCGCAGTCCGGTCAGGTAGATCTCGGGCCTCCCCCCACCCGAGGCGTACGGGTTGTCGGCGGGGATGCCGTAGGGGCGACCGTCGGCGGGGTGCGCGGGGTCGATGCGCAGGATCTTGCCCAACAACAGATCGGGGTTCTGGGCGTGCTGGTCGGCGTCGTTCTGGGGACCGCCGTCGCCGAACCCGGCGTAGAGCAGGCCGTCGGCATCGACGGCGAGGTCGCCGCCCTTGTGGAAGTTCGTTCCCATCTGGTCGACCTTCAACAGGTTGGTGCGGGTGCCGAGCCGGGGTGCGTCGGCCGGACCGGTGACCGGCACCTCGTCGACCCGGGAGTCGCCGTTGGCGACGTTGTAGCTGAGATACAGCGTGTCGCCGTCGGGATCGAAGGCGAGCCCGAGCAGGCCCTTCTCGCCGTCGGTGGCGACCAGCGACGTGAGGTCCATGAGCGCCCCCGACCGGAGCGTCAGGGCGCCGTTCGTCGAACGGGTGGCGAGCCGGATCCTGCCGGCACGTTCGGCGATGAACAACTGGTCGGGGTGGCCCGGTCGTGCGACGAGCGCGGTGGGTGCCTCGGCCTCGGCGACGGTCCGCAGCCGGACCTTCACCCGTTCCAGCGCACCGTCGCGTGCCGGGTCGGCCACCGACGGGAAGTCGCCGCCGGGCAGCGTGTCGGGGGTCTGCAGACCCGAGGCGGTGGGACGGGGCCCGGTGGTGCCGGTCGCCTCGGTCGCGGTGGCGGGCGCCTTCGAGGTGGTCGACGATCCGTCGGAGCCGCTGGTGCACGCGGTCGTCGCCACGCCGAGCACGGCCACCGCGATCGCGACGACCCGGAGCGTCCGTCGGGGAGGCACGCCCCCGGCGGCCGGGCGGTCGGGCACGCCGCGCCACCGCTTCACGACGTCCTCCGGATCAGTCCCTCCTGCACGACCGAGGCGACCAGCCGGCCGTCCCGGGCATACAGCAGGCCCCGCGCCAGGCCGCGGCCATCCGAGGCACTCGGAGTGTCCTGGTGGTACAGCAACCACTCGTCGGCACGGAACGGTCGATGGAACCACATGACGTGGTCGATGCTGGCCATCATCAGGTGGTTCTCGTCGTAGTCGCCGCCGTGGGGCAACAGCGTCGTGTCGAGCAGGGTCATGTCGCTCGCGTAGGTCATCACGCACGCATGCAGCATCGGGTCGTCGCCCAGGGTGCCGTCCGCGCGGAACCAGACCCGCTGGTAGGGCGCCAGCCGGGTGCGGCGATCGGGTGGCGACCAGTCGACGTGGCGGGTGTCGATCGGGCGGGGGCGCGTGTACCAGGCGCCGAGCTCGTCGGCGAACGGCGCCCAACGGGTGGCGAAGTCGGGCAGCTCCTCGGGCGGCGTGACCTGCGAGATGGGGAACTGGTGCTCCAGACCGTCCTCGGGCGTGTGGAACGACGCCGACATGTTGAAGATCGCCCGACCGTGTTGGATGGCCACGACCCGACGGGTGCTGAACGAATGCCCGTCGCGGATCCGGTCGACCTCGTAGAGGATCGGGATCGTCGGGTCACCCGGCCGCAGGAAGTACGCATGCAACGAGTGCACGCCGAAGCCCGGTTCGGTCGTGCGGGCCGCGGCCACCAGCGCCTGGCCGGCCACCTGGCCACCGAAGACCCGCTGGACGGTCTCGTCCGGCGAGGTTCCACGGAACACGTTCACCTCGATCGCTTCGAGGTCCAACAACGCGACGAGCCGGTCGACGGCATCCTGGGGCATCGGTCGAGTTTCCCATACCGCGGCCCGACCCGCGCCCGCCCGGCGACGCCGGTCGGTCGGGGAAGCGAGCCTCTAGGATGCGCCACCCATGAGCGACGACACCGACCCGACCCGGACCTTCCCCGACGGATTCCGCTGGGGCACCGCCACCGCCGCCCACCAGATCGAGGGCGGCAACGTGAACAACGACTGGTGGGACTGGGAGCACACCGAAGGGTCCGGTTGTGCCGAATCCAGCGGCGACGCGTGCGACTCGTGGCACCGGTGGGCCGACGACGTCGACGCGGTGGCGGCGATGGGGCTGGACGTCTACCGGTTCTCGCTGGAGTGGAGCCGGATCGAACCCGCCGAGGGCGAGATCTCCCGGGTCGCGCTCGACCGGTACCGCGCGCTGTGCGAGCACCTGCGCGGACGTGGCATCACCCCGGTGGTCACCTACCACCACTTCACCACTCCACGGTGGGTCGCGGCCGCGGGCGGATGGGAGAACCCGGCGACGATCGACGCGTTCGGCCGCTACTGCCGAGTCGTCACCGAGGCGCTCGGCGACGTGGTCGGGGCCGTCTGCACGATCAACGAACCCAACATCGTGGCCACCATGGGGTATCTGGCGGGGGTGTTCCCGCCGGGGCGCCAGGACATTCCGGTGCGCCGAAGGGTCAACGCCAACTTCGTCGACGCGCACCGTCGTGCCGTCGAGGTCGTGCGCGAAGCCGCGCCCGGCGTACCCGTCGGTCTGACGCTGTCGATGGCGGAGTACGCGGCCCTGCCGGGCGGGGAAGAGAAGCTCGCGCGGATCCGGCGGGGTATGGAGGACGTGTTCCTCGACGCCGTGGCGGGTGACGACTTCCTCGGCGTGCAGGCGTACTCGCGCACCTGGATCGATGCCGACGGGCAGCGTTTCGAAGGGGCCGAGGGCGTGCCGATGCTCGTGATGGGCTACGAGTTCCGCCCCGAGGCACTCGAGGCGACGCTGCGCCGCGCCTGGGAGGTGACCGGCGGGAAGGTGCCGCTGTGGGTCACCGAGAACGGGATCGGCACCGACGACGACGCCCAACGGATCGACTACGTGCACCAGGCGCTCCAGGGGGTGCTCCGGGCGATCGACGACGGGATCGACGTGCAGGGCTACACGTACTGGTCGCTGCTCGACAACTTCGAATGGGCGTTCGGCTACGCCCCGCGGTTCGGGCTGGTCGACGTCGACCGGGCCACGTTCCGGCGCACGCCGAAGGCGTCGGCCGACTGGTTCGGCCAGGTCGCCCGGGCGAACCGCCTCGTCGCGCCCCCGCGCGCCTGACCTCCTGCGAACTTCGGGGCACCGAATGCGTGGTGGGTTCTTCGTGCCCCGAAGTTCGGATGGCGCGGCGGGATCGGATCGGATCGGATCGGATCGGATCGGGGGCGTGTCCGGGGCCGGGGGATCGACGCGAATCGGAGGTCGGAGCGGTCCGGTGCATGGCCGGTCGACCCGACCGGGCAGGTAGCCTGCCCGCGTGGCCGTGAGTGCAAAAGGGGCGATCGCGTTCGCCCGGTCCGACGCCGGACGCAAATGGATCAAGTACTCGATGGTGTCGGTCATCGGCATGACCGTCAGCCAGATCTGCATCATCATCCTCACGCGCGGGTTCGGCGTCCCCGACGTGCTCACCAACTTCATCGCCGTCGCGGTCTCGTCGATCCCCGCGTACCTGCTCAACCGGGCCTGGGTGTGGGGCAAACACGGCAAGAACCACCTCACCAAGGAGGTGATCCCGTTCTGGGCGTTCTCGTTCGCCGGTCTGGTGTTCTCGTCGCTGCTCGTCGCCTGGATCGGCCCCGACCTGCAACACGGTGAGCCGGCCTCCGCGATGGACACCTTCCGGGTGATGGTCGGCAACGTGGGCGGGTTCGGCATCCTGTGGGTGGCGAAGTTCTTCGTGCTCGACAAGCTGCTCTTCGGCAACCAGCAGCACTTGGTGGACTACGAACTCGCCGACGTCGACGACGAGGTCCCCGAAGGCGCCTGAGACCCCGGCTGATGCGCTGATTCCGACCCCGGGTCGGTGGCCGTTCGTCGGGCGGTGGCCTGTACGATTGCTCTGATGTCGCCCGTCGCCCGCGCCACTGCTCTCGCGCGGCGCCATCTGGGCAAGCGGTTTCTGCTCTACGCCGTGGTCTCGGGCGTCGCGACCGTGATCACCCAGGTCACCCTGGCCGTGCTCCACGGCCTCGTCGGCTGGCGGGCCTCGGTGTCGAACATCGTCGCCGTCGGCGTCGCGACCCCGGTCAGCTACTACATGAACCGCGCCTGGGTCTGGCAGAAGCGTGGCCGGAGCAAACTGGGCAAAGAGGTCGCCCCGTTCTGGGCCTTCTCGTTCGCCGGACTCCTGCTGTCGACCCTGCTCGTCGGGCTGGTCGCCCTGTGGCAGAACGTCCCGGTCGGTCAGCGTCCCACCGCCTTCCAGCAACTGCAGATCAACGCCGCCAACGCTCTCGGATTCGGCATCCTGTGGCTCGTCCAGTTCTTCGTGCTCGACAAGATCTCGTTCAAGCCACACGTCGGGCACGCGCCCGGCCGCCAGGACACGACCGGCGCCCGCGTCGAGCACACCGACGCCGAGTCCGGCGCGGTCACCGACACGGCCACCGCCGTCGCTCCGGTGGCCGCGGTGCGAAGCGACGCGGAGACGTGGTGAGCGAACCGACGACCGCGGCGGCGGTCGCCCTGTCGGACGATCGGCGCGCCAAGGCCGTGGCGGCACGGGGGTTCATGCCCACCGACGAAGGCGACGCGCTGTTCGCCGCCGGGTGCGCCGCGGCACACTCGGTGCCCGGCGCGCCACTGGTCGAGATCGGTACGTACTGCGGCAAGTCGTCGATCTGGCTCGGCTCCGCGGCCGAAGCCACCGGCACCGTCCTGTTCACCGTCGATCATCACCGTGGCTCTGAGGAGAACCAGCCCGGTTGGGAACATCACGACCCCGACCTGGTCGACCCGGCCGTCGGTCGGATGGACACCCTCGGCGTCTTCCGCCACACGATCGCCGACGCGGGTCTCGAAGCCTCGGTGGTCGCCATCGTCGGTGCCTCCGCCGTGGTCGCCTCGCACTGGTCGACCCCGGCAGCGCTGGTGTTCATCGACGGGGGGCACGGCTCGGAACCCGCGCACACCGACTACGAGATGTGGACCCCCAAGATCGCTCCCGGCGGGCTGCTGTGCATCCACGACGTGTTCGAGAACCCCGCCGACGGCGGCCGACCCCCCTTCGAGATCTACCAGCGGGCGCTCGGATCGGGGCGCTTCACCGACGAGCGGACGGTCGGGTCACTGCGGACCCTGCGGCGCGTCGTCGACTGAGTCCACCGTCTCGACATCGGCTCGGGAACCGACCCGGTGGTCGGCCCACACGGCATTCACCACCACCGAATAGGCCAGGATCCGACTGAAGATCAACAGCCACGCGAGGATCGCGAAGACCGTCCCGAGTGCACCGTAGGTCGCCGACGAATTCGCGACGAGGCGGGGCAGCACGATCGTGCCGAGCGTCTTGAGGACTTCGAAGCCGACCGCGGCGACGATCGCTCCGGGCAGCAGATCCCGGGGAGGGGGTCGCTCGACACCGAGGTACCAGAACGTCCAGACGAACAGGGTCACGCTGACCGCCAGGCTCACCACCACCGCGAGCGGCGCCGTCCAGCCCGGCAGCCAGTTCAACACCGTCGACAGCGCGATCGACAGGCCCAGGATCACACCGGCGCCGACCAGCCAGGGGATCCCCATGATCCGTGCCCGGACGCCCTTGACCGTCGTTCCCCGGGGCAGGTTCACCACGAGCCGCAACGCGCCGACCAGGCTCAGACCCGACCACGCCATGCCGATCAGGCCGATGATCGACCCGGTGGCGCCGCTCTGACGGGCCCGGCCCAGCGTGTCGGTCATGGTCTTCGCCGCGTCGCCGGTCAGCCCGAGGAAGTCGACGACGTCACTCGACAGGCGGGGATTCGAACCGGTCAGCAGGCCGATCACCGAGACGACCACGAGCAGGAGCGGGAACAACGAGATGAACGCGATGAGGGTGACCGCGTTCGCGGCGTAGCCGCCGTTCAGGTCGGTCGTGCGGGTGACCACCTCGATCGGCAGCCGCAACCACGGCCGCCGTTCGACGAAACGTCCGACGGCCGAGTCGCGCTTCATCGTGACCGCCCGACCCGAACGTCGGTCGGCTCACCAGCGGACGTGGTCGGACACCCTCAGACTTCGCGCAGCAGTGAATGGATGTCCGCGAGCGTGGACTCGTCCGGCCCTTCTTCGCCCGTGCCGGCCTCGCGAGCCCGGGCGAGCAGCTCGTCGGCACCTCGGGAGGTCACGACCTCGTCGCGCACCGGATCGTCGCGCTTCGCCTGCGAGATCCGCTCCGCCAGGCCGGTACGTGTCGACTGATTGCCGATCCGGGGGGTGCGCCGAGGTCCATCCATGCTCGCCAGCCTAGTGCAGGTCGGCCGTCACCCCGTGGAGCCCGGGCGCCGTGCCGGCGGGCTCAGTCGCCGTCGATGCGTGCGTCGGAAAGGGATTCGACCGTGACGCGGGGCAGCACGGCGTCGGGTTCGGCGAACAACGACGACGCCCGGGTGGGTCGCGCGATGGCATCGGCGGCGAGCACGACGGCGGCCGCGGTGTAGGTCGACTGTTCGTCGGTGGGGAAGTGGGTCTCGTCGGGGTAGACGGTGCCCGTCCAGTAGCGCCCGCCGTCGACCCGGTACTGCTGGGCCCAGGTGAACAGGTCCCGGGCCCGGTCGGTGTCGCCCATGGTCGCGCAGGCGATGGCGCACTCACAGGTCTCGGCGACGGTCACCCACGGCCGGTCCGACACGCAGCGGATCCCGCGGCCTTCCATCACGAAGGTGTCCCAGCGGGCGGCGATGCGTTCTTCGGCCGCGTCGCCACTCAGGGCCCCCGAGAGCACCGGGTAGTACCAGTCCATCGCCCAACGGTGCTTCGGCGCGAACGCGTCGGGGAAGTGTGCGATGACCTGGCCCAGTCGCTCGGCCGACAGCTCCCAGTCGGGACGTTCCTGGCCGAGCTGTGCGGCGAGCGCGTGCGCACCCCGCAGCGAAGGGAAGAGGCTGGAAGAGCCCGTCAACAGGGCGAACGACCAGGGTGTCCCGTCCGCGTGACGGGCCCAGAGGATCTCGCCGCGCGGCGTCTGCAGGTCGAGCACGAAGTCGATCGCCCGCTCCACCATCGGCCAGGCCGCCTCGATGTAGGCGCGATCCTCGAACAACAACCAGTGGTGCCAGATGCCGGCGGCCACGTACGCGCACACGTTCGCATCGAGCTTGTCCTGTTCGATGCCGTCGGCCAGGTAGTACTGGTGCCAGGCGCCGTCGGGTCGCTGCAGGTCGGCGAGCCACGCGTACGCGAGCTCCGCCTCGGCGCGGAACCCGGCGATCGCCAGCGCCATGGCGGCTTCGACGTGGTTCCAGGGGTCGGCGTGTCCACCCGGATACCAGGGGATCATCCCCGAATCGAGCTGCCAGTCGACGATCGCCGCACTGGTGGCGGCCACCTGGACGTCGGTGATCACGCCGTCGAGGAAAGGGACGGGGGGAGCGACGGGATCGTCACCGATCCCGGGCATCGGGTCGTCTGCTGGGGAGTCAGGCACCGATCCTCGCTTCGTGCTCGTCGGGCGCGCCGGATTCGTCGCCACCGCGGTCGCGTCCCACGGCGGCTCGGCGGGGCGGCTTTCGAGCGTACACGACCAGGCTCTTGCCCAGGACGGGGTTCAGGAGCTGCTCGGTCGTGCGGGTCACGTTGGAGATCACCGGTGTGCCCGAGAGATCCCACACCAACACCTGGTGGTACGCCCTGACGAGCGGGTGGTCGTCGTTGGTCGGACCGACGGCACACCGCAACCACCAGTACGGCGAATGCAGGGCATGCGCGCGGTGCGAGCCGAGCGGTTCGAGCCCGGCGTCGCGCATGCGGCGGCGCAGCGTCGCCTCGTCGTACACCCGCACGTGACCACCCTCGACGAACGGCGCGTGGTACTCGTCGGAGAGCGCCCAACAGATCTTCTCGGGGAACCACGACGGCACCGTGACCGCCATGACCCCGCCCGGACGGAGCACCCGGGTGAGTTCTGCGAACGCCGCGGCGTCGTCGGGAACGTGCTCGAACACCTCCGACGCGATGATCCGGTCGAAGGTGTCGTCGGCGATGCCGAGGTTGCAGGCGTCGCCGTTCACGGCCGCGCCGCTCGAGGTCTCCGAGCCCTCGCCCCCGGCCCGCATGGCGCCGAGCAGACCGACCACCTCGGGCAGTTCGCCGAAGGCGTAGTCGAGGGCGACGACCCGTGCCCCGCGCCGGTACGCCTCGAAGGCGTGGCGGCCCGCGCCGCAGCCCAGATCGAGGAGCCGGTCCCCGGCTCGTAGGCCGAGGCGGTCGTAGTCGACGGTCAGCACGTTGCGCTCCTCACCGGCGGATGTTCGGCGAGCAGCGCACGGTACTGCTCGATGGTGCGCGCCGCGGTGCGCTGCCAGCTCCAGTGCTCCGCGACCCGTTCGCGTCCGGCCGCGCCGATGCGATTGCGCAGATCTTCGTCGGCGAGGGCGTCACGCAGCGCCACGGTGAGGGCCTCGGCATCGCCGGGTGGCACACACAACGCGGTCTCGCGGTCGTTGCCGACGACTTCGGGCAGCGCCCCGCCGGTGGTCGCCACGACCGGGATGCCGCACGCCATCGCCTCGATCGCGGGCAGCGAGAAGCCTTCGTAGAGTGACGGCACGACCGCCACCTGCGCTTCGGCGTACAGCTCGACGATGCGCTCGTCGGGGACGCCGGACACCCACGAGATGTGCGATTCGAGCCCGAGATCGGCGATCTTGCGAGCGGTGGTGCCACCCTCCTTCTGGCGTCCGATCACGGTGAGGTGCACGTCGTCGCGCTCGGTCCGGAGCTTGGCGACGGCGTCGAGCAGGTAGGTCAGCCCCTTCATCGCCGAGTCGGCCGAAGCGGTGGTCACCAGATGGCCCGGTCGCCTGGCGACATCGGGCATCGGACGGAACAGGGTCGGGTCGACGCCGACGGGGACCACGTGCATCCGGGCCGGGTCGACCTTGTGGTCGCGCACGATGTCGGCGAACGAATTCTCCGACACCGTCATCACCCGTGGCAGGCGCTTGGCGACCTGGGTCTGCATCCGGGTGAAGGCGTACCAGCGTCGCACCGAGAGTCGTCGGTAGAACCCGTCCACCTGGCCGATCTCGAGGCGCCGGTCCACGGTGATAGGATGGTGGATCGTCGCGATGAGGGGGAAGTCGCGGCGGATGCCGAGCAGCCCGTAGCCGAGCGTCTGGTTGTCGTGGACGACGTCGAACTCGCCCTTGCGATGACGCAGGTGGTCCCACGCGCGCAGCGAGAACGCCAGCGGTTCGGGAAACGTCCCGTTGGAGAAGCTCGCCACCTCGACCCAGTCGGTCCAGTTCTTCAGTTCCCACATGCCGGGCATGCGCATGGGGAAATGGTCGTTGTAGATCTCGAGGCTCGGGAGCTCGACGAGGCGCACGCGGTCGTCCAGCACCGGATACGGCGGGCCGCCGAGCACCTCGACATGGTGGCCGGCATCGGCCAGTGCCTTCGACAGGTGCCGAATGTAGATTCCCTGGCCGCCCACGTGGGGTTTGCCCCGATAGGCCAACAGCGCGACGCGCAGCGGGCGGTCGTCGGTCGTCATCAGGCGGCGATCACGGGGGCGGGGATCCCGGCGCGGGCAGACATGAAGGCTCAAGCTTTCCCAATGGCTGACCGTGCGGTCAAGTGGAGGTGGGCGCGGGCTGGTCGCCGGTGGGCGCCGAGGCGTGTCCACCGGCCGTCTGTGGCCGGCCCGACCGACGATCGAGCCCGCGGCGTGACCACCACCATCCGGCGACGACGGCAGCGACGGCGAGCACGAGATAGGGGAGGTTCCCGACCCGGGTGGCGATCGTGAAGCCGGTGCGGCGCGGCACGCTCGCCTCGAGCACGTCGGCCTCGGAGATTCCCGAACGCTGGTGGACGACCCCTTCCGGGTCGATGATCGCGCTGAAGCCCGTGGGGGCGACCTGCACCACCCAGCGGCCCGTCTCGAGCGCCCGCAGCCGGCTCGCCGCGACCTGCTGGGTCTGCACCAGGGTGCCCGAATAGGTCGAGCCGTTCGTCGGGTTGAGCAGGATCTGGCCGCCGTCGCGGATCGCCGCGCGGGCCCGGTCACCGAAGAAGACCTCCCAGGAGATGACCACGCCGAAGGTGCCGTGCCCGGTGTGCAGGACCGCCGGCCCCTTGCCGGGCACGGCGTCGCGGGTCGTGAGCGACGGGCCGGCGAACGGTTCGACGAGCCACCGCAGCGGCACGTACTCGCCGAAGGGCACCCGGTGGACCTTCTCGTAACGGTCGCCGAACGTGCCGTCCGGGCGGACCACCACCGAGAAGTTCGAGAAAGCGTCGTCGCCGACATCCTGGACGACGCCGGCGATGACGGTCGCGTCCTTGGCACGCGCGAGTGCGGCGAGATCCTGACCGTGGGCGCTGTCGGCGTCGGCGATGTCACCCTCGTCGAGGTCGACGACGTCTTCGGGCCAGACGATCACGTCGACGGATCGGTCGATGGCCTCCGATGCCTGCAGATGCCGGTCGAACACCTTGTCCATGTCGGTGAAGATGGCCCGGGTTCCCTGTGGCCCGCCGCCCTGGACGGCGGCGATCTTCACCGGCGGGCCGATGTCCTGGCCGTGCGTCGACCCCGACGCCACCCCGACGAGGGCGACCACCGCCACGGCCGCGGCGCCGGCGACGATGCGGGTGCGGTTCGGGCCGAGCACGAGCGCGGCGAGCACGACCCCGACGACGACGGTCACGCCGCTGAGCAGCTCGACCCCACCGAGCCGGGCAACCGGTGCGAGCGGCCCGGCGACCTGGCCGATCGCGAGGTCCGAGATCGGCACACCGCCGAAGGGCCAGTGCCCCTTCCAGGCCTCGGCGAGCACCCAGGCGCCCGGCAACGCGAGATGGCGGCCGCGTCCCGGCGGGACGAGCATCCCGACGACCGCGAACATCGCCGCGAAGGCCACGATCGCGATCACGTACCCCGGTGCGGTCAGGTCCTTGATCCAGAACAGGGTGATCGCGAACAGGGTGAGTGCCACCAGGCCCATCCGACCCGCCCGTGAACGGCGGGGGCGGTCGGCCAACACCACGTCGAGCACCGCGATCCCGCCGAACGCGAGCGGCCAGAACCCCCAGGGAGGCAGCGACCCGGCGAGCAGCACCCCCGCGACGATGCACAGACACGCCGTCCGGGGAGCGGGCAGTGCTCGGACGACGCGTCGGAGCGGGCGTGGCCGACCGGGCCCCGTCCGCGCGGGTCCGGTCCCGTCGAGGTGGTCGGCGGTGACACCGGGGGCTCCGGTGCTGGTGGGATCGACGCTCACCTCGAACCCGACTCCCCGCGGCCGGGGCCCGGCGACAGCGACGAGAAGACCCGATCGGCGGCGACCCGGCCGCTCGCGATCGAGGCGGGGATGCCCACCCCCCGCAGCGCACAACCCGCGACCGCCACCGGTGGGGTCACCGCGGCGAGGTCGGCTTCGATCGCGGCGATCCGGTCGAGGTGTCCCGGGGTGTACTGGGGGAGCGCCGACGGCCATCGGCGTAGGCGTCGCGCCACCGGGCCATCGGTGCCACCGATGATCGTCACGAGCTCTCCGGCGAGCCGGTCGAGCAGCGTGGCATCGTCGAGTTCGGCGATCCGCCGGTCGTCGGCGCGCCCGGCGGAGACCCTGATCAGGAACGTCCCGTCGCCGTGCCCGGGCGCGAGACGCTCCCACTTGGTCGACAGCCACGACGCCGCCGTGGTCAGCGTGCCCTCCGATCGGGGCACCAGAAAGCCCGAGCCGTCCGCGGCCCGTCGCACGGCGGCCGGATCGAAGGCGAACGTCGCGATCGCCACCGACGCGTGGGGGATCGAACCCAGGTGCATCCCCGCGGTCGGCGCATGATCCTGGACGAGCGATCCGGTGACCGACGCCGGCGTGGCGAGCACGATCCCGTCGGCCTCGAAGATCACCTCGGTCGCCACACCGGTTCTGCGGGGTTGGTCCGCGATCACCCGCCAGGACCGCTCGAGGCGTTCGATGCTGCGCACCGCCACGTCGTCACGGATCTCACCGCCGGCGCGGACCACCGCGGCGACCGTCGCATCGACCAGCGCGGCCATGCCGCCTGCGGGCGCGGAGAACACCGGGCCCGACGTCGTGGCCGCGGCCCGCATCCGCGCGGCGGCCCGCACCAGGCTGGGCTCGTCGACCGATCGTGCGAGACGGTCGAGTTGCGGCGTGACCGCCGCCAGGCTCAGTGCGTCGACGTCACCGGCGTTGATCCCACCGACGAGCGGGCCGACCAGCCGTTCGACGACGGCGTCACCGAGACGGGACCGGATGAACGCGCCGATGGTCGGATCGTCGTCGGGCGCCGGAGGCGGACCCGGATCGTCGCAGTCCGCCCGCAGTCGGGCGATCGAGGCCGGATCGAGGATCGTGGCGAGATCGGCGGCGTCGGGGTCGGCCGGCACGCCGAGGACCTGCGCAGTGGGCAACGCGACGAGGTTGCCGTCGACCAGCACGAACGCCCGCCCCGTGGCCGGGGCGACGAGTTGATCACCGATGCCGACCTCCCGCGCCAGGCGGGTCGCGTCGGGCACGCGGGTCAGGAAGGCATCGGGTCCCTCCTCGACGGGGCGGCCCGCGAAGTCGACGGTGCGAAGTTTGCCGCCCAGATGGTCGGCTTCGAGCAGGGTCACCCGGGCGCCGTGCCCGACGAGTGTCCAGGCGGCACTCAACCCGGCGATCCCGCCGCCGACGACGGCCACGTGGGGAGCTCGCGCCCCGTCGACGGGTCCGACTCCCGAACCGTCGCCGTTCATGGCGGCGGAGTCACGGCGGTCACTCATGCGGTCTCCGCGGCGAGCTGCACCCACTCGGCGAGTGCGTCGAAGACCGTGCCGTCGTCGTCGACGACCCGCGTGCGCGCGAAGGCCAGCCCGACCGCTTCGGCGGCACGTCGAGCCTCGATGTCGAGGTCGTAGGCGACCTCGAGATGATCCGAGGTGAAGCCGTGGGGGCACACGACGACCGCGTCGACCGCCGGGTCGGCACCCAGCTCCGCGATGACCTCGAGCACGTCGGGGCCGCGCCAGTCGTCGTCGGTCGCGCCGGCGCTCTGCCAGGCGATCGACCAGCCGCCCCGGTCGTCGAGCCCGGCTTCGGCGGCGACGGCCGCGGCGCCGGCGGCGAGTTGGTCGGGGTACGGATCGTCGACCAGCAACCGCTCGGGAAGCGAATGGGCGGTGAACAGCACGCGGGTCGCCCGCCGGTCGACGTCGAGCGTGGCCTGTGCCTCGACGACGGCCCGGGCCAGGAACGACCGGTGGTCGGGCATCTCGTACCAGTGGGGGATCGTCACCGTGTCGATCCCGAACGCGCCGGCGGCGTCGGCCAGCGTGTCGGCGTAGTGCTGGACGCTGTAGCGCGAGTAGTGCGGTGCCAGCACGAGACCCACGATGCGGTCACAGCCGGGCGACCAGGGCCCCGGGCGTGCCAACTCGGCGACCGCGTCGGCGATGAACGGTGCCGCGTGGCGTTGCCCGACCTGCACCCGGAACCGACCCGGCGACCGCCGCTCGAGCGACGCCGCGAGGCGTGCGCGTTGCGCTTCGGTCCGTTCACGCAGCTTCGACACCCCGCCGAGTGCGCCGTAGCGTCGCTTCAGGTCGGCGAGCTGCGCGTCGGTGGGGGGCCGCCCGCGCCGGATGTGGGTGTAGTACGCCTCGATGTCGTCCGGGGTGGCCGGGGTGCCGTAGGCCATCACCACCACGCCGGTCGACGGGCCACCTGGCGTCGCCATCGTCACGCTTCCGCGACGCCCTCGGCACTTCGGTCCGACGCGGCCACCGCCGCGCTCACCGTGGCGTCCGTGCGGCCTTCCTCGTGGACCAGAGCGACGATCTCGGTCAACACGCCCGGGTCGATGTCGGGCGTGACGCCGTGGCCGAGGGTGAAGATGTGCCCGGGGTGACCGCCGTTGGCGCGCAGCACGGCGCGGGTCCGCTCGGCGACCACGTCGAAGGGAGCCAGGCACACGGCCGGGTCGAGGTTGCCCTGCAGGGCGGCGGCGTCGCCGATGCGACGGCGCGCCTCGTCGAGCGGGGTGCGCCAGTCGACGCCCACCACGTCGGCGCCGGCAGTGTGCAGCAGCGCCAGCAGTTCACCCGTACCCACGCCGAAGTGGATCCGTGGTACGCCGGTGTCGGCGATCCCGTCGAAGATCTTGCGTGTCGCCGGCAGCACGAAGCGCGCGTAATCATCGGGCGCGAGCGTGCCCACCCACGAATCGAACAGCTGGACGGCGGCGACTCCGGCGTCGATCTGGGACCTGAGCGAGGCGAGCGCGAGGTCGGCGAGCCGGTCCATCAGGCGGGCCCAGAGGTCGGGGTCGGCGAGCATCAACGACTTGGTCCGGGCATGGTTGCGCGACGGTCCACCCTCGATCAGGTAGCTCGCCACGGTGAAGGGCGCACCGGCGAATCCGATGAGCGGCGTGTCGCCGAGCTCGGCGACGACGTGCCGGATCGTGTCGAGCACGTAGGGCGTGTCGACCTCGGGTTCCAGCGGGCGGAGGCGGTCGAGGTCGGCCGCGCTGCGGAAGGGCTCGGCGACCACCGGTCCGGTGCCCTGTACGACGTCGACGCCGAATCCGACCGCATGGACGGGCACGACGATGTCGGAGAACAAGATGGCGGCGTCCACCCCGTGACGTCGCACCGGCTGCAGGGTGATCTCGGTGGCGAGGTCCGGGTCGCCGATCGCGTCGAGGATCGTGCCCGAGCCACGCAGGGCGCGGTATTCGGGCAGTGAGCGACCGGCCTGGCGCATGAACCAGACCGGGACGTGCGCCGCCGGTTCGCCTCGGCTGGCGCGCAACAGCGGTGCGTCGATCGGGACGGCCACGACCCGCCACGGTACTCCCGGGCGGTGCTCCGCTCCTCTTCC
>CAZQSU010000022.1:0-34169 GCA_964595905.1 uncultured Iamiaceae bacterium
GGTCGTGGCCTGCACCGAGATGAAGTTCTCGATCGACATGGTGTCGAGCACCTGTCCGCCGAAGCGTTCGGCGACCAGCCCGGTGCGGATGCCCTTGCGGGCCGCGTAGATGGCGGCGGCGACGCCACCGGGTCCGCCGCCCACGACGAGCACGTCGAAGGGATCCTTCGCGTCGATCGCCGCGGCGACCCGGGCTTCGGCGCCGGTGTCGAGCTTGCCGACGATCTCGGCGAGGGTCATGCGACCCGAGCCGAACTCCTCACCGTCGACGAACACCGTGGGCACGGCCATCACGCCGCGGGACTCGGCCTCGTCGGGGAACACGGCCCCGTCGATCGCGGTGTGGGTGATGCGCGGGTTCAGCACGCTCATCAGGTTGAGCGCCTGGACCACGTCGGGGCAGTTCTGGCAGCTCAGCGAGAAGAACGTCTCGAAGTGCATGTCGGTGTCGATGGCCTGCACGGCCTCGATCAGCTCAGGGGCTTCGGTGGAGGGGTGACCGCCCACCTGGAGCAGCGCGAGTACCAGCGAGGTGAACTCGTGGCCGAGCGGCACCCCGGCGAAGCGCACCTCGATGTCGGTGCCGACCCGGCGGATGGCGAAGGAGGGACGCCGGTCGTGGTCGTCGGCCCGGACGTAGCTCACGTCGTCCGACAACGAGGCGATCTGGGTGAGCAGGCCTTCCAGCTCGGTCGCCTTGGCGGAGTCGTCGAGTGACGCCACCAGCTCGACGGGCTGGGTGATCTTCGCGAGGTGCTGTTGCAGTTGGTTGGCGAGAGCGTCGTCGAGCACGGCGGTCCTCCTGGGTGCGGCCGGTTCGGTGGAAATCGAATCGGTGGAAAATCGACTGGGCAGAAAATCGAATGGGCGGAAATTGAGATCGGTGGACGATCGAATCGGTGGAAGGTGGATCCGGGTGGGTCGGGGAGGGAGAACCGACCCACCCGGAAGGTCTGGTGATCAGGACGACGAGGTGGCCGGCGGGTCGGCGACGCCGCCGCGGCTCACCACCCTCGCCCGTCGGGCGCTGGCGTGCGTCAGATCTTGCCGACGAGGTCGAGCGACGGGGCGAGGGTCTCTTCGCCCTCTTCCCACTTGGCGGGGCAGACCTCGCCCGGGTGGGAGCGCACGTACTGCGCGGCCTTGACCTTGCGGACCAACTCGGCGGCGTTGCGGCCGATGCCCTCGGCGGTCACCTCGAGGAACTGGATGACGCCGTCGGGGTCGACGAGGAAGGTCCCCCGGTTGGCGAGCCCCTCGTCTTCGCGCAGGATCTCGAAGTTGTTCGACAGCGTGAAGTTCTGGTCACCGAGCATCGTGTAGGTGATCTTGCCGATCGTGTCGGAGGTCTCGTGCCACGCCTTGTGGGTGAAGTGCGTGTCGGTCGACACCGAGTACACCTCGACGCCGAGCGACTGGAGCTCCTCGTAGTAGTCGGCGAGGTCACCCAGCTCGGTCGGACACACGAAGGTGAAGTCGGCCGGGTAGAAGAAGAAGATCGCCCACTTGCCCTTCACGTCGGCGTCGGTGACGTCGACGAACTCGCCGTTGCGGAAGCCGGTGGCGGCAAAGGGCTTGATGGTGGTGTTGATCAGTGACATCGGGACAACCTCTCAGGTCGGGAACTTACGATAGGCATGCTAGATCATTTGTGCTGGTTTTCATAGTCTACTACGATCGCTTGTGCCGATGTCCGCGATCGAGTGTGACTATCGCAACGTTCGACGGCCGCGTCGGGCGCCGACTCGACCGACCCACCCGGGCAACGACCCACCCGGGCAACGACCCGCCCGGGCAACGATTGACAGGAACGCGTCGCCACGGCGAGGCTCCTCCGGTGGCCCCTGTCACCGATTCGCACGCCGACGGCCGCGCAACCTCGTCCAATCGCTTCACCCGCCTGGTCGGCTGCCGGGTGCCGCTGCAGCTCGCGGCGATGGGCGGGGTGTCGACCGCGCCGCTCGCCGGTGCCGTGGCGGCCGCAGGTGGGCTCGGCATGCTCGCCGCGGCGACGGTCACCGCCGACGAACTCGCCAGGCGAGTCGACGAGGCCCGGACGATCGGCGGCCCCGACGGCCGGGTCGGGGTCGGGTTCCTGATGCCGTTCCTCGATCGGGAGGCCTTCGAGGTCGCGGCCACCCGGGCGGCGGTCGTCGAGTGCTTCTATGGCGCACCCGACACCGACCTCGTGGCGGTCGTCCACGCCGGCGGGGCGCTGGCGGCCTGGCAGGTGGGCTCGGTCGACGAGGCGCGGGCCGCGCTCGATGCCGACTGCGACTTCGTCGTCGTCCAGGGCGTCGAAGCCGGCGGACACATCCACGGGAACCGCCCCCTCGATGAGCTGCTCGCCGAGGTGCGCGCCGCGACCGACCGACCACTCGTGGCCGCCGGTGGGATCGGCACCCCACGGCGGGCCGCCGCCCTGCTCGAAGCCGGCGCCGACGCGGTGCGCATCGGCACGCGGTTTCTGGTGACTCCCGAGGCCGACGTGCACCCCGGTTACGCCGCCGCGCTCGTCGACGCGGACGCCGACGACACGGTGGTGACCGAGACCTTCTCGCTCGGCTGGCCCGACGCGCCCCACCGGGCGTTGCGTTCGAGTGTCGCCGCGTCCGATCTGCCGCCGGCGCAACGCCTCCCGCTGCCGCCGGGCCGGGACTTCGCCGGCGACGTGGCCGCGGCGGCGCTGTACGCGGGCCGTTCGGTCGACGCGGTCACCGGCCCCGCCACTGCCGCGGAGATCGTCGCCGAGTTCGCCTCCGTCCTGGTCCCGGGTTGACGCTCACCCGGTTCTCACGTTCGCCCCGCGAACGTGTACGCGGACCGACGCGTCAGCCGGGCTCGGTGTCCGCCGCGGTCGACAGGTCGGCGGCCCGACCGGCATCTGCCGACGGCACTCCGAGACCGTGCATCCGCCGGTACTCGCCCACCATGTTGATCACGACCGCGGTGATCGGCACCGCCAGGAACGCCCCGGCCAGGCCGAAGGCGGCCCCGCCCCCGGTGATCGCCAGCAGGATCACCACCGGGTGCAGGTCGAGCTGCTTGCCGTAGATGACGGGGGCCAGCAAGTCGTTGTCGAACTGCTGGACGATGACGGCGACCACCAGCACGATCACCGCTCCCGCCGTTCCGGACGTGCTGAGCGTGACCAGCACCGCGATCGCGCCGGCGAAGATCGCACCGGCGAAGGGAACGAACGCCATCAGGAACGTGATCACCCCGACGGGCACGGCCAGTTGCGCGCCGACGAGCGCGACGGTGCCACCGATGATCACCCCTTCGACCAGACCGAGCAGCGCCGCGCCGCGCAGGTAGCCGCCCAGGGTGGCCCACGCCGTCCGGGCGAGTCGTCGGGTCTCCTCGCGACGGTGCACGGGGAGCGACGACACGATCCAACCAGCGAACCGCTCGCCGTCCTTGAGCGCGAAGAACGTGATGATCAGCCCCAGCACGATGCCCACCAGCACCTCGAAGGCCACCACGACACCCGAGGCGAGCGCGCTCCCCGACGAGCGGAACCAGTCCTTGATCCAGTCGCTCGCGTCGTGGCGCGCCTTCTGGATGTCGGCGTGGGTGAGATCACCCGGTCCGTCGTCGACCAGCCAGTTCTCGATGTCGTCGAGCGACTGGCTGACCGTGGGACCGATCCGGTCGGTCTGCTGGCCGACGGCGATCCCCACCAGTCCGGATGCGGCGCCGAGCAGGATCAGAAACCCCAACACCACCGAGACCGCCGCGAGCGCCGGCGGCCAGGAGTGCCCGCGCAGCCAGTTCATCGGCCCGATCAACACCCGGGTCAGGAACGTGGCGAGTACCAGCGGCAGGACGACCACCCAGAGCTTGCCGAGAATCCACACGACCCCCGCCGCCACGGCCGCGATGACGATGAGTCGCCACGCGTAAGCGGCCAGTCGGTCGACGACCGGATGCACCTTCGTGGAGCGGTCACGGGGCATCCCAACCACTGTACGGGTCGGCGGCCGGCTACTCGGTCGGATCCGGCCCGTGGGACGCCGAGCGGTCAGGCGCGGCCGCGCCCGACCTCAGGCGGATCGCAGCAGACGGTCCCGGTACATCGAGGCGTCGAGTGCCGCTGGTTCGGTGGTCGCGACGAATTCGGTGAGCAGCTCGACGACCTTGGTCGGGACCTCGACCTGGGGGAAGTGACCAACCCCCTCGAGGATCTCGACCCGGGCGTGCGGCATCGCAGCGCGGGCGTGCTCGGCGTGGGCGACCGGGATGATCCTGTCGTCGTCTCCCCAGATCACCATCGTGGGCATCTCGCTGGTCAGATACAGCCGGTCCTCGGCGTTCACCGCCTGGCCGCCGAGATCGATCACCGAGCGAAGGGTCCGCAGAAAGGCCTTCCGGGTCTCGCCGTCGCCGAGCGAGTCGTACGCGCGCCACATCTCGTCGATCCGATCGGCCCGTACTCCCCGATCGCCCAGCCAATGGCGCACCGCATTGCCCGCATCACGCACGAACCATGGCGCGGCGACGCTCAACACGGCCTCCGATCCGGGTGCCGACAACAGCCGCAGCACCAGATTGACCTCGCGCCCGAGCCCACCCGATGACACGAGCACCAGGCGCTCGCACAGCTCAGGGTGCTGGTACGCGAACTGCATCGCCACCCCGCCACCGAGCGACTGCCCCACCACCGTGACCGGCCCCACGTCGAGGCCGATGAGCAGGTCCCGCAGTGAGTTGGCCGCGGCTCCGAGCGAGTAGTCGCCGGGCGCCTTCGCGGAACGACCGTGGCCGGGCAGGTCGGGAGCGATCACGACATGGTCACGGGCCATCGCCGGCATGACGTGGCGCCAGGTGTCGGAACTACCGGCCATGCCGTGGACGAACAGGATCGTGTCGCCGCCGTCGCCGGCCATGCGGTAGGCGACATCGTGGTGATGCAGGGAGACGAGGCTGGGGTCGCTCACGCCCCGAGTCTGCCCCGCGCCATGCCATGGGGCGGGGATCATCCGGGTGCGTCCCGATGCGTCCACTCTGCGAACGTGCCCGCGATCCCGGCGTCGTCGAGGTACTCCTCGAGTTCGGCCGTGGTCGTGAAGCGCTGCTCGATCGCGCTCAGCAGGTCGCCACCGTCGACCACACCGAGCAACTCGCGGAGACGACCGGTCTCGGCCGCCGACAGGTCACGGGCGAACTCGTGCCCGTCGGCGTCGTGGACGCGCTGGACTCCCGGACCGGTGTCGAAACCCTGGATCGCCAGACAGCCGTCGGCGTAGTGCACGACCGCGCGCCACATGGTGCCGTCGTCGTCCTCGGTGTCTCGCAGCACCAGGATCCTCGATGTCGGATGTGCTCCCTCGTTGCTCATGACCCAATCCTCCCAGTCGGGTGTGACATCGATGCGCGGTGCCTCGGTCGGTCATCGGTCATCGGTCATCGACCATCGCTCGATCATGCGAGAGACGATCGGTCTGTGCAATGGGGAGCACTCCCCCTCACCGGTCCGTCAGACGCGCGGGGCCGGTGGTCGGCCGCCCGGTCCATTGCCCGGCGTCAGCGCCCATACGGTCAGATACGCGATGCCGAAGAACGCCGTCACCGCCAGCGCGACCCCGGTGATCCGTCCATCGGCCAGGGGGCTCCGCGCCCACACGAGCGTGCCGTGCGCGATCGAGTCGGGACGCGTGAGCAGGTCCCAGGAGTTCCAACGTTGGAATCGGCCGATCGCCACCCCGATGCCTGCGGCGACGACCGCCGCGACCACCACGAGCCAACCGGCCACCTTGCCTGCCTCGCGCTCGGCACGATGGTGCACGGCGCGCAACGACACGACCGCGAGCAGGGTGCCCGTCCAGGCCGCGAAGCCGAACTGGAGGATGTGACGCCACAACGTCGAGCCGTCGACGAGATGCACCAGGTCGGTCACGAGGTAGAGCGCGTTCGGCAGGAAGACGAGCCACACCACACCGGCGATCACCGCGACCGGTCGACTGCCCCGCGACACGGCGACCGCGGCGACGAGCGGGATCCAGGCCAGAAACAGGTTCCAGACCAGGAACCGTGAGGTGAGGACGGGGACCCCGATGGGGTCGACCACGCCCAGCACCACGGTCAACGCGCTCGAAGCGATGAGCGAGCCGACGAGGACGACGTCGCGGGCGGTGACGGGCGCTTGCGTCATCTGTCCAAGTATGTCGGCGGGATGCGGCGGTGCCACCTGGCGGGCGCCGACCTGCCCTGGCCGATCGGGCCCATCCGCATCCACCGCCGAAAGCATCGGCACGTCTGTCAGCCCGCGCGTTGTGTGCGCCGTCCGGCTCCGGGGAAGAAGTGGCATGTGGGCAGCTCCCCGGACGCCGGTTCTGGGCAGCACAGAACCACAGGCGTGTTCGCCCCGCTGTGGAACCGTTTCAAGCGCTCGGCCGGGGGTGCACGCCGTGCCCGCATGATCGTGCTGTTGGCGGCCGTGCTCGCGCTCGACAGTGCCGACAAGGGCGCGATCAGCGCGGTCGCGGTCGACGTGAAACGCGACCTGCACATCGACAACGCGGGGCTCGGCCTCGTCGTCACGGTCGTCTCGCTCGTCGGACTGGCGCTCACCTTTCCCGCCGGCGCGCTCGTCGACCGGGTTCGACGGCTACGGCTGCTCGCCGGTTCCATCGTGTTGTGGGCGGTCGCCATGGTCGCCTCGGCGACCGCGACGTCGTACACGTACCTGTTGTTGACTCGCATCGCGCTCGGGATCGTCGTCGCGGCCGCCGGTCCCGGGGTCGCATCGCTCACCGGCGACGTCTTCCCCGACACCGAACGCGGCCGGATCTACGGCTACATCCTCACGGGAGAACTGGTGGGCACCGGCTCCGGGGTGCTGGTCGCGGGCGAGGTGACCGCGCTCACCTCGTGGCGGTGGTCGTTCGCCGTCCTGGCGATCCCGGCGCTGGTGCTCGCCACGGTCCTCTGGCGCACACCGGAACCGCGGCGGCGAACCGTCGACGAGCAGGGCGAATCCGACCATCCCCCGCTCACACCCTGGCAGGCGGTTCGCCGCGTGCTCGGCGTGCGCACCAACGTCCTGTTGATCATCGCGTCGGCGACGGGCTACTTCTTCTTCGCGGGGCTGCGGACCTTCGCGCTGGTGTACGCGCGCGGCCGTTTCGGGCTCGGCCAGGCGAGCGCCTCGGCGCTCATCCCGGTGCTCGGTGGCGGCGCGGTGGTCGGGGTGCTGGTGGGCGGCCGCCTCGCCGATCGGCTGCAACGACGCGGCCGTCGCGCCGCGCGGGTGATGGTCGGGGCGGCTTGTCCGGTCATCGCCGCGACGATCCTCGTGCCCGGCTTCCTCCTCTCCTCGCTCGTGCCCGCGGTCGTGTTGTTCACGGTGGCCGGGGTGGCGCTGGGCGCGGCGAACCCCGCGATCGACGCGGCCCGGCTCGACATCATGCCCTCGTGGCTGTGGGGACGCGCCGAGTCGGTCCGCACCGTCCTGCGCACCGGCGGTGAAGCCGTCGCCCCGGTCACCTTCGGCGCTTTCGCGGGTTGGTTCGCCGGCCCGTCTGAGCAGGGGTTGCAGGTGACGTTCCTGATCATGCTCCTGCCGCTCGCGATGAGCGGCGTGGTGTTGTGGCGGGCCCGTCGCAGCTACCCGGGCGATGTCGAGGCCGCCTCGGAACGACACGCCGAACGCGCCGGGCCGGCCGCGCCGGAGACGTCCGACGGGCCTCGATGAACGCCGGTGGGCACCAGAGGTTCGTCGGTTCGGACCCGCTCGGGTCACGGATCGATGCCGTCGCCGGCCCGCTCGATCATCGCTGTCCCACCCCGTCGGTACCATCCGTTCACTGGTCGATCGTTCCGGCTCCGGTCGGGCGTCGCCACCGATTCACCGACCAGCATTCACCGACGAGAGACGCCACCGCATGAAGATCATCCACACCAGCGACTGGCACCTCGGCCGCAGCTTCGGACCGATGTCGCTGCGCGGCGATCAAGAGGCGTTCTGTGACTGGTTCGTGGACCTCGTCCGCGACGAGGCCGCCGATCTGGTGGTGATCGCCGGTGACCTGTACGACCGGGCGATCGCGCCGACCGAGGCGATCGGGTTGTTCCGTGACACGGTCGGGCGCCTGCTGGCCATGGGCACGGTCGTGGCGGCCATCACCGGCAATCACGATGGCGCCGACCGCGTGGCCCCGTACTCGGAACTGCTCGACCTGAGCCGGTTCTACCTGCGAGGCGGCTACGACCGGGTGGGCTCGGTCATCACCCATGCCTTCGCCGACGGGCCGCTCGACATCGTGCTGCTGCCCTATCTGCACCCCCGTGCCGCGCCGGACGATTTCGGCGTGCCCGCGGGCAGCGCGGACGCTCCCGACGTTGCCGTGCCCGCGGGCAGCGATGGTCCCGAAGCCGGCATGCCCGCGGGCAGCGAAGACGACGACCTCGAGCCCGTGCCCGCGGGCAGCGCTGGTGACGCCGACCGTGACCTGGTTGCCCGGCGGCAGGCCCGCACCCACCAGTCGGTGCTCGAATCCGCCGCCGACGCCGCCCGCGCGGCCTGTCGGAGCCCACGGTCGATCGCGGTCGCCCATGCCTTCGTCACCGGCGGCACCGAGAGCGAATCCGAGCGGGCACTGGTGGTGGGAGGGACCGGCGCGGTCGACGCCGGCGTGTTCGACGGGTTCTCGGCCGTCGCACTCGGTCACCTGCACCGGCCCCAGCGCATCGGTGGCGACGACCGGCTCGCCTATTCGGGCACCCCACTCGCCTATTCGTTCTCAGAAGAGCACGCCAAGTCGGTACGGATCCTCGAGGTGGGTCCCACCGGATCGCTCGCCGCGGCCACGGTACCCGTGCCCGCGGGCAGGCCGGTCCGCACGCTCACCGGCACCATCGCCGACCTGCTCGACCCGACGTCGCATCCCGACGCGCACGACGCGTTCGTCCGGGCGATCATCACCGACCGGGAAACCGTGCTCGACGCCAAGTCCCGACTGGCCGCGGTCTACCCGATGGTCGCGGAGATCCAGCTCCGCCCCGACGGGTTGCCACCCGAGCAGCTCGCCGCCGGGGTGGCGGGGCCCGGCAGGCGCCATTCTCCCATCGAGACCGTTCACGAGTTCTGGGAGGCCGTCGAGGGCTCCGCGCCCGAGGGCCCACTCGGCTCCCTGCTCGTGGAAGCCACGACCCGGGCCACCGAGGCGGTGACGCCATGAAACCGATCCACCTGACGATCACCGCGTTCGGCGCGTATCCCGACACCGTCGAGGTCGACTTCGCCGCGCTCGCCCCACGGGGGCTGTTCCTGGTCAGCGGAGAAACCGGCACCGGCAAGACCACGATCTTCGACGCCATGTGCTGGGCGTTGTACGGGGCGATGCCGAGCAAGCAACCCCACGAGGTCCGCTCGGATCACGTCGACGACGCCACGCGTTGCGAGGTCACCTTCACCTTCGAGTCCGCCGGGGCGCGCTACACGGTCAGCCGCAACCCCGAACAGCTTCGGCCCGCAGCCAGGAACCCCGAACGCAACGTGAAGGAATCCGCGGCGGCGACCCTCGTCCGCGTCGACGGCGACGGCGCGCAGACCGAGTTGATCGCCGACAAGGTGTCCGAGGTCGCCCGTGCGTGCCAGGAGATCATCGGTCTCGACGCCACCCAGTTCCAACGCGTGATCCTGCTGCCCCAGGGCGAGTTCGACCAGTTCCTCGTCGCCGGTACCGGTGGACGGGAGGAGATCCTCGAGCGCCTCTTCGGCGGCGAGATCTACGACCGGATCGTCGAGGAGCTCAAGGCGACCCGTGACGCAACCGCAAACGACCTCGGCGGCGCCGAGTCGGCCATCGCCGAGAAGCTCGATGTGGCCCGCAGCCACGTGGCCGAAGCCGACCGGGCACTGGCGGCGGTGCCTGAGCGGACCGGTCCGGGAGCACCGATCGGCGCCGTGGGAGCCGCGAGGGGTGCGGGCCCGGGCGCCCAAGACGCACCCGACGTCGAGTGCGACGAGGGCTCCGACGCCGAACCCCTCGACCGGCAGGCGCTCACCGCGGCGAAGGTCCGATTGACCGCCACGCTCTCCAGCTGCCGGGCCGAACTCGAGTCCGCGGCCCAACGACGCGCTCGTGCCCAGACCGCACACCACGCCGCGAGCACCGGCGCGCACCGTTTCGACCGGGCCGGTGCGTTGCGGGCCGAGCTGGTCGCGCTCGAGGGCAGGCGCGAACAGATCGAATCCGATCAGCTCGCTGCGGGTGTGTCGGAGCAAGCCCGTCCGATCGTCGTCGCGGCCGACGACCTGGCTGCCGCCGAACGGCTTCACGGCGAGGCGGTCGCCGCGCGCGACCAGCGGCGCGAGATGATCGTCGAAGCGCTGACCGCGCTCGAAGCACCGACCGACGATCTGACCCCTGTCGCCCTGCACCGTCGGGTTTCCGACCTGCGTACCGAGCACGAGGCGGCGAACCAGAAGCTGGAGGGTCGCCGGGTCGCCGACGAGTTGCTCGACGCCGCGACCAAGGCCCGGGACGACCTCGTCGCCCGCCTCGAGACGGCCGAGGCAGACCGCACGGCCGCCGCGACCCGAACCGCGGAGATCGACGCACAGCTCCCCGACCTGCGGGCCGCGGCGGTCGACCCCGGCGCCCTGCGCGCCGCGATCGACACCGCGGCGCGACTCGTCGAGGACCGAACGGTCCTCGACGGGCTCGAGGTCGAATCGGTTCCGCTGAGCGAACGACGGGCCGCTGCGGCCAAAGAGCACCGCGACCTGCTCCAGGCCTTCACCGACACCCAGGCACCACGCCTGGCACAGACCCTCGAAGACGGCGAGGCGTGCCCGGTTTGTGGCAGCACCGACCACCCTGCTCCGGCCACGGCGGGAGAGCTTCGGGTGGTCGATTGGGACGAGGTCGCCGAAGCCGCCAAACGCCACGCCGAGGCCGACGAGAGGCTGCGGACGCTCGAAACCCGGATCACCGAGCTGCGAGCGCGCCTCGGCGACGACGTCGCCACCGATGCCACGGCGCTCCGGCAGCGTGTCGAGGTCACGAAGGCCGAGCTCGACCGGGCGACGGCCGCCGCGGCCAGCATCGGTGCGCTGGAGAAAGAGCGCACGAACCTCAGCAGCGACCTGGATCGACTCACCAACGAGGCCGGAAAGCTCGAAGCGTCCCGCGACCAGGCGGTCGCGACGCTCGGTCAGGCCATCGAAGCGGCACGCACGGCCGGCGAGGAAGCCGCCGGGATCGACGCCGAGGTCCTCGATCGCCGCGCCCGACACCTGGAGCAACTCGATGCTGCGCTCGATGGCTACGACGGTCTCATCGACGCGGTGGCACACGCCGCGACGCTGCTCGAAACCCGTCGAGCCGACCTCGCCAAGCACCTCGGTGACAGCGAACACGCTGATGCCACCGCCGCCCGGGCGGTGCTGTGGACCCGCGAGCAGGAGCAGGCCGCGCATGCCGCTGCCCGGGCCCACCAGACCGCACACGACACGGCCACCGGTGCCCTGGCGGTGTTGCTCGACGAAGGCGTCCCCGAGGAGCGGCCTGATGTCGACGCCACCGAAGCGGCACTCGCAACGGCCGACACCGACAAGAACCGTCTCGAGTCGCTCGTGGCCACCGTCGACGTCGAGGTGCGTGGCCTCACCACCGCGCTCGAGCACTGCGCCCGTCTGGATGCGACAAGCGCTGAGTTGCGCGCCCGTGCCGAGGTCGCGGCCCGGGCCCACCGGGTGTGTTCGAAGGGCGGACCGAGCCTGCCCGTACCCCTGAAACGGTGGGTGCTCGCCCACGAGCTCGACCGGATCACCGCCGCCGCGAACGTGCACCTGGCGGCCATGACGAACGGGCGATACGCCTTGCGTCGTCTCGAGGACCAGCACGACGGGCGACGGTCCTTCGGGCTCGACCTCGAGGTCGACGACACCGACACCGGACGGCCCCGTTCGACCAGGTCGCTTTCGGGTGGCGAACAGTTCCAGGCATCGCTCGCCCTGGCGCTCGGGCTCGCCGACGTGATCAGTCACGGCGGCACCGCCGGCGGTCAGGCCTTCGAAGCCTTGTTCGTGGACGAAGGGTTCGGGTCGTTGTCGGCCCGCGCGCTCGATGACGCGGTCGAGACGCTGACCGGATTGCAGCACTCGGGGCGGATGGTCGGCGCGATCACCCACGTCGAGGCCATGAAGGACGCACTGCACGTCGGCATCGAGGTGACCCGGCGCGACGACGGCCGTGGCTCGACGCTCACGGTCAACTACTGATGTCGACGGACGGGAAGGCGCCGTGCCCGCGGGCACGACTGGTCGCCGGTCGGTAGCACCGACTCGTCCCGCCCGCGTTCCTCGTGCCCGCGGGCACGACACCCTCCGGCCCCCAGATGGCGCCCGAGCGCTGAAAGGCACAGAAGAACCGTTGTCACCGGCGACCCCCGGGGCGACCGGCGGTGCCGGCGCGGGTGTGGCATCGTGTGGGGAGGGGACAACCGACGAGCCGCTCGCAGCAGAGAGGACGTGCACCATGTTCGACACCGTGATCAGAGGCGGGACCGTCGTCGACGGGACGGGTGCGCCGCCGCGACCGGCCGACGTGGCCGTGACGAACGGGGTCATCGTCGAAGTCGGTGACGTGACCGGCCGGGCGACCCGTACGATCGACGCGGACGGCATGTTGGTCACGCCCGGCTGGGTCGACGTGCACACCCACTACGACGGCCAGGTCACCTGGGACGACGCCATCGAACCGTCCGCGTCCAACGGCGTGACCACCGTGGTCATGGGCAACTGCGGTGTCGGGTTCGCCCCGGTCCGACCGACCGACACCGACGCGTTGATCGACCTGATGGAAGGCGTCGAGGACATCCCCGGCTCCGCCCTGAGCGTCGGGATGCCATGGGGCACCTGGGAGACCTTCGCCGAGTACCTCGACGTGCTCGAAGCGCGCCAGTACGCGGTCGACGTCGCCGCCCAGGTCGCCCACGGCGCGGTGCGCTTCTATGCGATGGGCGAGCGCGGCGCCGCGAACGAAGATGCCACCGCCGAGGACCTCGAGGCGATGTCCAAGCTGGTCGGCGAAGCCATGGCGGCGGGAGCGGTCGGGTTCTCCACGTCGCGGACGATCGGCCACCGGGCCCGTTCCGGACGACCCGTCCCCGGCACCTTCGCGGCCCGAGACGAACTGCTCGCCCTCGGCGATGCGTTGCGCCGGGCCGGGCACGGCGTGTTCGAGGCGATCGTGTCGGGCACGATCGGCGAGCTGCGCGCCCTCGGCGGTGAGCGCGCCAAACCCGTCGAGGAGATCCCGATGCTCGAGGAGGTGTCGCGCTCCAGCGGCCGTCCGGTCACCTTCACCACCGCGCAGCTCTTCGAAGACCCCGACCACTGGCGGCTCATGCTCGACGCGGCCGCCGCGGCGAACACCCGCGGGGCTGAGCTGCATCCGCAGATCATCCCCCGGTCGGTGACGATCATGACCAGCCTCGACACGTACCACCTGTTCATGGCCCGCCCCACCTACCGAAAGATCAAGCACCTTCCGCTCGCCGAACGGGTCGCCGAGATGCGTCGCCCCGAGGTGCGCCGTGCGATCCTCGCCGAGGACGACGGTGGAGCCGACCCGGCGGATTTCTCCGAGATGATCACCAAGGTGTTCATCCCCGGTCTGGTGCTGACGTTCCCGCTGACCGAACCGGTGAACTACGAACCCGACCTGGCCGACTCGGTGTATGCCCGCGCCACCGCCGCCGGCGTCGACCCGGTCGAGTACATGTACGACCTGCTGCTCGAAGACGAAGGCCGCGCCTTCTATGCGCTGCTCGGTTCGAACTTCGTCGGCGGCAACCTCGACGCGTGCCGCGAGATGCTGCTCGCGCCGCACACGGTGACCGGACTCTCCGATGCCGGCGCGCACGTGAACCTGATCTCGGACTGCTCCGCGTCGACGTTCCACCTCACCCACTGGGCCCGCGACCGCACCGCCGGCGAGCGGCTCCCCGTCGAGTTGTTGGTGCACAAGCTCACCGGTTCGAACGCCGCACTGTACGGATTCGACGACCGAGGGGTGATCGCACCGGGCAGGCGTGCCGACGTGAACGTGATCGACTTCGACGCGCTGACGATCCACGCCCCCGAGCTGCGCCACGACCTTCCCGCCGGGTCGAGTCGCATCCTGCAGGCGGCGTCGGGGTACGTCGCCACCATGGTGGCCGGCACGGTCACCCGCGAGCACGACACCGACACCGGCGAACGCCCGGGCCGCCTGGTCCGGGGCGCGAGCCGGGCCGCGTGAGGCCGGCGGCGATGGCGTCACCCGAGCTGCCCGAGGGGCTGGAACTCGTCCGTACCACCGACGTCTTCGACAACGACTCGGTCCCTGCCGGGCTGCTCCGTGCCCACCGGGTTGCCGAAGGGGTGTGGGGACGCCTGGTCGTGCACACCGGTTCGGTGACCTTCGTGTTCGAGGACGCACCCGACGACCCGATCACGGTCGAAGCCGGCCGATCCCAGGTGATCCCACCCGGGCGCCGCCATCACGTCGAGCTTCCCGACCCGGCAACCTTCGCCGTGGAGTTCCATCGGGCGCCCGAGCAGGTGCAGGTGGACCTCACGCGCCGCCCCGAGGGCGACCGACCCTGAATCGGGAGCGAAACCCCAGGTCGTTCGCCTAGTCTCATCGTCTCGCATCTGGGGCAGATGTCGAGGTCATGAGGGCGTGGATCGACACCGGACCGTCCCCGTGGCATCCGAGCCGATGCGGGCACATCCCGCGAGCCACTGCGTCGAGGCAGCCATGGCCGATCAGACAGCCTTCCCATCGCCCGCCACGCCGGGCGACCCGGGCCGCCACGCCGCGATCTGGTTGCCCACCGTGATCGCCGTGGTGCTGGCGGTGCTGATCACCGTGGCGGACTACCTGACCGACCCCTACCTGACCTTCGCGACCTTCTATCTGGTTCCCGTCGCGATCATGGCCTGGTACGCCACGGTGCTCCGGGCGCTCGTGTTCTGCGGCGTCGTGACCGCGGCAAGCGTGCTGGCGAGGGCCTCGAATCCCGGGCAGGTCCGTCCGGTGATCGTGGTGACCAACGGCCTGTTGCGGCTGGCGCTCTTCGTGTTCGCGGTGTTGTTGGTCCAGGCCGAGCGCACCGCCCGGACCCGGGTGGCGAAGTTGTCGACGACCGACCCGTTGACGGGCACGTTGAACCGGCGGGCATTCGTCGATCTGGGTGCGGATCGCCTGCTCCAGGCAGCTCGTCGGGCCTCGCCGGTCACGCTGGTCTACCTCGACCTCGACGACCTCAAACGTCGCAACGACCGGTTCGGTCACGAGGCCGGTGACCGGATGATCACCACCTTCGCGGACGCGATGCGTGCCACGTTCCGGGCAACCGACCTGGTGACCCGCATCGGTGGCGACGAGTTCTGCTGCCTGCTCGGCGACACCGACGAGAACGAGGCGATCGCCGTGCTCACCCGGTTCGAGGCGGTCGTGTCCCAGATCGGTCCCGAGCCGATGAGCGCGTCGATGGGAGCGGTGACGATCGTGCCGACCGCCCGGACGTCGATCGCGGACCTCATCCATCAGGCCGACCTGGTCATGTACGAGGCGAAGCTGGCCGGCAAGGGGCAACTCATGACCCGTTCCCTGCCGACCCGCGACTCCGACCACCAGAGCGGCACCGAGGTGGGCTGACCGGGCGCGAGATGCCTCGGGATGGCACCGGGCCGTCCACGCTCTACCGTGGGTCCACGGCCAGCGACCAGGAGGCTCCGATGTCGGCCATCACGACCTGCCCCAGCTGTGGAACCAAGAATCGTCTGCCGGCATCGGTCACGGGGCGACCGCGTTGTGCGAAGTGCCGGACCGACCTGCCCTGGTCGGTCGACGCCGACGACGCGACCTTCGATGACGCCACCGCCACGAAGCTGCCCGTGCTCGTCGACCTGTGGGCGCCGTGGTGCGGACCCTGCCGGATGGTCGGCCCCGCGGTCCAGCAGATCGCCGCGGACCTGGCCGGCAAGCTCAAGGTCGTCAAGGTGAACGTCGACGAGTCGCCGCAGATCTCCCAGCGCTACCAGGTGCAGTCGATCCCGATGCTGCTGCTACTGCGCGACGGCACCCTGGTCGACGGGCACATCGGGGCGATGTCGGCCGATCAGCTCGGCGATTGGGTGCGGACGAAGATCGACTGAGGCCGGTGCGTCCCGGCGTCACTCACGCAGCTTGGCGAGCAACCGCAGCAATTCGAGGTACAGCCAGATCAGCGTGACCATCAGCCCGAAGGCGGCGTACCACTCGAGGGAGCGGGGGGCCCTGGCCTCGACGGCTCGCTCCACGAAGTCGAAGTCCAACAGCAGGTTGAACGCGGCGATCCCGACCACGACCAGGCTGAACACGATGCCCATCGGACCGGCGGAGGAGATCGCCGGGTTGTGCACGCCGAAGAACGACAGGATCCACGACACGAGGTAGACGCCGAGCACCGCGACGGTCGCGACGACGATGCCGGTGCGCAGTTTCCGGGTCACTCTGATCGTGCGGGTCACGAACAATCCGAGCATCACGACGAACACCGCGCCGGTGAGGAACAGCGCCTGCAACACGATGCCGTGGTACTGAACGTCCAAGACCTTGGAGATCGCCCCCATCAGCAGGCCCTGGGCGATCACGTAGAGGTTCGCGGTGTAGCGGGCGATCCTCGGTTTGTACACCGTCACGATCGCCAGTACCAGGCCGACGATCCACGCCGGCCAGAGCCAGCCGGGGATCTTCGTGGACGCCACGACGGTCTCGCCGGTCAGGTCGGTGGTGGTGGTGATCTGCACGGCGTTCCAGCCGAAGAACGCGGCGATGAACAGCACCACCGCCAAGAACGCGGTCGCCGACGCGACCCCTCCGACCCGCATGACGTCCTCGTCGGTGGCCGTGGTGCCACGGGGCGGCGGCGCCCACGACGCGAACGGACCGGATTCGGTGACGGGACCTCGGGGTCCATCGGTCGACGCGGTCGTGGTGGGGGTCGTGGTCCGGGGAGCGTAACCGACGCGTCCCGACGTGGAGACTTCGCGGGCGAAGACCTTCTCCTGGAGCACCGGATTGGCTGATGGCATGCCCACCATTCTGGCCGATACGGCTCGAGTCGACGACTCGGTGTCGGCCGAGCTGGAGGGGTGGCCGGGTCGCTCCGGGGCCACCCCTCCCGCCCGCGCCGAGTCCCCTCCCCACCCTCGACGATCGGCGGGCCGGTCAGGCCGGCTTGCCGATGCGAACCTTCCAGACCTCGGGGCCCTCTTCGAGGTAGTCCCAACTGAACTTGCCGGGGTATTCGGCGTCGAACTGGTAGTAGAGCGGCTTGGGGTCGTGGTCGTTGACCAACACGAACGCCTCGCCACCACCGAGGCCGTGGTAGTTCTCGAAGATGAGTTCGTGTCGACGCATCGGGATCTCGTTGCGGACGTCGAGTTCGCGGTCAGCCATCAGGTCACTCCAGTTGTCGTGGTTGCAGGGATGTGCGTGTGCGACCGGGCTGCGGCGGTCGGCTCGTCGGGCAGCTTGGCCAGGTAGTGCATGACCCCGTTGATCCGTTGGGCGCCGGCCGGATCGTCGTCCTTGAGCGCCCACCACGCCTGCGCTGCCAGCCGGTTGGCTGCCGAAGAACGGCCGCACTGACCCAGCAGGCGGAGCGACTTGGCGAACAACACCACCAGGTCGCGTTCGGGGGCGGGGCGTTCCGTGGTCGGCCGCCGGGCGGTGTCGCCGGTCGGATCGGGTGGGGTCATCGTCGACCTCGCAGGTGCACGAACCCGCACCCTAGAGAGTATTTCTGTCGGATGCCAGAACTATTCACTGTGGCGTCCGCCACTCGGCCGGTGGAGGCCGTCACCACGGGGTGGCCGCCGTAGGCTCGGTGGTCCGGCCGTCGGCGACTCCCGCCGACGCCCGCCGATCTTCTCGCGTGCCATGACCGCTCTGACCGATCCCCCGCCTCCCTCGGGTAGTTCCGACGGGAACGATCCGCCGACCCTCCGGTGTCGAGGTCGCCTCCTCGCCACGGACCGCCCACTGGTGATGGCCGTGGTGAATGCCACGCCCGATTCGTTCTCGGACCGGGAACGGCTCACCACCACCACGGCCCGGACGACCAAGTGCCTGGAGTTGCTCGACGCGGGCGCCGACCTGCTCGACCTGGGCGGGCAGTCGGGCATCACCGGAGTGCCCGAGATCTCCGAGGACGAAGAGGCCTCGCGGGTGGTTCCCCTCGTCGAGGCCGTGGTCGCCGAACGCCCCGACACGGTCATCTCGGTCGACACCTACCGCCCCGGCGTCACCAGCGCGGTGATCGACGCCGGCGCGGCGATCATCAACGACGTCTCGGGTCTGGCCCACCGTGAGCTCGTCGATCTGTGCGCCGCAGCAGGCTGTGGACTCGTCGTGATGCACACCCGGGTCGCCCCGAAACACAAACTGCTCGACCCGGATCTCTACGACGACGTGACCGACGACGTGGTCACGATGCTCGACGACGCGATCGCCACCGCCGTGGACGGTGGCCTCGACCGTGATGCGATCATCGTCGATCCGGGGATCGACTACGCGAAGACCCCGTACCAGTCGGTCGAGGTGCTGCGGCAGGCCGATCGGGTGGCCGCGCTCGGCCGACCGGTGCTCTGGGCGCTGTCCCGCAAGGACTTCATCGGCGCGATCACCGAGCGGCGACCGGCCGACCGGTTGCCCGGGACGCTCGCCGCGATCGGGCACATCGGCGCGCCCGAGGGCGCGATCTTCCGGGTACACGACGTGGCAGAAACCGTCGCCTATCTGCAGGTCCAGCGCGCCCTGCGCGACGGCGACGTGCTCGGACCCGACACCAACCTGGCCGTCGCCAACCGGCGGGAACGATGACCACCTCGCCGCTCGACACCGTCGACCCGGCCGCGCTCGCCGAGGCGAAGGGCACCACCACCGTGGCCGTGTGCCTGCCGGCCCATGACGAGGCCGCCACGATCGGCCCGATCATCGACGCGATCCGCGCGGAACTCGTGGTGGCGACCTCGCTGGTCGACGAGATCGTGGTGCTCGACGACGCCTCCACCGATGCGACGGCACGAATCGCCCGCGACGCCGGCGCGACCGTACTGGCGAGCGCCGACGTCCTGCCCGCGGCGGGAACGCGGCGCGGCAAGGGCGAGGCGATGTGGAAGGCGGTCGCCGGCATCGACGCGGACGTCATCTCGTGGATCGACGCCGACATCGTCGACTTCGACCCCGGGTTCGTCACCCGGCTCGTCCAGCCGCTGCTCGACGACCCCGACTGCGTGTTCGTCAAAGGCCACTACACCCGGCCGGTTGGCGCCGGCGGCCTGCCCGGCGGCCGGGTCACCGAGCTGGTGGCACGACCCGCCCTGTCGCTGTACCACCCCGAACTCACCGTGTTCCCGCAACCCCTTTCGGGCGAGATCGCGGGGCGCCGGTCGGCACTCGTCGGACTGCCGTTCACCTCCGGCTACGGCGTCGATGTCGGTCTGCTCATCGACGTGGTGCGACGGTTCGGCCTCGACCGGGTCGCGTCGGTCGACCTCGGGGTCCGCATCCACCGCAACCGCCCACTCGCCGAGCTCACCCCCCAGGCCTTCGAGGTCCTGCATGCGATCCTGCGACGTGCGGATGTCGACGTGGCCGAGAGCCCACGACTCGTCGGAGCCGACGGCGCGCCGGTGGCCACGAACGTCGAGGAACGCCCGGCCCTCGACACGCTCCACCCCGATACGTTCCTTCAGACCGGTCCACGAACTGACCCACCCTGACGATCACTGCAACTTCGGGGCACCGAAACGCTCGTGGCGTTCCTGGCGCCCCGAAGTTGCGGTGTCGGGCCGGGGTGCGGAATCGTCGGGTCCTGGGATGGGTCTCGGCGGAACGCCGGGCGGTAATAGGGTGAACTCGCTCAGTCTCCGATCTCTGAGGATCTCTGAACCGTGGCGCTACCCGAATCCATCGACGCTTCGCTCAGCTTCGCCGAAGCCAGGGGCTCCCTCGACGAGTGGGGGCCGCAACTCGCCGAGCACTACTACAACGCGACGATCACCTATTTCGACCGGTTGACCGAGGAGGTGTGGCTGTTCGGGGTGAAACCCGACGAAGGTCCGGTCTCGTTCGTGCCCGGCACCTACGCCTCGCTGGGCCTGGGCTACTGGGAGCCGCGGTGCGACGACGCGCTCGAGGCCGACATCGACGCGAAGTGGTCCAAGCTCGTGCGTCGCTCCTATTCGGTGTCGACGCCGATGTTCACCAGCGACGACTACCACGCCGATCACGGCGTCGCCGACCTGGCGCGCTGTGACGACCTGGAAGACATCGAGATCTACGCCGTGCTGGTGCGGCCCGAAGACGACTTCGTGCCGGGCCTCACCCCTCGTCTCGCGCTCAAGGACGTCGGCGATCGGCTGTTCATGGGTCGCAAGATGGCCGGCCGCTACACCGCCGCTGCGATCGACGACCCCACGACGCCGCTGGTGTTTCTGGCCACCGGCACCGGTGAGGCGCCGAACCTGGCGATGATCGTCGAGTTGCTGCGCACCGGCCACACCGGCCCGATCGTGTCGGTGGTGACCGCGCGGCACTGGTCGGACCTGGTGTACCACGACAAGAACCTGGCCCTCGCGAAGCGCTTCGGCAACTACACCTACCTGGCGATCCCGACCCGTGAGCCCGACGTCGAAAAGCGCTACATCCAGGACGTCGTGCGCACCGAGTTCACCCCCGACGCACTCGGCGTCGAGCTCGACCCGGCCAAGGTGCACGTGTTCGTGTGCGGCAATCCCGACATGATCGGGCTGCCCGACGAATCGGGCGACGAACCCGTGTACCCGGAGTCGACCGGGGTCGTCGAGCTGCTGGTCGAACGGGGCTTCAAGCTCGACAAGCGCCGCGACCCGGGCAACATCCACTTCGAGGAATTCTGGTGAGCCCGGAGAGGTCGGGGACTCGGGTCCCGCGCGCCGCCGCCGTCCGGCACAGCCGCGCCGCTTGCCAGATGGTCGGGGAGGTGACCGGGCAGGCGCGAGCATTCGCGGCGGTAGCGTGACGGGACAACCGACCGCGGGTGACCAGGGGTGATCATGTCCGACAACGACGACCGTTACACGCTGATCTCGGCCGACACGCACGCCGGCGGCAGCCACGCGCAGTACCGGGAGTACCTCGACCCCGCGTTCCGCGACGACTTCGACGCGTGGCGCGGGAAGTACCGCAACCCGTACAACGATCTGGGCGACGACCGACGCCTGCGCAACTGGGACGACGACATGCGCAACGGCCAACAGGACGCCGACGGCGTGTCGGGCGAGGTGATCTTCCCCAACACGGTGCCGCCGTTCTTCCCCACGTTCGTGCTGTTCGCGCCGCCGCCGAAACCGAAGGACTACGCGAAACGTCACGCCGGCATCCAGGCGCACAACCGCTGGCTCGTCGACTTCTGCGCGCGCTTCCCCGACCGGCGGGCCGGCATCGGCCAGATCTTCCTCAACGACCTCGACGACGCGATCGACGACGTGACCTGGATCGCCGAGCACGGCCTGCGCGGCGGCATCCTGTTGCCCAACGTCGCTCCCGACATCGACTGGATCACCCCGATCTTCGACCGGTCCTACGACCGGCTCTGGGCGGTGTGCCAGGACCTCGACGTGCCCGTCAACATCCACGGTGGCACCGGATTCCCCAGCTACGGCCGCGATCCCGCGGCGATGCTGTACATGCTGTCCGAGGTCTCGTACTTCTCCCGCCGGCCTCTCGTCCTGATGCTGCTCTCGGGCGTGTTCGAACGCTTTGCACGCCTGAAGGTCGTGCTCACCGAACAGGGCACCGGCTGGGTGCCCGGTGTGCTCGCCAACCTCGACCACACGATCACCCAGATCCGCGACCAGGGCGCGATCGGCGAGTTGCGTTTCGCCGACGACGTGGTGTTGCCCCGCACGGCCACCGAGTACGTGTCGACCAACGTCTGGTTCGGGGCGAGCTTTCCCCGGCGCTCCGACCTCGACGCGATCCGTGACACCATCGGCATCGACCACCTCATGTGGGGCAGCGACTATCCCCACGACGAGGGCACCTACCCGTTCACGACCGAAGCGTTGCGACAGGTGTTCTCCGACTGGGACCCCGCCGACGTCCGCCGGGTGACCGCCGGGAACGCGGCCGAACTCTACGGCTTCGACCTGGCCGCGCTCGCGCCGCACGCCGCGGTGCACGGCCCTCGGGTCGCGGATGTGGCCCGTCCCCTCACCGAACTTCCCGACGGCGCCAACGAGGCCCTGCTCGCCAACGCCTGAAGACGCCCCCGCACGTCGTCGCGTGGCGCGTCGGCCCGATGTCGCTACCCTCGGCCCGGTGACCTCCGATTCGGCTGCGCGGCCCGAACGTTCCGCGCAGGCCGACGCGGCCGCACGGTTTCTCGAGCTGCACCGGCCGGGAACACCACTGTTGTTGCCCAACCCCTGGGACGTCGGCTCCGCGAAACTGTTCGCGTCACTCGGGTTCGAGGCGTTGGCGACGACGAGTTCCGGGTTCGCCGCGTCCCGCGGGCGTTTCGACGGTCACCTGAGCCGCGACGATTCGATCGCGCACGCCGGCGAACTGGTCGCCGCGGTGGACGTGCCGGTGTCGGCCGACCTCGAGAACGGATTCGCCGACGATCCCGAAGGGGTGGCCGAGACGATCGCGCTCGCCGTCGACGCCGGGCTCGCCGGGGCGTCGGTCGAGGATTGGAGCCGGGCCGGTGAGAAGTACCCGGTCGGGTTGGCCACCGAGCGCGTCGCGGCCGCAGCGGAGGCCGCCCATTCCGGTCCGGTTCGCCTGGTGGTGACCGCGCGGGCCGACAACGGCTTCCACGGTGTCGACGACCTCGCGGACACCATCGATCGTCTCCAACGCTTCCAGGAGGCCGGCGCGGACGTGTTGTACGCGCCCGCGCTGACCGACCTCGACGCGGTCCGGACCGTCGTGGCAGCGGTCGACCGCCCGGTGAACGTCCTGGCGTTCGCGGGGATGCCCACCGTCGCCGAACTGGCCTCGGTCGGTGTCGCCCGAATCTCGATCGGCGGCGCATTCGCCTACACGGCGTACGGCGCGGCGGCCGCCGCCGCCACCGAACTCATCGAAGCGGGCACGTTCGGTTTCCGCGCCGGCGCCGGTGAGGGCCGCGCGGCGCTCCACCCGGCCCTCGGCGACTGAACCACCGCTCGGCCCGCGACCGGTCGGCGCGGCGACCATCCGGAGCGGCTCATCCGCCCGACGCCGTGGCCGAACCCCGGTTCTCACCGGCGGCGACCACCGTGGCGAGCGTCCAGTCGTCGTCGAAGACCAGCACGTCCGCGCGTCGACCGGGGGCGAGCGACCCACGATCGTCCAGACCGATGACCCGGGCCGGATTGGTCGCCACGGCCTGGGCCACGACCTCCACGTCGATCCCCCACCGCCGGGCGTTGGCGATGGCGCGGTCCATCGTCAGCGTGCTGCCGGCCAACACGCCGGTGCGTTCCAGACGCACCACGCCGTCGGCGACCGTCACCGGCTGGCCCCCGAGCGAGAACCGCCCCGGCGCGGCACCGGCCGCCGCGACGGCGTCGGTGCAGAAGGTCACGAGGTCGGGCTGCTTCGCCGCGGCGGCGACGCGCACGGTGTCGGGATGCAGATGATGCCCGTCGACGATCAACTCGCACGTCACCCCCTCATCGGCGAGACACGCCCCGAACGCGCCGGGTTCGCGGTGGTGGAACGGTGCCATCGCATTGCCCGCATGTGTGGCCAGCGTCGCCCCCCGATCGATCGCCGTGTGGACGACGTCGGCCGGTGCGTCGGTGTGCCCGACGGCCACGACCACACCCGCGGCCCGCAACTCGGGGATCACCTCGGGCACGCCTGGCCGTTCGGGCGCGACGGTGATGACGCGCAGCCAGCCGCGGGCGGCGTCGACCAGCGCGTCGACGGTGGCGGGCGACGCGTCGGTCATCGTCGTCGGATCGATCGCGCCGCAGCGGACCGTCGACAGGAACGGCCCCTCCAGATGGATGCCCGCGACCTGCGCGGCCACACCGGTCGTCGGGTCGTCGAGCCACCGGGCGAGCCGCTCGAGCTGCGCGACCAGCACGTCGATCGGTGCGGACACGAGGCTGATCAGCGATGTCGTCGTCCCGTGGGCGCGGTGGAACGCGAGCGCGGTGCGCACCTCGTCGAGGTCGCTGCTCGCGAGGCTCGCGCCCCCACCGCCGTGGCAGTGCAGGTCGATGGCACCGGGCACGACCCAGGCGCCGTGCAGGTCGGCCGACTCGGCCCGCGACGCCGCGATCGAGGTGATCACGCCGTCGTCGACGCGGACCAGTGCGTCGTCGACGACACCCTCGGCGGTGACGACGTGGTCGGCGGCGATGGTGACGCTCACCGCTCGACGCTCACCCGCGTCGGCCGTCGAGTACGGCGCGCAGCGCTCCGGTCGACCATCCGGCCTTGCGCCAGCCCGTGAGCGCCGCGCCGACCCAGCCGGCGTCGTCGCCGAACGTGGCGGCCCTGATGTCGGGCGTGGCACGCCGCTGGAGACGGCGCGCCACGCCGGCCCGCAACGGCACGATCAGGTCGTCACCGGCGTTCACGAGCCCGCCCCCGATGACCAAGATCTGCGGCGCGAACAGGAGCATCGACCATTCCAGACCGTCGGCGAGCGCGTCGACGGCGTCGTCCCAGACCGTGCGGGCGACCGGGTCGGTGGCGATCGCCCGGTGCACGGCCTCGGCGTCGACCGAGTCGGGCGCGGCCCCGGTGGCTTCCGCATACCGGCGGCCGATCGCCGCCGTCGAGGCGAACTCGTCGAGGGTACGGCCCACTCCCGGACCGGATCGGATCCGCATCCGCCCCAGGTCGCCGGCGCCGACGTGGTCGGCGACCACGATCCCCGACTGCGCGCCGCCGGCGACGATGGCGGTGCCGACCGACACGTACAACAGCGTTCCCCCGGCGGCATCGGGCGCGCCGAGATTCGCCTCGGCGAGCGCGCCCACACGTGCGGCGTGCCGCACGGTCACCTCGAGGGGTACCCGCGCCGCGAGCGCGTCGGCGACGGCGACGTCGTGCCAGGGCAACGTCGACGAGTACTGCACCGCACCGTGGTACTCGTCGACCTGTCCCGGCACGGCGACGACCAGGTGTTCGGGGTGTACCCCGCCGGCGAGTGCCGAGTCGTGCAGGTCGGTGGCGATCTGCACCAGCCGGTCGATGCTCCAGGGTTCGCCCGGTGCCGTGGTCGCCAAGCGGTCGGTCGTGACGCCACCGCCGGCGACCACGGCGGTGCGGATCAACGTGCCGCCGACGTCGATGGCGAGCACCGCGTCGTCGTCCGACGGCGCCGGTTTCGAGGTGGCAGGTGCGGTCACAGGATCCGAGTCTGCCAAAGCCCGCCCCGGGCGACGCTGCACCGACAGGCCCGTGACCTTCACTGCAACCCGAGGCGTACGTACTGGTCGTCGGGCGCCTCGACCTCGTCGAGTTCGACGCGCAGCAGCTCGGCCAGTTCCGCCTCGATCGGCGACCCGGCCAGATCGTGCGTCTCGCCCGGGTCCTCGTCGGTGTCCCACAGGTGGTTGCCGTGCACCCGCGCGCCGGCCCAGTACGGGAGCAGATCGCCGGGCGCGAACGGCTGGCGGATCACGGGCACGTCCGACCCGGGCATGTGGTCGAGGTACGCGCGCTCGTCGGGGCGGGGCAGCCGCAGGTCGGGAAAGGCGTGGACCGGCATGGTCGACCAGCGGTTCGACCACATCGACAGCGGAAAGTTCTCGTGCTCGGGTGCCCGCACGTAGGTGCGTCGGCCGTCGGTGACGTGTACCCATTGGCCCCAGATGCCGGTCAGCGCGGCGTCGCGCACCGATCGCGCCTCACCGGTGAGCAGCGGCACGAGCGACGACCCGTGGGTCCGGTGCGACGGGGTCACGTCGAACACGTCGCAGAGGGTGGCGAACAGATCGACCGTGGTCGTCAGCGCGTCGATGCGGTCGGGTTCGTGCCCCGGCCAGGCGACCAGCAGGGGGATGCGCCGCATCGGCGCGCGCAGCGGTGCCGCCGGCTTGCCGAAGATGTCGTGTTCGCCCAGGTAGTGCCCGTGGTCGGTGCACAGCACCACCGCGGTGTCGTCCCACCAGCCGCGTCGGTCGACGACGTCGAGGATCCGCCCGAGGTGGTGGTCGATCATCGACAGCTTCGCCCCGTACGCGGCGCGGATCCGTTGCGCGTCGGAGGCCGTGAGCTGGCCCGAGGCCACCGCGTCGACGGCATAGGGCGGCCAGATCAGACGCGGCTCGGGTGAGTCGTCGTAGCGCGTCGCCCAGCGTTCCGGCGTGTCGAAGGGTTCGTGCGGGTCGAATTCGTCGACGACCAGCAGGAACCGCTCCGCGGCGGGCGCCTGCCGGTCGAGCCAGTCGGCCGCGGCCGCCATCGTGCGGGGCCCCGGGTAGTCCTCCTCGGACCGGAACCACGTCCGTGACAGATCGTAGGGATGCGCGAGCGGCCCGGGCCGGACGGGCGCGCCCACGAAGCTCGGGTCTGCGCAGGTGCGCCACGGGTCGCCTTCGTGGCCCCGCTCGTACGCCCACGCGCCGAAGTCGGTGTGGTAGTTCTCGCCACCGGTCTCGAACAGGTGGGGATGGTCCGACACCAACATCGTGGTCACCCCGGCGCGTCGCAACTCGAAGGTGATCGCGTCCTCCCAGATCTCGATCGACCCCCACGGCCGCCAGAGAAAATCGAGCGAGCCGACCAGCAGGTCGTGGCGGGCCGGCATGCAGGGTAACGAACCGGTGACGTGCCGGTCGAAGCGCACCGCACGGGCGGCGAGCCGGTCGAGGTTCGGCGTGTCGAACTCGGTGCCACCGTACGGGCCGATCAGGTGCCGGTTGAGGCTGTCGAGCAGGATGACCACCACGTTCTTCGGACGCCGCCGCGCCGTGGTGCCGGCCGGGTCGGCGTCGTCTCGGTCGGTGGTTGCGGTGGTCGCCATCGGTCACGTCCCCTTGTCGCGCGGCACACGCCGGTCGACCCGACCGACGATGGGTCCATCGTGCCCGCTCGTCGTCCCACCCGGGAACTTCGTCGGATCCGGCAATGTTGCGCCGGGCGCGGGCGAGGATGCCGGTAGCATCCGACGGTCGTGAAGACCTCCACCCGGGCGCGCTGGATCGTGGTGGCGATCGTCGTCGCCGCCTTCGCCGTGATCGGCGCGTTCGGTGGTTCGGGCGACGGTGACCGCAGCGTCGACGTCGGCGCCCCGTCGACCGACGCGGCACGCACGACGCCGTGGACCGCACCACCCGAAACGCCCACCGACGCACCCCCTGGGGCATCCACCGACGCACCGCTCGAGGTGCCGACGACGCCGGCCGCGCCCAGCACCCCGGCACCGACGACGGCACCGCCGCCACCGTCGACCGTGCCGGCCCCCGCTGCGGGGCCGGTCGCCACGACCCGCTGGATCCTCGGCGGCATCCCGATCAAGGGGCGCGCCCCGAAGACCGGCTACTCCCGTGCCGAGTTCGGGCCGTCCTGGACCGACGACGTGGCCGTCGCCGGGGGCCACAACGGCTGCGACACGCGCAACGACATCCTCAGGCGGGATCTGCAGGTCACCGCGATCAAGCCCGGTACGCGTGGCTGCGTCGTGCTCACCGGCATCCTGCAGGATCCCTACACCGGTCGACGCATCGACTTCACCCGTGGGCAACGCACCAGTTCCGCGGTGCAGATCGACCACGTGGTCGCGCTGAACGACGCCTGGCAGAAGGGCGCGCAGCAGATCGGCGCCGCGCGGCGTCGGATGCTGGCGAACGACCCGCTCAACCTGCTCGCCGTCGACGGCCCGGCCAACAGCCAGAAGGGCGCGGGCGACGCCGCGACCTGGCTCCCGCACGACAAGGCGTTCCGCTGCCGCTACGTGGCGCTGCAGACCCACGTCAAGGGCCGCTACCGCCTGTGGATGACCCGCGCCGAGCACGACGCGATCGCCCGCATCCTCGCCGGGTGCACCGACGCTCAGGTCGGCGAGATCGGCTGAGCCCGGGTGTCGACCGGTTCGTCCGGGGTCGGTTCCGAACGGTTCGATCGTCGTCGCCACCACCGCCACGCGTACTCGATCGTGGTCGCGGCGAGCAGCACGGCGCACAACTCGACGCCGGCCCGGTAGCGGGTGTTCCCGAAGGTGATGCCGACGACCGCCACGGTGATCCCGAACTGGGCGGCGAACGGGTACAGCCCGTAGCGGCGACGACGCCAGATCACCGCGCCGCCGATGGCGAGCGCGCCGACGATCCACCAGCTCCACTGCTGGGCGGACACGACCGCGAGCGAACCACGGTTCTCCCACACGTGGTCGACCCGACGTTGCTGCCCGACGCGCCACAGTCCCCAGGTCCGACCCTCGCGGGCGAGCACCACCGCGGGAAGTCGCCCCGCGTGCTCACCCATGTAGTCGAAGGCGGCGTCACGGTACGCGGTGTCCTGTTCGGCGATGTTGACGTCGCGGCCGGCCGGCGGAAGGATCTCCTCCAGGCACTTGAACTGGTTGAGCCCCATCGACGACCCCCAGTAGGTCAGCGAGCAGTTGCCCTGGGCGAGGGTCTGTCCCGCACCGGTCGACATCACGACCAGATGATCGAAACGCATCGAGTTGAACACCACCCACGGGGCGAAGGTCGCCACGGGGATCACGGCGGCGACGGCGAGCATCCCGAGACGGCGGCGCATGTCGCCGCGTGTGGCGGCCCACACCGCCGGCAGCACCACGAGCGGAAACAGCAGCAACGATTCGGGCCGCGCGGAGGAGGCGAGCGTCAGCCCGACCGCCAGCAGGGCGAGCCACCGCGGGCGATGATCGTCGCGGTACCGGAAGAAGCCGTACAGGGCCACGGCGAAGCAGAAGACGAACATCGTCTCGGACATGATCCGCCCGTCGTTGCCCCACAGGTTCGGGTAGACGGCCGCGAGCCCGCCGGCGATCAGCGCCGCCCGGTCACCGACCACCCGACGCATGATCATGACCACCACGACGACGGTGGCGGTCCCCAGGATCGCCAGGGCGTACCGCTGCGCGAGGGGCGAACTCAACCCGACCAGGTCGAACACCGTCAACAGCGTCACGAACCCGGGGGGATGGTCCGCGCCGGGAATCCACATTCCCCAGTTCGTGTACAGCAGCGGCTGCGCGAACCAGTGGCCGTGCGCGTTGTGGTGCGCCTGCCAGTAGTAGTAGAACGCGTCGCCGGCGAGCTTCTGGTCACCGGTGACCCACGCGACCTGCAGGAGTCGGACCACGAGTCCGACGACGACCACGACGGCCAGGCCGACGCGAAACACCAGGGTCGGCACGACGACTCGCTCGTCGCCGGATGATCGGTCGACGACCGGGGTCCCACTCGTCGGATCCATGGGGGGCGAACGCTAGGAGGTGCCAGGGCTCCCCGCAAGCAGTCGGGTTCGGGACCAGCGCCGGCCGACCCTCCGAACCCGTTCGGCCGTCATGGCGGAATTCACCGGCCGTACCGGCATCGTGGAAGGTCGCCGCGGTCGCATCGCGCGGCTTCGACCAACCCAGAGGAGAGCGCCATGAAATTCGCCCGTCGTCTTGCCCAGGCCGCAATCGGCGTCCCGTTCATCTGGCTCGGCTACGAGGCCGCGTCCGCTCCGGGTGGCCGGGTCGCGCACGCCGAACGACTCGGCCTTCCTTCGCCGGAGACGGCGGTGCGCTTCAACGGCGCGGCGATGGTGGCCGGCGGTGCTGCCCTGGTCGCGAACGTGTGGCCCCGCGCCGCGGCGACCGGGCTCATCGCGTCGCTGATCCCGACGACGCTCGCGGGCCACGCGTTCTGGAACCTCGACGCCGACGACCCCGGTCGGACCGTCCAGCGCATCCAGGTGCTCAAGAACCTCGCGCTCACCGGCGCGCTCGCGCAGGTGGCGTTGCGAGACTGATTCTTCACCGGTTGCCACTCGGCTCCGGCCGCACTCGAGCGGGGTTCGTGCGAGACTGACCGTCATGTCGACGCTGACCGCCGCGCCCCTCGCCGAGTTGCGGGCCCTGTACGAGGACCTGCACGCCAACCCCGAGCTGTCGTTCCAGGAGCACCGCACCGCCGGGATCGTCGCCGACCGGCTCGAGACGCTCGGCTACACCGTGACCCGCAACGTCGGACGCACCGGTGTGGTCGGTGTGCTCGAGAACGGCGACGGTCCGACCGTGTTGTGTCGGGCCGACATGGACGCGTTGCCGGTCACCGAGGAGACGGGCCTGCCCTATGCGAGCACCGCTCGGGGCATCGACCCCGACGGCCACGACGTCGGCGTCGCCCACGCCTGCGGGCACGACCTGCACGTCACCTGGCTGCTCGGCGCGGCCGAGGAGCTGTTGTCCCGACGCAGCGAGTGGTCGGGTCGGCTGCTCGTGGTGTTCCAACCTGCCGAAGAGATCGGAGCGGGTGCCCAGGCGATGGTCGACGACGACTTCTTCGCACGGTTCGGCACGCCGGACGTGACCCTGGGCCAGCACACCGCCCCGGCTCCGGCCGGGTGGATCCTGCAACGGTCCGGACCGGCGATGGCCAGTGCGGATCTGGTGCGGGTCACGCTGCACGGCCGCGGTGGGCACGGATCGACGCCCCAGTTCACGATCGATCCGGCGGTGCTCGCCGCGTCGGTCATCCTGCGGCTGCAGACGATCACGTCGCGCGAGGTCGACCCTCTGGAGACCGCCGTGGTCACCGTCGGTTCGGTCCGCGTGGGCACCAAGGCGAACGTGATCGGCGACGACGCCGAGCTCGCCCTGAGCATCCGGACCTATTCGGATTTCGTCCGCACCCAGGTGATGGACGCGATCGAACGGATCGTGAAGGGTGAGTGTGTGACCGCGGGGTGCACGCAAGAGCCCGAGATCGTCTACGAGGAATCGCTGCCGTTGCTGAGCAACGACGCCGAAGCGATCGGCCGGGTCGCTTCGGCGTTGACCGCTCATTTCGGCGAGGGCGCGGTCGTCGAGTCACCGCGGATCACCGGCAGCGAGGACTTCGGACATTTCGCCACCGCTGCGGGGTGCCCGTGTGCGTTCTGGTTCGTCGGGGTCACCGACCCCGACAAGGTCTCCAAGGCCCTCGCCGAGGGGCGCTACGCCGAAGACATCCCGTACAACCACTCACCCCGGTTCGCGCCCGACGCCGACCTGGCTCTGGGGGTGGGCATCGAGGCGATGACCGAAGCGGCCTTGGCCTGGCTGGGGACCGACGGCACCCGAGCGGAGTAGCGTGCCGGTGACGGCGACTTCGCCGGTCACCGAAAGGTTCCACCGATGACCACACCGCTCGCGGACGCCCCGTACTGCAACCCGTTCGAGGCCGCGCTGGCCACCGACGCGGCGGGCAACATCGCCGGGAGCCCGTTGTTCTCGGATCTGCGCCGACGGGTCGCCGAGTTGACCGCGCAGAGCCCGGTGTTGCGCAGCGACCTGGGGGCGATGGTCACCGGCTACGACGAGGTGCACACCGCGCTGGGCGACAAGCGACTGCGGAGTGGGATCCCCGAGTTGGTCGCGCTGCAGGGGGTCACCGACGACGACGCGGGGGCGGGTATCGCGAACTCGGTGCTCGCCGCGGAGGGTCCGCGTCACATCCGTCTGCGCCGGCTGGTCACCAAGTCGCTCACGCCCCGCGCGGTCGAAGTGCAGCGTCCGCTGATCGCCCGCATCGCGAACGAACTGATCGACGACTTCGACACCGACGACTGCGAGTTCATGTCGGCGTTCGCCGATCATCTGCCGATCCGGGTGATCAGCCACATCCTCGGGGTTCCCGACGCGGACCACACCGAGTTCGCACGTTGGAACCAGGCGATCACCTGGACCCTGTCGATGGCGGTCGCCGAGCACGCGGACGAGATCCGGTGGGGTCTCACGAACCTGGTCGAGTACGTGACGGCGCTGGTGCAGGACCGCACCGAGCATCCCCGCGACGATCTGGTCACGTCGCTGATCACGGTGGGCCGTGAAGACGACAAGTACGAAGACGGCGACGTCGAGCACATGATCATGGCGATGCTCTTCGCCGGGCACGACACCACGCGCAACCAGCTCGGCCTGTCGGCGTGGCTGTTCGCCACCTATCCCGACCAGTGGCAGCGGCTGCGCGCGGACCCGTCGTTGACCGTCCAGGCGGTCGAGGAGGTGCTGCGCTTCAAGGGGGCGGTCGACGCCGCGCCGCGCTTTGCCACCGAAGACGTCGAGCTGGGCGGGTATCTCATCCCCGCGGGCACGTTCGTGACCGTCGGACTCGGCCATTCCAACCTCGACCCGGAGGTGTTCGACGACCCGATGGCCTTCGACATCTGCCCCGTGAGGGAGTCGATGAACACCTTCGGCGGCGGGCGCCACTACTGTCTGGGGGCGAACCTCGCCCGGGCGGAACTGCAGGAAGCCTTCACCGCGCTGGCGAACCGATTCGCGGTGATCGCGCTCACGGGGGATCCGGTGTGGCGACCACCGATCGGGATCTACGGCCCCGATCGGCTGCCGCTCACGTTCTCCTGAGTCCGGTCACGGTCACACGTTCTTTCAAGCTCGGGAGTCTCGGCCATGTCTTCGACCCATCTCACCCGACGCCCGCTGGCGCGGATCCTGCTCGTCGGCGCGGTCCTCGTCGTTGCGGCGATGACCGCATGCAGCAGCGGGAGCGACGACGCCGGTGGCGACGCCGCGGCCGGGTCGTCGTCGACGGCGACCACCGCCAAGACCGGTGCGAGCGCGGCTGACTGGGACGGCAAGATCACGGCACTCACCTACAACGTGGCCGGTCTGCCCGAGGCGCTTTCGGGCTCGGATCCCGAGGTCAACACCGCGCAGATCGGCCCGAAGCTGAACGCGTACGACCTCGTGTTGTTGCAGGAGACGTGGAAGACCCCCGATCCGAACCCGCTCGCACCGACCCGGGTGTACTACGAGATCCTCGAGAAGGCGAGCACGCACACCTACGCGGCGCCGATGCCCGAGCAGCCACTTGGTAAGAACCCCGACCGGCCTTCGGCGCTGCTCGCCGACGGGTTGGGCATCCTGTCGAACTTCCGACTCGGTGAGGTGACCCGGGTTCCCTGGGACGGCTGCTTCGGTGGCGCGGACACCTCCGACCACGGCGCCGCGGACTGTCTGGCGTTCAAGGGGTTCGCCGTCACGACGATCACCGTCGGCGACGGGTCGACGATCGACGTGTACGACCTGCACGGCGAGGCGGGCAGCAGCGACGAGGACCAGAAGCTCCAGGCCGACGACTACACCCAGTTGGCGGCGTACATCGCCAAGCACTCGAAGGGTCACGCGGTGATCCTGGGGGGCGACACCAACCTGCACATCGAGGACGACCCGGAGAACCCGCAGGACGTGGCCGATGCAAAGATCTGGTCGACCTTCCTCGAGGCGACCGGCCTGACCGATTCCTGCGACCCCGCCGACTGCGACGACACCCCGCGGATCGACAAGTTCGCCTACCGCAGCGGTGGCGGGCTGGAGGTGGGCGTGGTCGACCGCAAGGTCGAGACCAAGCGTTTCACCGACGCCGACGGCAAACAGCTCAGCGACCACGAGGCCCTGGCGGTCACCTTCGGCTGGCGCAAGGCCGACTGAGCTCGTCGGCCGAACGGCCGCCCGCCGGGTGCCGATCCGTTTTCGTCTGATCCGACCGGACGCTGATGCCCGGCGCGCCTCACCAGTCCGCGCTGGGTTTGCGTCGGGTGGATTTGAGGTCGGAGCGTCGCTTCTTGGCCTCGAGTCGGCGACGCTTCGAGCCCTTGGTCGGACGGGTCGCCCGTCGCTTCTTCGCGACGACGAGGGCCGCGGCGAGCCGTTCGGCGAGCCGGCGTGCGGCCAGTTCACGATTGCGCGCCTGGGAACGGGTCTCGTCGACGCTGACGCGGACCTCCGGCCCATACCTGGCCACGATACGTTCGCGTTGCCAACGGGTGAGCGACGGTGACCCCTGCGCGTCGAAGGCCACCTCGACGCGGGACGCGACCTTGTTGGCGTGCTGGCCGCCCGGCCCGCCCGAGGTGTCGAAGCGTTCGACGATCTCGGCGCGGGGAATCCGCAGCGAGCGGTCAACGAAGAGATCGTCGTCGGCCATGCCCTCGATGCTCGCACAC
>CAZQSU010000023.1:0-24299 GCA_964595905.1 uncultured Iamiaceae bacterium
TTCTCGGGGTGACCACGAACACCACCACCAGTGACCTCATCGGTGTCGGCGGCCCAGATGTCACCGCAACAGGTGGACCCTCTCTGTCATACCTGTGGTCACCGCTCGGACCGAGCGGGCGTCGAGCACGTCGCCGCAGTGGTCGGAGGTCATCTGAGCGGTGGTGGCGTGCCCGCAGGTCTTGTGTTCGATCGTCACGGGTTCGTTGCCGGGGCCGTAGACCCATTCGTCGCCCCACTGGCGCAGTGCGGTGATGACGGGCCACAGCGCACGTCCCTTCTCGGTGAGCAGGTAGTCGGAACGACCGCGGGCCTCGTCGTAGGGGCGGCGTGCCAGGATGCCGGCGTCGACGAGGGTGTCGAGCCGGTTGGTGAGCACGTTGCGGGAGATGCCGAGGCGGTCGACGAAGTCGTCGAAGCGGCGGATGCCGTCGATTTCGATCGTGCGATCGCCCTCGAGCCGGTCGATGCCGTCGCCGGCGAGTTCACGGTCGATCTGGACGCCGGGTGGGCGTCGTTGGTCGGCGTCCATGGCGGCTACATGGTGGCGATCGGGGTGCAGGGCGCGCAGGGGGTGCTGCCGGGCTTCACCGTGCGGACGGTGACCACGTCGTTCCTGCGCCCGGGTCGGATCGGGCCGGCCACGCTGAGGGTCGACACAATGCGGGCCGGGCGATCGGTGGCGACGGTGGTGACCGACCTCGTCCAGGACGGTCGATCGTTGCTGACGAGTCGCCACACCCTCCTGGCCGACAAACCCGGTGTGGAGTGGGGCGATCCGGTGCCACCGGATCTGCCCCCGCCCGCGGCGTGCGTGGGCATCGGGGCGGTGGGACACGTGGCGCACTTCGAGCGGGTGGATGCGCTCTTCGACCCCGAAGGGTTGCCCTTCACCGGCGACCGTGCCCGCGTCTCGGGATGGGTGCGGCCATGGGAGGGCCGGCCGGTGGATACCGCCTGGTTGGCGATGATCACCGACTGGTTCCCGCCACCGGCGTTCGCGCTGGTCGAACCGCCCACCGGCGGTGTCAGCATCGGCCTCACCAGCCACCTGCACCGGCCCGACGTCGTCCTCGCCGACGACGAGTGGTTGGCCGGCATCTTCGAGATCCGCGAATCGAGTGGCGGCCTGGCCGTCGAGCACGGCCGGATCACCACCGCCGACGGCACTCTGGTCGCCGAATCGCTCCAGACCCGTCTCACCACCGTCAACGCCGAACCCTCCCAGAACGGAGCAACCCGATGACCGCACCGACCGCTTCGATCCCTGACGTCTCGCTCGGAGCGGCAAGCGCCTTCGTCGCCGCGACCGGCTTCGTCGTCGACGAGGTCAGCCCCACCGAACTGCGCGGCCACGTCGAACTCGGTACCGAACACCACACTCCGTGGGGGGTCGTCCACGGCGGGCTGTACGCCACCATCGTGGAGAGCGCGGCCAGCATCGCCGCCAGTCAAGCCGTCGCGGATGCCGGCCAGTTCGCCGTGGGGGTGCACAACGCCACCGACTTCCTGCGACCCGCCACCGAGGGACGGGCGACGGTCCACGTAACGGCCCTGTTCCAGGGACGGAGTCAGCAACTCTGGGAGGTGGTCATCTCCCACGACGCAACCGACAAGGTCCTTGCCCGCGGGCAGCTACGCCTCCAGAACGTGCCCCTCGAACGCTGAGGTCGGGCGCTCACCTGGCTGCGGGACCGACGCCTGAGCTGCCCCTACCGGCGCGGCGACGGGGTGTGGCCGCCGCGGGAGCGACCGTGCTCCACCTACTCTGAGCGTCCTGCTGCTACGGGTAGTTCGCGATGACCTGGGGACGAGAACCCATCTTGGTTGAATTTCTCGGGTCCGGGTGTGGTGCAACTGGCCTGGTGGATGGTTGTACTCGTAGATGACTGATGCTGCCGGCGGTGACGAGGATTTTCTGACGGACCTTCGTCGACGGTTGGAACCGGCGTTCCTCGCGGCGTTCGGGGCGGAGCGTGGCAGCGAGGCCCTTGCCGAGGCGCTTGGTTACGCATGGGAGCAGCGAGATCGCGTGCGTCGGATGGATTTCCCCGCCGCCTACCTCTACCGGGTCGGCCAGTCGCGCACGCGTTGGATCTTCAAGCGTCGACCGGTGGTCTTCCCGCCGCCGCAGCGTCTCGGGGACCCCGAGATCGAACCTGGACTCATCCCCGGCCTACGGGCATTGAGCGAAAAGCAGCGGGTCTGTGTCGTGTTGGTCCACGCGTACGACTGGACGCATGCCGAAGTCGCCGAGTTGCTCGGGATCGGGCGCACCACCGTCCAGACGCATGTCGAGCGGGGCCTGGACCATCTTCGCGAGAGCATTGGAGTGCACGATGAGCAGTGACCTACGAGACGAGCTTCGCGCCTACTTCGATGCCATGGCGGCAGACGCCGTGGCGGCCCACGAGATCGACCGACCGGCCCGACGTCACCGCAGAAGGAATCTTGCGATCGTGTCGGTGGCGGTCGTTGCCGTCTTGGTAGGTGCGATCGCCATCATGGGAGTACGCGATCGCGGCGTCACGCACGTCGAACCCCTGGGTCCACCGACCGCAGGACCTACGTCGCCGACCCAAGGACCACCGACGAGCGATGATGCTTCCGCCGCTCCTTGGGACGTGAAGTGGACACAGGTTGCCGACCTGGGCTGGACGGGCAACTCGGACAGCGCGAAAGCGGTCGTTGTCGATGGGGAGCTCCTGGTTGTCGGGACGGATGGCGACGGCGCGTCCAATATGTGGAGCACGGTTTGGGGTATCCGGGTGGGGCTGGACGGCAGCAACCCCCGGAGAATCGCAGACTCGCCCCTCAACGGACGGGCCGTGTCGTCGCTGGTGTGGACGGGCACCGAGCTTTTCGTGCTCGGCGGGAGTAACGGCACCGAGATCAAGCCATACGGAGCGGCTTACGACCCGGCCCGTGACTCATGGAGGGTGATCCCGGCACCGTCGGAGCAGACGGACAACCCATTGGACGATGTGGTCTGGACCGGCAACACGTTGATCGCCTGGCAGATGTCGTTCGAACTCGAAGTCACCGGCAGCAGTTGGCATCCGATCGCTCCCGCCCCCATCACGCCGCGCCGTGAGGCAGCCGCAGTCGGGGTGGACGACAAGTTGTTCGTCTGGGGCGGTTGCGACCCGGGGTGCACGTCCGTGGAGCGGCCGCCGGCCGGATCGCGTGACGGTGCGATCTACGACCCGGCGAGCGGGAAATGGACCCCCCTTCCACCGAGCCCCTTCGTGAGCGGGAACGGCGCCACCGCCGCCGGCCGAGGCGACACGGTCTACGTGGTCGCGAATGGCTCAGAACAAGGGGGCAGTTCTCCGTTTGCCTCGTTCTCCCTCTCCACTCGAACCTGGACCACGTTGCCCCAGTCCCCGCTCACTCCGCGTGAGTACGCCCGGGCCGTGACGCTCGACTCGGGCTCGTTCGTCTTCAGCGGCTACAGCGATCCTCGTTGGTTCGCAAGCTCTGAGATCGCGCGATTCGATCCCCACACTTCGAACTGGTCGGTCGGCAAACTCCCCAAGGGTGGGTCCGTCTGTTCCCTCACCGAGTCAGGGGACCAATTGATCGCTGTCATGTGTGGACGCACGACAACCGTCCACGTGGCAACGATCTCGTAGGGACGCAGGGTCGGCAATGATCTTGCCAGTTCCGATCCTTCCTTTCGCAGGTCGCATCTTGTGCCGCCCGACGACCTCGGTGAGATTTCGCTGGTGATGTCTTCGCTGGTGATGGAGTAGCCCGGCTTCGTCGTCGTCGGGTCTACTGCGAGGGTGTTGACCGATGAGCAAGATCTTCGGTTGGTATCTGATCGGATACAGTGGTGTGATGGATTCCACTGGGGTGCTGATGCAAGCTCGCGAGGCCGCGGGCCTGTCACAGGCCGAACTGGCCCAGCTTGCCGGCACATCGAGGCCCACGCTTTCCGCGTATGAGCACGGACGTAAGTCGCCCACCCTCCGGACCACGGCCCGGATCCTCGCGGCGGCTGGATTCGACCTGATCCTCACGCCGCGGATCGAATTCCGCCAGGTCACCGAGGCCCGGGGGCGTCCGATCCGCGTACCCAACAGACTGCCGCGCTTGTCGCTGGAGGATGCACTGGCGACGGTGCAGCTGCCGCTCCATCTCGAGTGGTCCGATCGGGGCCGCTGCTACGACCTGCGCGACCGTCGCCAGCGGGCCCGCGTGTACGAGATCGTCCTGCGCGAGGGCGGACCCGACGACATTCTCACCTACATCGACGGCGTCTTGTTGATTGATCTGTGGGACGAACTCGTCCTCCCGCGAGCTGTCCGCGCCGCGTGGACCGCCGTGGTGACGGGCTGAAGTGATGTACGGGCGGCCTGATGAGTCGCCCTGCCTGGCTCACCACGTTGCAGCGCGATCTGGCGAAGCTCTTCTTCTCCTTGGATGCAGCCGACGACTTTCTGGTTGCCGGAGGAGCAGCGCTCTTGGCTTCGAACCTCGAGATCACGTGGTGATCGCGGAAACCCACCGGCGGAGCGCGAACGACCCCGAACGCGACCCGGGCGAACCCGGCGTGGTTTGATGGGGCACATGGGGCCGCGACGGGTGCACATCATGGGGGCCAGCGGGGTCGGCTCGACGACGCTGGGCCGAGCGCTCGCGACGGAATGGTCGATTCCACACGCCGACACCGACGACTACTTCTGGGAGCCGACCGAACCCGCCTACACCGTCAAGCGGGACCCGCGGGCCCGGGTCGCGCTCATGGAGCGGATGTTCGTTCCGAGGACGGCGTGGGTCTTGTCGGGATCGATCCTGGGGTGGGGAGACGCACTCGTTACGCACTTCGACCTCGTCGTCTTCCTGACGCTTGACCCGTCGCTCCGCCTGGAACGCCTCCGACAGCGAGAAGGGCGACGCTACGGATCCCGGATCGAACCCGGGGGTGACCGCGCGGAGGCTCACGAGGAGTTCCTGGCCTGGGCGGCCGGGTACGACGATGCAGACTTCGGTGGGAGAAGCCTCGTCGCCCATGAACAGTGGCTTGCGTCGGTGCCGTGTCCGGTCCTGCGCCTCGACGGCGCGGCGCCGGTCGCCGAGCTGCTTGCCGCCGTGCTCGACGGCGGGGTCGCAGCGGCGGGTCGGTAGTCGGCGTCCGGTTGTCGCCGCACATCGCCCGGATCTGCCGGTGGCGGCGCGCATGGCCACCGCATGGTTCTGGCGCAGCTCCAAGGCGCCGGGTCGGTTGCTACGATCCGGCGCGAGCGCGGCGGGCACCGGGCCCGCCCTCGACCACACCGAGGAAGTCGCCGTGGCCCTGATCGAATACGAATCCGAGGCGCGCATGACGCGTGAGCAGGCGGCCGACAAGCTGCGCGAGATCGCCGACGAGCTGGCGCGCCACAACCAGATCCCGTTCCGCAGAGACGGCCGGACCATCAGCGTCGACGTGCCCGACGAGGTGAACGTCGAGGTCGAGATCAGCGCGGGTGCCGAATCAGAGATCGAGATCGAGATCAGCTGGTGAGCTCGGCGCCGGTGGCCGACTCGGCCTGACCTCAGGACGGTGGCGTGGCGAAACCCTCGTCGGGGGTCATGGCGACGAGGGCCATGCGTTCGAGGCCACCCTCCCGATCGCCGTGGCCGGCCTGGTAGTCGGGGTCCGAGGTCATGTCGATGAAGGCCCTGCGGCTCGGGTACGACACCAGCACGACCACGTCCCAGTCGCCGGCCGATTCGTCGCCGATCACGGTGGAGTCGGGCCGACCCATCCACACGATTCGACCTCCCCGTTCGGCGACCTTGCGGGTGGCCAGCTCCCCGTAACGCATGTAGGACTCCTCGCCGGTCCCGCCGCCCGAGCTGCTCGCCCGCTCTTTGAACTTGAGCAGGTTGAGCATCACCACCTCGCCGTCCATGTGCTTGGAATCGGCGATCAGTGTCTTGATCTGGGCTTCGGTCGGATTGACGGTCATGGCTCTCCTTGTCGAATCGGCATCGGTCGTGACGATGGGTCGCCCCACCGTCCCCGGCGCCACGACACGTTGCTCGTCGGGGTCGTCTCCTGATCACCGGGAGGCCGCTTCAACGTAGCCCCGGGAAACAGGACGTGGGGGCCGACCCTCGTCGCGCCGGGGTGGGTCGCCGGTCGGGTTTGACGTGACCCCGGTCGGGAAGGATCCGCGCACACCATGGCTGCATCCAGCGACGACCTCGTTGCCCACCTGCTCGACGACTGGGGGACGACGTATGCGAGCGAGGCCGGCATCTCGTTGCGCGGCGGCGCGTCGTCGCTGTTCCAACTGTTGTGTCTGTCGTTGCTGCTCAGCGCACGGATCCGCTCAGCGATCGCCGTCGACGCGATGCGGGCGATCCGTGACGCCGGCTGGCGGACTCCCAAGGCGCTGGCGGGAGCCACGTGGAGGCAACGCACCGACGTGCTCAACCGCTCGGGCTATGCCCGCTACGACGAGAGCACATCCCGGATGCTCGCCGCCACAGCGGAACTCGTCACCGATCATTACCACGGTGATCTCCGGCAGCTCCGCGCCGCCGCCGACGGCGATGTGGCCGAGACCCGGCGGCGTCTGATGGAGTGCAAGGGCATCGGTGACGTCGGGGCCGACATCTTCCTCCGCGAAGTCCAGGGCCAATGGCCCGAGTACCAACCCTTCTTCGGCGAGCCCGCCCTCCACACCGCCGCCGCGCTCGGCCTGCCCGACGATGCCGGTGCCCTCGCCCGGTTGTGCCCGCGGGCCGATCTGCCGCGTCTCGCGGCCGCGTTGCTCCGCGTGGGGCGCGAAGGTGATGACGTGCGCAAGCAACTGCGTGAACGGGCCGCCTGACCGGTCGGTGCGGGCGACGTGGGCCGCGGTGCGTCCCGTGGATCCGCGCTGATCGCTTGACTCAGGTGCGGTCGCTTCGGCTGTTGTCGAAGCGCGACCGGAGCTGGTCGCGCAGGGCGCCCGATGACAGGGCGTCTTCACCGCTGGCGGCGAGTGGCTCGCCCAGGACCGACGCGAGCCGGTCGAGCGCGTCGGCCAGGCTGATCGCGCCGACACCCGACCGTGCGGCCTCTGCGGAGGCGGCGTCCGCGTACACCTTGGCCTTCCACGACAGCGACAGACGGACGTCGAGGTCGTCGAGCCTTCCCAGTTCGGCTCCCTCGTCGGTGACGACCCAGTCGGTGCCGTCGTGGTCCAGCAGCGAATCGATCGACAGCCCCTCGACCGGTACAGCGTCTTCTCCGCCGGTGCGTTCGACCTGGTGGTGCATGAAATCGTTGTCGCCCATCACGCCGGTGTTCCACATGTCTTCATGGCGCACGCTCGGCGCGTCGCGACCGTCGGGCCAGTAGCGGAAGAACCCGCGGCTCCCGCGGTGGAACCAGCACACCGCGGTCGCGATGTTGTGGCGCACGTCCTCGAACTGACCCGATTGGCCCATGGCGAACAGGAACCAGCCCGGGCAGTTCGACCGGTCGAGCCCGATGAACTCGGGGATGTCGGTGTGGCTGAACGGATCGCCGGGCCGGGGCCCGGTCAGGTTCACGAACAGTTGCTCGGGCACCACGACCTCGGCATCGAAGAGCTGCTGAGCCGCCTCGATGAACGCAGCGGCGTGCAACAGTTCGTCGGCGCCGTCGATGCGGGCTTCGCCGTCGGTGGCCCAGTCACCGCGCCACACCGGACCGACGATGCCCGGGGGCACGTCGGTGTGCTTGAGGATCGTGCCGTCGGACGCCGCGTTGGCCGTGGTGCCACCGACGAGATAACGCCCGGGCATGAAGTAGGGGCCGTTCCGCTCGGCCAGGGTGCGGATACGGTCGGGGTCGTCGACCACGCGCGGCAGGGCCACCGGGCGCAGGCAGCCCGCGGGGCGGGCAAAAGCGGTCACCGTCACGGGTCGGATCGTACCGCTGCGGTTCGTCGCGGCCAGGCGCGCCTCGCCGATGGGAACGCGCGGGTCGGCTACTGCTGCGTCCCGTTCTGGAGCAGCGCCGAGGTGGCGGCCACGATCGTGTCGCCGGTGGTGTCGACCAGCTTCTGCGCGGCGATCGAGCGGGGGAACTCCGCGGACTGATAGCGCAGGCTCGGCTCGGGGGTGCGGGCGATCTCGGCGATCACCTGACCGACGTGGGCGGCGCTCTCGCCGTCACCGCCGGTGGTCAGCGCGGTCATCGTGGCGTTGTAGGCATTCAGCAGCGGGCCGTAGGGGTCGTCCGCGTCGGCCTTTGCGGTGTGCCCTCCGGCGTTCTGCAGAAAGGCGGTCTGCACCGGGCCGGGTTCGAGCATCGACACGGACACGTCGAAGGCCCGCAGCACCGGGGCGAGGCCTTCCATCAACCCTTCGACCGCGAACTTCGACGCGTTGTAGGCGTCGCTGAAGGGCATCGCCACGACCCCGTTGAGGCTCGTCACGGTGATGATGCGACCCCGCCTGCGTGAACGCATGCCCGGGAGGACCGCGCGGGTGCAGCGGGCGACACCGAGAAAGTTCAGCTCCCACACGCCGCGCAGGTCGTCGTCGCTGAGCTGCTCGAGGGTGCCGCGGTGGCCGGCCCCGGCGTTGTTCACCAACAGCTCGACCGAACCGTGCCGGTCGAGTACGCCGTCGACCGCAACGGTGACCGAGGAGGGCACGGTGACATCCAAGGTGGCGAGTTCGATCCGGTCGTCGCTGCGCGCCAGGGCCTGGAGGTCTTCGGCGGTGTCGGGGTGCCGGGCGGTGGCCACCACCCGCCAGCCGTCGTTCGCCAGGGCCTCGACCGCGGCGAGGCCGATCCCGCTGCTGGCTCCGGTGACGATCGCCGTACCGTGCTCGACGTTTCCCATTTCGGCTCCCCTGGCGTCATCGACTCGCCGATCGGCGAGAGGACCGGGCAATGCTACCGGGGGTGGCGGCATGGTCGTGTCGTACGCATCCAGCAGCGGCCCGTGGGGACCGGTGGCGTCGGCCTGCGCAGAGTGCCCACCGGCGTTCTGCAGGAAGGTGGTCTGCACCCGTCGACGACTCCACCGAAGGTCCGGAGCCGCACTGCCGTCGAAATGGAGCCCTCGTGGGGCGACTGAATCGATCAGCCGCCGGTGTAGCGAGTGCCTTCGGGGTCGACCGCCCACGGTGCCGAGTGGCCCCAGGTGTTCTCGTACACCAGATCGCCCAGTGGCAACCGGCGCACCGGGCCGTGCCCGCCGACCGGTCGACCGATCGGGATCGTCGCCACGATGTCCACGTCTTCGGGCACCCCGAGCAGCTTCGCCAGTTCGTCGGCAACGGGGAGGTGCCACGTGCTCATCACCCCGCCGTAGCCGAGCGAGCGCGCGGCCAGCAGCAGATTCTGACAGGCCGGGTACACCGACGCCCCGTCGAAGAGATCGTGGGGACGCCCCCGTGAGCGCAGACAGGCGAAGACGATCACCGGCGCCTCGCCGATGTGATCGACGAAGTGGCTCATCGTCCGGGCCATGCGGGCCTTGCGTGAGGTGTCGTCGGCCGGCGGATCTTCCCGGCTGCCGCTCCACGCCTGCTGGAAGGCGCCGGTGAGCACTCTTCGCACCTCGGCCATCTCGGGCGTGCGACGCACCACAAGAAAGCGGAACGGTTGGCGGTTGTGCCCCGAGGGTGCCCGGGTCGCCGCGAACAGCATGGCATCGAGGTCGGATTCGGGCACCTCGTCGCCGCGGTACCGGCGGATCGCCCGGGTCGAGACGAGTCCGGCGTACAGATCGGGAAGGGTCTCGGGAGTCTGTGGATCGGCCATGGGTCGACGCTAGCGGTGGCGTTCCGGTGGGCCCGATCAGCCTCGGCTCCCGCGCGGGCGGCCGTCGGCCGTGGGCCATACTGGCCAGGTGCACCAGCGTCGCCTCGGCAACACCGACCTGAACGTCGGCGCGATCGCGTACGGCTGCTGGCGCTTCGCCGGCACCTCGGTGGCCGACGCGCAGGCCAAGATCGAGACGGCGCTGGCGCATGGCATGACCCTGATCGACACCGCGGCGGTCTACGGGGTCGACGACGGCAACGGCTTCGGAGCCGCCGAAGAGCTGCTCGGCCGGGTCCTCGCCGCGGCGCCCGAGTTGCGGGACCGGATGGTCGTCGCGACCAAGGGCGGCATCACCCCCGGGGTCCCGTACGACTCGTCCCCGGACGAGATCCGCGCCTCGTGTGACGCGTCGCTGCAGCGTCTCGGGGTCGACGTGATCGACCTGTACCAGATCCACCGGCCCGATCTGCTGGCCCATCCCGCGCAGGTGACCGAGGCGCTCACCGGTCTCGTCTCGTCGGGTCGGGTACGCGCCCTCGGGGTGTCGAACCACTCGCCCTCCCAGCTCGCGGCGCTCCAGGCTCACCTCGGCGACGTCCCGCTGGCGACCGTCCAGCCCGAGTTCAGCCTGGTGCACCTCGACCCGATCGACGACGGCACCTTCGACGCGGCGATGGCCGGTGGCCAGACCCCGCTCGCGTGGAGTCCGCTCGGCGGCGGACGCATCGCCACCGGTGAGATCGCCCCGACGCTGCGCACGGCGCTCGACGAGGCGGCCGACACCCACGGTGTGTCGCGCTCGGCGATCGCCCTCGCGTTCGTCATGGCGCATGCGTCCGCACCGATCCCGATCATCGGCACCCAACGGCTCGAACGCATCGCCGACGCCGGATGCGCGGCCGAGGTGGAACTCTCCAAGTCCGAGTGGTACACACTCGTCGCCGCGGCGGAAAGGGACCTCCCATGAGTGTCGAAGTGTCGTGGTTCTCGGCGTTGTGCGACGACGACTACGCGTTCCTCGGGGTTCCCGAGCCCGACCGTCTGAGTTCCTTCGAGCACTGCGGGGCGATCGTCCGCGCCGCGGAGGCGGCCGGGTTCGACAACATCCTCCTTCCCTCGGGGTACGCGCTCGGGATCGACTCGGTGGCCTTCGCCAGTGCCATCGCGCCGTCGCTGGAACGGATGCGACTGCTGGTGGCGGTCCGCTGCGGCGAGCTGTGGCCACCCCAGTTGGCCCGCCAGTTGGCGACCCTCGACCACCTGCTCGGGGGACGGCTGACCATCAACATCATCTCCAGTGACCGGCCCGGCGAGTCGCTCGCGTCGGACCCGCGTTACCAGCGCACGCTGGAGAAGATGCAGATTCTGCGGTCGCTGCTCGATCGTGAGGCCGTCGACCACCACGGGCCGACCTACGACCTGGCCGTCGACCCCCCAAGGATCGGCACCGTGTCGGGTCGCTGCCCGCCCCTGTACTTCGGAGGGCTGTCGGACAACGCCCGTGACGTGGCTGCACGGGCGGCGGACGTGTTCCTGATGTGGCCCGACACCGAGGATGTCGTGGTCGACCTGCTCGACGACATGCGCAGGCGCGCCGCGTCCTACGGGCGGACGTTGCGTTTCGGCTACCGGGTGCACGTCATCGTGCGCCCAACCGAGGACGAGGCTCGTGCCGCGGCGGCACAACTGGTCAGTCGTCTCGACGACGAGATCGGTCGCGAGATCCGGGAGCGGTCGCTCGACAGTGCGTCGGTCGGGGTACGCCGCCAGGCCGAGCTTCGCGACGCGGCCGGCGGTGACGGGTTCGTCGAAGATCATCTGTGGACCGGCATCGGGCGCGCCCGGAGCGGCTGCGGGGCCGCGATCGTGGGCGACCCCGACCAGGTGCGGGCCAAGCTCGAGCGCTACGTCGAGCTCGGGATCGATGCGTTCATCCTGTCGGGGTATCCGCACCGCGAGGAGGCCGAGCGCTTCGGCCGGCTCGTGCTGCCCCAGCTGGAGCATGGTCCACTCGTCCTCGACCCCGACGGGTCGAACGGCTGACCCGGCCGGATGATCGTGACGACGGCGTCGGCGAGTGAAGCCGGGACTCCCGTCAGATCACCCCGGCGATCGAGGTGGCCGCTCGGGCGGCGCCGCCGGCCACGACGCTGCGGTGGCTGACCGGGGCGGCGACGGCGTCCGCGACCATCCCGGCGAAGCCGTCGCACGGGCCCGGAGGTCATGCGTCGATGGCGAGCACGCCGAGGGGGGGCCGGGTGCCGCCGGTGTGGATGGCTCCAGCCGGCCGCGCCCGCGCGCCCTGAGCGCCCCGGACGCGCGCGATCAGCCGGTGTAGCTGGGCGTCCCCGTCACGGGCTCGGCGACCGGCGCGGCCTGCACCCCTGCGGGGTCGACCGTCGCCGGCGCTCCGGAGGTGCTCGGCGAGCTCGTCGATCCACCCGCGACCGACGACGGTGGGACCGGGTCGGCCGTCGGCGAGGCCGAGGTCGTCGGCCCGGCGGTCGTGGCGGGTCGCGTCGTGGTCGACGCCGTGGTGCCGGTCGTGGAAGGCGGGGTCGAGGTCGACGTGGTCGATGCGGTGGTGGTCGACGTCGACGTCGTGGTCGGTGCGGTGGTGGTCGACGTCGTGGTCGATGTCGAGGTGGTCGTGGTCGACGCCGTGGTGCTGGTCGTGGAAGGCGGGGTCGAGGTCGTCGTGGTCGGCGCGGTGGTGGTCGACGTCGACGTCGTGGTCGGTGCGGTCGTGGTCGACGTCGTCGTGGTCGGTGCGGTGGTGGTCGACGTCGTGGTCGACATCGACGTCGTCGTCGACGACGAGGTGGTCGTGGTGGGGGCCGCGGCTCGGAACGGGCCGATCCAGGTCCAGTGGTCGGCGTCGCAGTTCACGCCGATCTGGAAGACGCCATCGGTGCGGGTGTAGGTGAAGGCATACCCGTCGTCCGCCGCGCGGAGGTGGTACCCCGGATAGTTCCCGGCGCCGTCGGTTCCGCTGACCTGGAACTGCACGGTGGGACCTTCCACATCGACCTGGTTCGCCTCGAACGGGCCGACGACCACGATCTCCAGCGTGTCAGAGCCGATGATCGTCGCAGTCGCACCTCCGGCCGCGACATCGCCCAGGTCGGTGACCGTGGGAACGCCCACGAACTGCTCGTCGGACGGGATCGTGAACCGCCACGTGAGATGGTGGGAGTTGCTGGCGAGTGTCGGGATGTCGACCCGTACCTGTTCGGTCGTCGTTCCCCCGACGGTGACCGGGTTCGGCGTCGCGTCCCAGTACACGACGGGGACGAACTCGGTGAAGGTGCTCCCGCTGTCGTAACAGGTCAATTCGAAGTAGGCCCCGACCGGGACGTCCGCGTGCGCGCCACGTTCACCGGTCAGGCCGAACGCGGCCACCACGACGGTCAACGTCGCCGCGAAGGCGGCGACCATCCGGGCGGCGCTGCCCGTGGCGGTGTCCGTCGAGTCGTTCCGCGCGTCGTGTGACCGCTGGTCCCCGCTCGATCTCGCCATGCGGTCAAGAGTAGCCGAGCCGCGGTCACGATGCAGGGCAGGCGAAGCGGCGCGGTGCGGCGAAGAGCGATCTCGAACGGCATGCATGCGGGCGTTGTGGTCACCGGTGTCGACGAGGTCGGGCGCGGCCCGTGAAGGCCGTGGCCGACCTCGGGCGGATCGGGCTCACGCTCAGCTCGGACTGCGCCGCCGCTGGGCTAGGACGCCGACTCGGTGCCGATCATCCACGACACGCCGAAACGGTCGACACACGCGCCGAAGCTCGTCGTCCAGAACGTGGGGCCGAGCGGCATCTGCACCTCGCCACCCTCGGCGAGCTGTTCGAAGACCCGCTCGGTGGTGGCGTCGTCGGGCCCGGAGTAGGCGACTGCGACCCCGAGTTTCGGGCCGCCGTCGCCGGTGGGGTCGTCGGAGCCGAGCAGCGTCGCGTCGTCGAGGACGAGCGCTGCATGCATCACGTGGTGGGGTTCGGCTCCCGGCATCGGCTCGGCACCCTCGGGCAGGTCGGCGTGGGTCATGATCGCCAAGTCGCCGCCCAGCACCTCGTGGTAGCGCGTGAACGCCTCGTTGCAGTTGCCGCTGAAGAAGAGATAGGGGCTGATGCTCATGTCGGTCTCCTGGATGGAAGGTGAGCGGATTGCTCACCGGTACTGACGGAGCCGACCCGGTGATCTCATCGGTCGTTGATCCCGCGGTCCTCGACCCGTGGCCGACGTTCTCCCAGCAGGGTCGCGTCACTGCGAAATCGGGGCGACCCGGCATTTCGTGCGTGACGAATCCGCGATGTTCTCAGACCGACGGCGCCGGTCCGTCGTCCTCGCCGTCGTCCGAGTCGTCGTCTGCAGCCGTCGAGTCGTCGAAGGCCGCCGGGTCGACATCGTCGAGGAAATCGCGGAACTCCGCCACGGCCTCGTCGATCGACCCCTCGTCGATCGCGTCCTCGTCCGGTGATTCGGCGATCAGCGCGGAGGCGGAGTCGAGGACGTCGTCGCTCACGAGCACCGGCGCGCCGACGCGCACCGCGAGCGCGAGCGCATCGGAGGGCCGGGTGTCGAGTCGGTGCGCGCCGCCCGCGCCGGTGACCGAGATCGCCGCTCGGAAGGACCCGTCGCTCAGACCGGTGACCTCGATCGCATCGACGTGGGCGGCGAGCTCGTGGACGAGTGTCGCCATCACGTCGTGGGCGAGCGGTCGGGGAGGAGTCTGCCCCGACAGCGCCACGGCGATCGAAGCGGCTTCGGCGCCGCCGACGAAGATCGGCAGCAGGCGGTGCGGCGCGTCCTGCTCACGGAGCAGCACCAGCGGCGCACCCGAATTGGCTTCGACGTGGACTCCCACGAGATCAACGAGTTTCATGACTCCCACCATGCTATCGGGCGTTTGATGAAACTTGATGTGTCTGTTGTCAACTTTGGCAGTTCGGCTCGTCCTGCCACTCTGCGAGAGGTGCTGAGAGACGCGGTCGGCTGAAAGCGGCGGTCGGCACTCGTCGAAAAGCCGCCGTGGCCGGGATCAGCTGTATTCGGTGACCGAGTAGATCTCGTCGGCGACGAGTCCGTGCGCCTCGCGGTGCACCGTGTTGGCCGCGTCGGCATCCGGGGCATCGACGAGGCAGAAGATCTTCCCGGCGTCCTGATCGACCCAGTACCGCAGGTACTCGACCCCGTGCGCGTCCTGGATCGCGAGGTCGGCTCGATGCGCGTTGGCGACGTCGGACTCCGACACTCCGCCGTCGATGTTGTGTACGTCCATGAACAGTGGCATTGCGGTTCCTGTCTTGTCGGGGCCCCGGGGTCGTGTTCGAGGCATTGGATCGGGGTATCTGAGCGCACCCCCGTGTGAACTCGCGTTTGACGGTTGCCCGATGCCGCCACGTCGACGCGGTGCATCGCCGCAACGGGTCGGCCCACCCACCGATCGTGCGCCGCGTCGACGCCACGCTCACACGGCGCATCACACGCCCGGGCGATAGCGTCCGCGACCATGGCGGTCACCATCCACCTACTGGGGAAACCGTCGATCGTCGACGCGGGCGGGCAGACACGATCTCCGCGGGGCAACAAGGCGTGGGCACTTCTCGCATACCTGCTCCTGGCGGCCCACCCGCCGAGTCGGTCGCACCTCGGCGAGCTGTTGTTCTCCGGGGCGGATGATCCCCTCGGGGCGCTCCGCTGGAACCTCGCGGAACTGCGGCGGCTCCTCGGGTCGTCGGTGGCCGTGTCGGGTGATCCGGTGTCGGTGACCCTCGGCGCGGAAATCACCGTCGACGCGCTGCAGCGGCTCGACACCGCCACCGTCGCCCGCGCGCCGGACGCGATCGGCGGCGAACTGCTCCACGGGGTCACGATCGTCTCGAGTGGTTCGTTCGAATCGTGGTTGCTGATCGAACGTCAGCGGCTGGCCGCGGTGGCCCGCGCCGCACTGTACGAGGCCTCTCTCGTGCTGCTCGCCACCGGTGACACGGCGACCGCGACCGCGGTGGCTCGTCGAGCCGTCGAGATCGATCCCTACAACGGCGACAACCATGCCGTTCTCGTCCGCTGTCTCGCCCGGACCGGTGGCGCGCAGATCGCCCGCGAGCAAGCGGCACGCTGTGCGGACCTGTTCCGACGCGAACTCGGCATCGACCAGCCTGCCGCCGTGCGCGAGGCGCTTGCCGAGGTCGACCGGGTGCCGGTGCCGAACGCCCGCCTGTCGGTCGCGCAGACACGCGCCATGCTCGAAGCCGGCAGCGCGGCGTTGGCGGCCGGCGCGGTGTCTCGTGGCGTCGACGAACTCGCTGCGGCCGCCAACATCGCCGAGGGGCTCTGTGACGACGCGCTGCGGGCCGAGACGACGTTGGCTCTCGCGAGCGCGCTCATCCGTTCGACAGGTGCACGCGGCGCCACGTGTTCCGACCTGTTGCACCGGGCAATCGTGTGCTCCGAAGCCGCGGGGAACGGTGAACTCCTGGCGTCCGCGTGCCGTGAACTGGCCTTCCTGGCCACACTGAAAGGGCACCGGTCCCAGGTGATCTCGTGGGTCGAACGGGCCGAGGCTGCCAGCGACGACGAAGCCGGCCGCGCGTCACTGTCGGGCGTGCGGGGCATGGACCGCACCGACACCGCCGACTACCCGGGCGCGCTCGAGGCGCTGGAGGAATCGGTCTCGAGGGCGGAACGCTCGGGGTCGGTTCGCCAGCGAACTTGGTCACGTTCGATGATCGGACGTGTGCACCTGTTGCGCGACGACCTGGCGCAGGCCGAGCTGGTGTTGCGCGAGACCGTGGCCACCGCACGCGCCGAGCGCTGGATGGCCTTTCTCCCGTGGCCCGCCAGCATGCTCGGCGAAACGCGCCTTCGCATGGGCGATCTGGACGAGGCCGCAGACCTGTTGGAGGGGGCGCATGCCATGGCCACGGAGGTGGGCGACCAGTGCTACCTGGCCATGACCGATCGTGGCTTGGCGCTGCTCGAGTGGGCCCGAGGCGACGTCGGCGCGGCCCGAAAGTGGATCGGAGAAGGGCTCAGCTCGGCGCCGTGGTACGTGTGGGCCAGGGGGCACCTGCTCGATGCGGCGTGCGAACTGGCGATTGCCTCCGGCGATCCGGGGGCCGCGACGCTGGTTGCCCGACTCGCCGAGCTCGCCGCCGGCGCCGGCATGCGCGAGTTGACGGTCAGGGCCGGCATCCACGCCGCGCGTCTCGGCGACACCGCCGGTCTCGAGCTGACTCGAGCGATGGCCGAGACGATCGACAGTCCCGCGCTCGTCGATCGGATCGCCCCGACGTCGAGGCCACGGCGCGTCGGTCCGGCGCCCATCCCGGTGCGCACCGAGCTCGTCCGGCTCGAGCGTTGAACCGGGGTCGGGCCGGGGCCTGGCCCGGTTCAGTTGTCGAAGCGGAATCGGGTCTGGGCGAAGTCGCCCTTGGCGAACGACAGCACCTTGTGTGGGCGCACCTCGAAGACGAGGGCCGGGCCCGGACCGTGGTGGAAGGCGCCGCCGTGCACGGTGAAGTCCCAGTCGTCGCCGTACTTCTGCCGCCATTTCGCAGCGAGGACGCGCAGCAGTCCGTCATCGGTGACGCGGGCCGCGCGCCCTTCCGTGACGACGTCGAGACCGGCATCCCAGCGGTTGTCGCCGGTGGTGAGCACGCACGCGTCGTCGCCGCGCAGGTTCACGGCCTTCTGCTCGTCGGGTCCGGTGCAGAAGTACAGCGCGCCGTCGTGCCACACTGCCAGGAGCGGCGTGACGTGAGGACGGCCGTCGGTCCGCACGGTCGAGATCCAGAACACCTCGGCCGCTTCGAGGACCTCGACGACCGCCTCCCACGGTGTCGGCACGGCGCCGGGCGCACTGAACCCGGAGTGCAGGTCGGGTATGGGGGTGGGCGGCGTCATCATGGCCTCCTGGTTTCGTTCGTCGGGTGCACCGTATGCGCCCGCCCGGATGCTCGGGCGATGACCGGCACCAGCAGGTGGGCGTCGCGGTCGGGACCCCAGTGCAAGGTGATCGAAGTGCCCTTCGACGACGGTTCGTACCGCGTGGGGAAGCTTCCGAACAACGGATTGCGCGGAGCGAGCCAACGACCCGCGACGACCAGGCGGAGTTGCTCCCCTGCCCGGAAGAGGGTGGCCGACGGGAGCAGCTCGACGTCGACGGGCACGACCTCGCCGGGCCGTACAGGCTCGGGGTGGATACACGCCGGCACAGGTTGGATGGGCGTGGAACGCTCGGGGTCGAGGGCGCGCAGGGCGACGCGGGCGAAGCCGGTGGTGACGCGGTCGTTGCCGTAGCCCTGGGCGCCTTCGAAGCCCACGAAGCGGCCGCCGCGCCACGTCTCGACACCGACGAACAGGTTGGCGTCGTCGCTCCCGGCGACCTCCACGAACAGCCGCGCGACCATCGGTCCGGTGAGCTCGACGTCGCGCTGCACGGTCCAGGTGAACACCGCGGCCCTGTCTTGCGCGGCGAAGGTGACCGAGCCGGTCGACGCGGGAGGTTCGCGGTCGAGCCGCCCGGGTGCGGTCAGAAACAGGGTCTGCCAGTCGGTGCGGGCGAGGGGCCATTCGTGTTCCTCGCGGATCTCGACCACGGTGGCGCGATCTTCCCGGATCTCGAGGTGCACCGTGCGACCGGTGCTGCCGCCGGTTTCCGCCGCGTCGTCGGCGTCGACGTCCGCGCCACCGCCGAGCACGTCACGGAAGAACGCGAGCTGCTCGGCCTTCGCGTGCTCCGAATAGAAGGCGGCCCACTTGCCGCCGCGGTGGGTGAACAGGCGGGCGTGGCTCGAGCGGGCCTGGGCGAACCCCCGGAACGAGCCGCGGGAGTGCAGGGTGTGGTCCGAGAAGCTGGCACACACCAGCATCGGCACGGTGATGGCGGTGAGGTCGGGAGCGAGCCCGGCCCAGTAGTCGTCGCGCAGCGGGTGGTTGCGCCAGGTGCCGACCAGGTCGGAGCCGAGCCGGGCGGAACGCTTCAGTCCGGTCGCCCACAGCTTCGCGAAGCCGACTTCGCGGACCCCGCCGGGATACGCGAGGTCCCGGTACGGGTCCGACAATCCCTCCCACGGGCAGATGGCTCGCAGCGCCGGCGGAGCCAGCGACGCGGCACCCCACTGGGTGATCGCCAGGTACGACACGCCCAGCATCACCACGTTGCCGTCACTCCAGGGTTGCGCGGCGGTCCATTCGACGGCGTCGGCCACGTCTTCGCGTTCCTGGGCGGACATCGGGTCGATGACCCCGTCCGAGGAGCCCGCCCCACGCAGATCGACGGCGACCACGACGAACCCGGTCGCCGTCCAGAACGCAGGGTCGGGAGCCTCCCAGGTGGTGAGCGCGGAGAAGCGCACCTCATCGGGTTGCCGCATGATCCGGTACCGCCAGGGAATCGTCCACCGCCCACGGCGCTTCGTCGGCATGCGGTCCTTGCCGTAGGGGTGGGCGCAGAGCACCACGGGACGCGGCGTCGAATCGGCGGTGCGGAACACATTGGCGCGCAGCACGGTGTTGTCGCGGGTGGTGATGGCCACGTCGCTCTCGACCTCCACCCCGGGTGGCGGGTCGGTCACGACCACGGGCGGGCGGACGACACTGCGTACCTTGGCGAGTCCGTAGCCCAACCAGCCGGGCCGTGGTCGCCAGGGTCGATCGAACACGGGATACGGCGGCGTCATCGATGCCCTCCAACTGGTGTGCGAGGGCGTCGGCCGGGTCGATCGTCGCGCCGGTCGGGTGTCGAGTGCCCACGGCACGTTACCCGACCGATCATGTGCATCGCCAGGGGATGGATCGTCCCGGCCCGACCGCGACGATCGGCCCACGAGGACCGGGCCCGGGCCGCTCGATCTCGATCTGCTCGACGATCGAGACCCATCGATGACCAGACGCACATGACCCCGGAACAGGAGTACGAGTTCTACGCCCGGCCGGAGAATCAGGAACCTCGAGGCGCCGGTCGTCGGGGGAAGCGTTCGAAGTCGACCGGAGTCGTACCGCGGGCATGATACGAGGTCGGGCGACGCGTCGCATCGCCGGCCACGCTGCGACCTGGTCGATCAGACGGTGAGCAGGGCCTTGATGGCGCGGCGTTCGTCCATGGCCCGGTAGCCCTCCGCCGCTTCGTCGAGAGGCAGGGTCAGATCGAACACCTTGCCGGGGTCGATGCGGCGGTCGCCGATGAGCTCGATGAGCTCGGGAAGGAAACGCCTCACCGGCGCCGGACCGCCATGGAGGTGGGTGAGGCTGTGGAACAGGTCGGCGCCGGGGATGTCGCCGTGGGTGACCCCGACGAAGCCGACGTGGCCACCGGGCCGGGTTGCGCCCATGGCCTGGACCATCGATTCGCGCGTGCCCACGGCTTCGATCGCGCAGTCGGCGCCGAGCCCGTCGGTCAGGTCCTTCACGGCGGCGACGCCTTCGTCGCCGCGTTCGGAGACGATGTCGGTCGCGCCGTACTCGACCGCCAATCGCTGCCGGGTCTCGTGACGGCTCATGACGATGATCCGCTGGGCGCCGAGTTGGTGCGCCGCGAGCACGCCGTGCAGCCCGACCGCGCCGTCACCGACCACGACGACGGTACGGCCGGGGCCGACCTCGGCAGCGGTGGCCGCGAACCAGCCGGTGCCCAGCACGTCGGACGCGGCGAGGTAGCTGGGCACCAGATCGGCCTCGGGCACTTCGGGCGTCGCCACGAGCGTGCCGTCCGCGAGCGGGATGCGGGCGTAGGTGGCCTGGGTGCCGATCGAGCCCATGGGCACGCGGTGCACACAGGCGCTCTGGTAGCCCGACCGGCAGATCGCGCAGGTGTTGTCGGACGCGAAGAACGAGCCGATCACGAACTGGCCCGGCCGCACCGAGGTGACCTCGGCGCCGACCTCCTCGACGATGCCGCAGTACTCGTGGCCCATCGGTGCGGGGTCGCCGCCGACGTCGATGCCGCGGTAAGGCCACAGGTCAGAACCGCAGACGCACGTGGCCGAGATGCGGATGACGGCGTCGGTCGGCGCCTCGATGGTGGGGTCGGGCCGTTGTTCGACACGGATGTCGCCGGGCCCGTGGATGATGGCTCCTCGCATGAAGTTCTCCTTTCGTTGAAAAGCCCGGTCAGGCGTGCCCGACGCGGGCCAACAGATCCTCGACTGCGGTGAGCACCGCGTCGCGGTGGGCCAGCGAGTCGTGGATCATGTGTCCCGCCCCGGTGACCACCCGGCGTTCCAACTCGGGGCTGTGCCGGGACAACGAGTCCAGGATCGCCGGCCTGACGATGGTGTCGGGCGAGGCGGGGTCACCGGCCAACACGATCCCCGGCACGGGCAACGTCTGGTCGGGGTCGAACACCGGCGCCATCGTCCCGTCGAAGACCGCATCGAGCACGCTCACCCAGAGGGGTCGGGCCGGGTTCAGCGGAGCAGCAGACCGACCCGGCCGTGGTCCGCCAGTGCGTCGTTGGCCACGAACTCGACGTCGCCGCCGGCGCGCACCACGTGTTCCACCAACTCGTCGATCGGATCCTCCATCACCTCGCCCGGGTGGCCACTGGCCGCGATCAAGCGACCGTCCTCTTCACGTGCCGGTTGGCTCCGGTAGTCCTCTTCGACCACCAGCAGGCGCCCGCGCCCTTCCCGGGCATACCGCCAGGTCTCGTCGAGGCCGGTCACGGCCCGACCGGTGTGGAGCGCGTCGAGCAGTTCGGAGATCACCTCGTCACGCCGGTTGCGCAACCGCTCGCGCATGACCTCCCAGGCGAGCTCGCCGATCCGGTGGGCCGACGCCGAATCGTGGGATCCCACGATGCGGCCGATCACCCGGCCCGTGCCGTTGCCGACCTCGTCGAACATCGCCAGGGAGGGCTTGACGCCGAAGAGCACGAGCGGCCGAGCGTCGCCGTTGGTGGCGGCGGCGAGCGTCTCGTGGATCTTGCGGTAGTGGATCCGCCGGGCCTCCTCGTCGTCGCCGCCGGGTTTCATGGCGAAGCGACCGGCCACCGCCCGGCGGTCGATCGAGGGCACCTCGTCGGTCACCGGAAAGCCGTCGCCGGTCACCTCGTGCGCGTCGTCTCGCACCGCGTCGAACAGGCGGGCACCCTGGTCGGACACCACGAGTGCCCGGTAGGCCGGGCTGCGGCGGAGCCCCTGGATCAGAAAGCGGGTGGCCGGTGTGGTTGCGAGCACCACGCCCGACCGGATCGGAAACGGCACGGCGCGCGATTCGGACCGGTCGTCGGTGGCCACCAGGACCGCGCCCTTGGCGCCCTCGTTGAAGGGAACCTGCTCGGCGGCGGCCTCGAGGTTGGCCGTGATCTTGGCCGCCGCGTCACCGGCCTCGTCTTCGAGCCGGGTTCTGGCCTCGGCGAGCAGGTTCTTCAACACGATGCGGTCGGCATCGGCATCTTCTCGCAGCCGTCCGAGGGGCAGTGACAGCGTCACCACCATCTCGGCCTCGATCTTCAACAGGTCATCGACGATCTCGTGCACGATGGTCCTCTCGTCGGGGACGGCCGTGCCCTCCCGGCCCGGCCGCTGGGGGTGCACTCAGTCTCGCCGAAGGTCCCGGCACTTTCAACGCATGTTGCCGAGTGGACCTGGTCGGGGGCTTCGATCAGGTCGTTCCTCGACCGAGGTCGAGGCGACGCAGCAGCTGGGCGTTGGCGGCGACGATGATCGTGGACAGGCTCATCAACACCGCACCGATCGCGGGGGGAAGTACGAACCCGGCCCAGGCGAACACGCCGGCGGCCAGGGGGATGGCGAGCACGTTGTAGCCGGCCGCCCAGGCGAGGTTCTGCAGCGACTTGGAGTAGCCGGCCTCCGACAGACGGACCGTCGACACGACCCCGCGCGGGTCGCTGCTCGCCAGGATGATCCCGGCGGATTCGATGGCGACGTCGGTGCCCGCGCCGATGGCGATGCCGACCTCGGCGCGGGCGAGCGCGGGTGCGTCGTTGACGCCGTCGCCGACCATGGCGACCCGCCGACCCCGGGCCTGCAGCTCGGCGACCTTCGCGGACTTGTCCTCGGGGAGCACCTCGGCGAACACCTCGTCGAGGCCCAGGTCGGACCCGACGGCGTCGGCGACCTGGTGGGCGTCGCCGGTGATGAGGGCCACGTGCAGCCCGCGGGCACGCAACGCCTCGACGGCCTGGCGGGCCTCGGGCCGGATCTCGTCCTCGAGCGCGCAGGCGCCGATCACCGCCGCGTCGCGTGCCACGAAGATCACCGCGGCACCGCGCTCCTGCCATTCGGCGACCCGTCCGGCGAGCTCGTCGGGCACCTCCAGGAGCTGGTCGCGCAGCAGGGCCGGGCCGCCGACGGTGTGGGTCACCCCGTCGATGCGGCCCTCGACGCCCCGGCCGGGAACCGAACGGAAGTCGGTGACCTCTGCCAGCGGCCCGCGCGCTCGCGCCGCGGTGACGATCGCTCTGGCGAGGGGATGTTCACTGTCGGCCTCCACGCCGCCCGCCACGCGCAGGAGTTCGTCGACGTCGACGCCGTCCGCGGCCGCGACGTCGACGACCACGTGCGCGCCCCGGGTGAGCGTGCCGGTCTTGTCGAACAGCACCGTGTCGAGGGTGCGGGCGGCTTCGAGGGCGAGACGGTCCTTGATGAGCACCCCGTTGCGGGCTCCGATCGCACTGGTCAGCGAGATCGTCAACGGGATCGCCAGCCCGAGCGCATGCGGGCACGAGATCACCAGCACGGTGACGACCCGCTCGACGGCCTGGTCGGTCTGTCCGACCGCGACCCAGACGATCGCGGTGACGATCGCCGCGCCGGTTGCGACGTAGAACAACAGCGCGGCGGCCCGGTCGGCGAGCATCTGGCTGCGTGAGCGGGACTGCTGGGCCTCCTCGACCAGTCGGCCGATGCCGGCGAGCGCCGTGTCGTCGCCGACCGCGGTGATGCGTACGCGCAGCGACGAGTCGGTCGACACGGTGCCCGCCACCACTTGGTCACCGAGTGCCTTCGCGACCGGACGGGATTCACCGGTGATCATCGACTCGTCCAGCTCCGCGGCACCGTCGACGATCTCCCCATCGGCGGGAACCCGGCCACCGGCGCGCACCAGCACCGTGTCGTCGGGGCGGAGCGCATCGAGCGCGACCAGCTCGGTCGTCCCGCCGTCGTGGAGCCGTTCGGCTTCGTCGGGGAGGAGCGCTGCGAGTGCGGACAGCGCATCCTGGGCCTGGCCGAGTGCCTTCATCTCCTGCCAGTGGCCCAGCAGCATGATCGTGATCAGCGCGCCCAGCTCCCACCAGAAGTCCAGGTGGAACCAGCCGATCGACGTGGCCAGCGAGGCGACGTACGCGACGCTGATCGCCATCGCGATCAGCAGCATCATGCCCGGTTGGCGGTCGCGGGCCTCCTGCCGGCCGCCGGTCAGGAACGGGCGGCCCGCCCAGAAGAACAGGACGGTACCGAGCACCGGCCCGACCCAGTCGATACCGGGGAAGTCCAGCGAGTAGCCGAACCAGTCCATGACCATCTCGCTGGTGACCGCCATCGGGATCGACAGCAGCAGGCTCCACCAGAACAACCGGCGGAACATCTCGGC
>CAZQSU010000023.1:24399-34003 GCA_964595905.1 uncultured Iamiaceae bacterium
GTCGTCGCCGCGGGAGGTGTTCTCCAACTGCTCGGCATCGCCGACCTTCACGTACCACTCCCAAGGTGCTCCGTCGGGGTCGTGGACCCAGGTCTCGGTCTTGTGGGCGAAGCAACAGGTCGTGTCATCCACACCGGTCGTGGCGAGCCCGTCGGCGGCGAGGCGGGACTCCGCGGCGGTGACCTCGTCGGGGTTGGTCACCTCGACGCCCAGGTGATTGAGCGTGCCACCACCGTCTCCTTCGATCAGGACCAGTTTCAGCGGCGGGTCGGCGATCGCGAAGTTGGCGTAGCCGGGGCGGCGCTTGGCGGGTTCGGTGGCGAACAGCTTCGAGTAGAAGGTGACCGCTTCGTCGAGGTCGGACACGTCGAGGGCGAGTTGGATGCGAGACATGGCGGGGCTCCCTGGTTCGGCTATCGTATTGATGAATGTCGATGTATCGACGGAGGTCAATATATCGACAGGCGTCGATGGATTGCAAGGAGATTCCGATGAAGAAGATCGCCGTGATCGACGACTGCTGCCCCCAGGTGCTCACCGCGCCGCTGGACGACGCCGAGGCGAGGCAGCTCGCCGCCGGCTTCAAGGCCCTGGCCGACTCGGTCAGGCTCCGGTTGCTGTCGCTCATCGCCGATGCTCCGGGAGGCACCGCATGCTCGTGTGACCTGGAGGCACCGGTCGGCAAGTCGCAGTCCACCGTGTCGCACCACCTGTCGGTGCTCGCGGATGCCGGGCTGATCACCAAGGAGAAGGTCGGCCGTTGGGTCAACTGCACGATCGTCCCCGAACGCGTCGCCGCGCTCCGGGGCGCTCTGGAGGTCTGAGCGACGGCTCAGTGCATCGCTTCGGCCGTGAAGCCTTCGACGCCGATCAGGGGCAGCAGGTCGTCGCGGCCGATCTGGCGGACGATGCTCGCCGCGTCGAAGTAGACCCGTTCGTTGGTGATCAGATCGTCGTCGAAGGCGAACACGGCGATCACCGGTACCCGGAACGAGCGACCCGTCGATGCCGACCCCATGAAGTCGCCGGTGTTCGTGCCGAGCAGATCGAACTCGGCGATCACCGCGTCGGCGGCGAAGTGGAACCGGACGTGCTCGTGGCGCTGGTCGGGAAAGGCGGCCCGTTGCGCGCGGTGGTAGGCGGTGACGGCCTCGACGCCTTCGTGGACCTGTCCGGTCGGCACGATCTCGTAGCGCGGCACCCCACTGAACGAGCCGATGCAGGCGTCCCAGTCGTGGTCGACCTCGGATTGGAAGTGGGCCTCGAGCGTCGCGAGACGCCGGGCGTCGAGGTCGGGATCGGACATGAGCGGCCTCCTGGTCGGTCGCGGGAACCCTTTGCTAGCACAGGGTGGTGTGTGTCCGAAGTCCCACTCCGGCACCTTCTATCGCATCATTGATCGCGATAGCGTCCGGGGTGCAGGATCGTGGTTTCCGATGATCGTCGGACCTCGAGAGGTGTCAGATGTCCGGGCCCATCCCAACGAGATTTCGTACCGGCGCAGTCCTCGTGCTGCTCGCGCTGCTGGTCGGATCGTGCAGCGCCTCGGACGACGAACGCACTGCTGGACCCACGACGACCGGGGCGACGACCACCGCGGTCCCGGGGGAGTTCTCGGGCTACGTGCGCACCCCGTTGGTCGACGTGTCGTCGGTGACGCTGCCCACCGTCGACGACACCCCGGTCGAGATGGTCGCCGACCCCGGCGGGCTGTTGCTCGTGTTCTTCGGCTACGCCACCTGCCCCGACATCTGCCCGATGACCCTCACCCTGTTGAAGTCGGCGGTCGCCCAGCAGGACGCCGCCGACCGCAAGCGCGTGCAGGTCGCGATGATCACCATCGACCCGACCCGGGACACCCCGGAGGACTTCGGCGCCTACCTCGCGCAGTACTTCCCCGAGGGGCTCGCGCTGCGGACCGATGAACCGGCCGACCTGCGTGCCACCGCGGACGCCTTCGGCGCGAACTACGAGATCCGGATGACCCAGGAAGGCGAGCGCGAGGTCTCCCACAGCGACGACACCTACGTCGTCGACGACACCGGCAAGATCATCCTGACCTGGTCGTACGGCTTGTCGCCCGAGGCCGTCACCGCGGACCTCGGCCGACTCCTCGCCGGCGACCGACCCGATCCGGAGACCTGAGACGTGGTTGCCATGAACAAGCTCAACCTCCGGTACACGGTCGCCGCGCTCATCGGCACCGTGGCGTTGCTCACCGCCGGGGCGGCGTGCAGCAGTGGCAGTGGCGACACCGACGCCACGACCACAGCGCCGACCTCGGACGTCCCCACCGTCACCGACGTGTGGGCCCGACCCGCGCTCGCCGGTGGCAACACCGCGGTCTATCTGACGATCCACGGCGGGAAGACCGCCGATGCACTCGTCGGCGTGAGCGGTCCGGCCGATTTCGCCGAGTCGGTCGAGATCCACGAGAGCGTGGTCGTCGTCGACGACGCGGCCCACGGTGACGGTCACGACAGCCACGACGACACGGCCACCACGTCGCATTCGCAGATGCGCACGATGCGACCGGTCGATGCGGTGCCGGTTCCCGCCAGTGGTGACGTCGCCTTGGCACCCGGCGGCCTTCATGTGATGGTCATGGGCCTGCAGGATGCGTTGGCCGTCGGCGACGAGGTTCCGGTCGTCCTGCACTTCGCCGAGGCCGGCGAGATCCGGGCGACCGCCACCGTGCGGGAGCGGTGACGTGTCGGTCCGTCGCACGACCGCGGTCCGAGCCCCGGCCCGATGGCTGGCTGCGCCCGTGTTGGCACTCGCCTGCCTCGGAACGGTCGGGGTGCTGTCGTCGTGTGCGACCGACCCGGACGCCGGTCGCTCGGCCGCCACGCAACCAGAGCGGCCGACCCCCGCGCAGGGGTCGGCGGCGTCGAGTACGAGCACCGCCCGCAAAAGCGTCACCCACGATTTCGTGATTCCCGAGGGCACCGGCGCGATCGTCGACCGGGGCGAGGACCCCGGCGTCATTCCCAAACGCCTCGACGTGCACGTCGGCGACCGCATCCGGGTGCGCAACGACGACACCGAGATGGCACGACTGGGCATCTTCGACGTGGGCCCGGGCGAGACGATGACGATGACCTTCAACGAGGTCAACGTTCTCAGCGGGATCCTGTTCGCCAAGGGCGCCGAGGGCTGTGGCAGCCCACCGCCGAAGAACAAGAAGTTCATCATCAACGTCCGCCCCTGACCGGGCGTCAGCCCACGAGTGCCGGGAGGACCTCGCTGATCGGCCCGCGGACCACCGCGTCTGCGACATCGTCGAACTCGGTCGCCTCGCCGTTCACGATGACGATCCGGGCTCCGGCCGCCGAGGCGATCGGGACCATGGAAGCGATCGGGTACACCGACAGCGTCGACCCGACCGCGAGCAGCACGTCGGCGGTCTGCGCGGCCGCCAAGGCGCGCTCGAGGTCGGCTTCGACCAGGCCCTGCCCGAAGCTGATCGTCGCCGACTTGAGCAGACCCCCGCATGCGCGGCACTTCGGGTCGTCTTCGCCGGCGCGGACCCGTGCCAGCACGTCGTCGATCGGCCCGTGGGCGCGACAGTCCAGACAGATCGCCTCGCGGGATGTGCCGTGGATCTCGACCAGTCGGGACCGGTCGGTGCCCGCTTCGACGTGCAGCCCGTCGACGTTCTGGGTGACGATCAGGTCGAGCCGTCCGCTGCGTTCCAGGTCGACCAGCGCCCGGTGCCCGGCGTTGGGCCGCGGCGCGGGCCGCTCGAGCGCGGCCACGCGTGACCGCCAGGCCTTCCGCCGCAGATCCGGGTCGCCCAGCCAGTTGTGGATGTTCGACGCCTTCTCGGCGGCCGGGTCCTTCGTCCAGAGCCCTTGGGGCCCGCGGAAGTCGGGGATCCCGCTGTCGGTCGAGATCCCGGCCCCGGTGAGCACGACGATGCGCTGCGCGGCTCCGACGAGGCGCCGCGCCTCGTCCAACGATGACTCATCGATCGTCATCGCACCGACCGTAGCGGTGGCCGCGCCACTTCCGGGCGCTGATGACCACGCCACCGAGTGATTCGTCCGGATCGACCCTAGAATCGAGGCAGTTCGTGCATGCCGGAGCCGCGGCGGCACACCCGAGTTCCCCGTTCCAGGAGATCCCCCGTGCGTCGCAGCCTGCTCGTCCTCCCCGTGGCGGTTGCCGCCACGATCGCCCTGCTCGTCGTCGGACCGCTCCCTGCCGGCGCGCACACCGAATCCGATCTGGTCGCCGTGCCCGCGGGCAGCGACGCGACGGTCACCTTGAAGCCCACCCACGGGTGCGCCGGATCACCCACGGTGAACGTGCGGATCCGCGCCGAGGTCGCCGGCGCCACCGCCGGCGACGTGGAGGGTTGGACGGCCACGGCCACGCCCGACGGCGACGGGCGCACGGTGCTGGAGTGGACCGGCGGTTCGTTGCCCGCCGACGCGACCGGGGCGTTCCCCGTGCACTTCACCGCGCCGGATGCACCTGGTGAGTTGCTGCTGTTCCCGGCGATCCAGACCTGTGCGAACGGCGAGGACTACTCCTGGATCCAAGGCGACCCGAACGGCGAGTACCCCGCGCCGCGGTTGCTCGTCCTGCCCGCCGACGCCGAGGCGGCCGCCACGATCGACGACGTGCCGGCCGACTCACCGGGACGTGACCAGCTCGTGGCGATCGTCGATGTCGACAACCCGGGTGCGACCACCGTCCCCGCCACGACGAGCGACCCGACGACCACCGTCGAGGCGAGCGGGTCGACCGCCACGCCCGCCGCCGTCGACGCCACCGAAACCAGCGACGACGACGGTTCGGTGGTGCTGTACGTGATCATCGGTCTGCTCGCCGCGGGGCTGATCGGGTCGCTCGTCGGCCTCGTGATGGTGCGACGCGGCAAGGCGCTGCGCAGGGCGAATGGTGGGGGACCCGGCGATCCACTAGCGTGACCGGCGGCGAAGGGGAGTAGCTCCGACGCCGGGAGATCGACACGCTGGGCCGTTCAAGCCCCGGTCCCCGGGTCCGCTGTGCGTGCAGCGGGTGAGCAAGACCTTCGACCAGGCATCGCACGATGCCCGGTCGACGGCGCTCCGCATCGTCCACCGGGCCCGAACCGAAGGACCCCATGGACGCATTCTGGATCAGCCTCGGCATCATCTTCGTCGCCGAGTTGGGCGACAAGAGCCAGTTGATGGCGTTGACCTTCGCGGCCCGCTACCGGGCGGTGACCATCCTGATCGCGATCACGATCGCGACCGCGCTCGTCCATCTGGCGAGCGTGCTGCTGGGCGCACTGGTCGGCGTGGCGCTGCCCACCAACGTGATCTCGATCATCGCGGGCATCGCCTTTCTCGGCTTCGCAGCGTGGACGCTGCGTGGTGACGAACTCGACGAGGACGACGAAGCCCGAGCGGCGCGCACCAAGCGGTCGGTCATGTGGACGGTGGGGGTGACGTTCTTTCTGTCCGAACTGGGCGACAAGACGATGCTCGCCACGGTGACCCTGGCCACCAAACACGGCCTCGTGGGCACCTGGATCGGCTCCACGGTCGGCATGGTTGCCGCCGACGCGCTCGCCATCGTCGTGGGCCAGCAACTCGGGGCACGCCTGCCCGAGCGGACGGTTCGTGTCGGAGCGGCGCTCGTGTTCGTGATCTTCGGCGTGCTGTTGATCGTCGAAGGCGTGAGCTGATCGCGTCGAGGCCGCTTGTACGGTGGAGCGCTGTGTCTCGACGCCCGCTGACCATCGAGAGGTGCCGGTGATCGACCTGCACGCGGTGACCGGGAAGGTCGGTGACCTACTCGATCGAGGAATCGCCGAAGCGAGGTCGGTGGGGGTGCTCGCCCGCGCCGGGGTGATCGGTTGGAACGACCCCATGGGCGCGCTGGCGAGCCTGAAGGCCATGAACGCCTTCGGTTCGGTCGGCGGCGGGATCGTGACCGCCGCGGCGCGGCACGGGTCGCGGACCGGACTCGTCGACGATCTCGGGTCGCTCACCTTCACCGAAGTGCACGAGCGGTCCAACGCCCTGGCTGCCGGTCTGGCCGCGCGTGGGGTGCCCGAGGGCGCGACGATCGGGTTGTTCGCCCGCAACCACCGGGGGCTGTTCGACACCACGTTCGGTGCAGCCAAGGGCGGTCATCGGTTGTTGCTGCTCAACACCGACTTCGCTGGTCCCCAGGCGAAGGACGTGTGCGAGCGGGAGGGCGTCGACGTGTTGATCGTCGACGAGGAGTTCCTCGACGTGGTCGCCGACATCGACGTGCCCCACGGCACGCTCGTGGCCTGGACCGATTCGGAGCCGGTCGAGGGTCGTGTCGGCGGGCATGACACCCTCGAGTCGATCATCGCGTCGGGCGACGTGGCCGATCGGCCGGCGCCGTCACGTCACGGGTCGATCGTGATCCTCACCAGTGGCACCACCGGCGTGCCCAAGGGGGCGCCACGGTCCCAACCCAAGGCGTTGTCGGGTCCGGCGGCGGTGCTGTCGAAGATCCCGTTCCGTGAAGCCGGCCGGGTGCTGGTCGCCCCGCCGATCTTCCATTCGTGGGGGCTGCTCACCGCGCTGCTCGCGGTGTCGACGGGTTCCACGGTGATCGTGACCCGCCGTTTCGACCCGACCCGGGTGCTCGACCTGTTGGAGGAGCACCGCTGCACCGGTCTGGTGGTGGTGCCGGTGATGCTCAACCGCATGCTCGATCTGGAGACGCGCCCACCGACCGAACGCGACCTGTCGGCGCTGACGTTCATCGCCTCGAGTGGCTCCAAGATCGAGCCCTCGCTGGTGATCGACACGATGGACGCGTTCGGCGACGTGCTCTACAACTTCTACGGCTCCACCGAGGTGGCCTCCGCGGCGATCGCCACGCCCGAAGACCTGCGAGCCAACCCGGCGTCTGCGGGTCGACCGCCGCTGGGCACGACCCTCCGCCTGTACGACGCGGACGGTCGGGAGGTGCCACCGGGTGCAACCGGCCGGATCTTCGTGGGCAACTCGATGAGCTTCTCGGGCTACACCGGTGGGGGCGACAAGGACCGCATCGGTGCGCTGGTGGCGACCGGCGATGTCGGCCACTGGGACGACGGGGGTCGACTCGTGGTCGACGGGCGGGACGACGACATGATCGTGTCGGGAGGCGAGAACGTGTTTCCCGGTGAGGTCGAGGACCTGATCGCGGACCTCGACGCGGTCGACGAGGTCGCGGTGATCGGGGTCGACGACGAGACGATGGGCCAGCGACTGTTGGCATTCGTGGTCGTCCAGCCGGATCAGATCCTGACCGAGTCCCAGGTGCGCGACCACGTGAGGGCCAACCTGGCCCGTTACAAGGTGCCCAAGGCGGTCGTGTTTCTCGACGAATTGCCGCGCAACCCCACCGGCAAGGTGCTCAAGCGCGAGCTTCGCACGATGGTCTGACCCTCGTGCACGCCGGCGTCAGTCGCCAGGTCGCGTACCGGCGCGACGATGTCGATGTGGTCGCCGTAGTCTGCGTCGAGCTGGATCAACGCGGCCGCCCGACGGCCCAGCCCTCTCCGACGATCGCGCCGCCAGGCGCGAGGGAGCGGCACTATCGGGTTCCAAGCAGTCGGCGTCGCAGGTGCCACATCAACCTGAACAGGGCGACGAAGGCGACGCTGCTGCCGACCAGTCCGACAGCGATGCCGATGCCCGGTTGGGGATCGAACTCGAGGCCCGCGAGCTCCGCCGGATGATCGTTGGTGATGAGCCGTCCCACGACGATCAGGTAGGCCACGACCGTGTTGCACAGGCAGGCCAGCACGACGATGTGCCACATCACCATCGCTTGCGAGGGGGGCCTGCGTCCGGCCACGAGCATCAGCGCGAACACGATGCCTGTCAGCACCGAGCCGACGGCGGCGCGACGTCCGAGGCCGACGGAGCCGGTGACGCTCACATCCATGGCTCGTACCCACGGGAGGAACGAGCCGACGAACAGGAGTGCGAGGCCCAGCCAGAAGACGCGGACCGCCATGGCCTCGGCTGATCCGATCATCGGCTCGGTCGACGCCCTCACCTGCGCTTCGCCCTCCGCCTGCTGAGGAGGCGGCTTCCCAGGGGCGCGAACCGACCTGGTCCTGGCGGAGCGCCGCTTCCTGGGGGCGTCGACGGGGGTGCGGCATGCCGTACATGCCGGGCTGGAAGCCTCGAACGTGAAGCCACACGCGTGGCAGACCTGCTCCTCCATGGGCGGTCAGCATCGCACAGAATCCTGATCGTTCCCGGCGCTGGGGTGGATCGCCTCAGCTCGGACGGGCCCGGTTCACGCCGCGACCGCGTTCGGGTGAACGGTCGATGCTCGGGCGTGAGGAGCGTTGCCGGTCGCCGGGCCGTGCGGTGGTGGTCGGTCGGGTGGTGAACCGCCGGGTGGTGGTTGCCGGTGGTGCCGCTGACCGACGAGCTGGTCACCCGACGGTGAGGTCCAGTGGGGAATCTGGTCGTCGTCGAGAGTCATCGACCAGCCGCTGCGGTGGGTGACGCCGTGGTGGTGGCGACACAACGCCACCAGGTTCGACAGGTCGGTCGGCCCCCCATTGTGCCAGTCGACGACGTGGTGGTGATCGCACCAGTCGATGGGCGCGTCGCAACGGGGAAAGGTGCAGCCACCGTCTCGCACGGCGATGGCCCGGCGTTGGGCGAGCGTGGCGAGCCGCTGGGTGTGCCCGACATCGACGGGGATGCCCATGTGGTCGACGACCACGGCCCACACCTCGGGGTCGCAGCCCCAGACGTCGGTGGCGGCGTGGGGGAGCGGGGTGCCCTCGGCGTCGCAGGTCTCGGAGTCGTGTACGACGAGGGTGACCTCGGCGCGAGGTGCGCTGCCCGAGCCGGGCTCGGCACCCGTCGCGATGCGGATGAGTTCGACGAAGGCTTCGGCTCGAAGCGCTTTGCGGCTCGGGATGTCCAGGTCGCCGGACAGGTTGTGATCATGGCTGTAGCGGCGGAACAGCTCGTCGGCCTTCGCATTGATGGCCGTCTTGACGAGGAGGCCGTTGGCGGCGTCGAGGCTGCCGGCGATCTCGGTGCGCCCGTCGAGTGTCTTGGGCAGCCGCAGTTCGTTCAGCGCGCACGGGTCGGGCTCGGGCCCATCCGCGTCGGCGAGTTCGGCGAGCGCCGCGACGTCGCGTTTCCACTGCGGGAAGGTGGTGGCGTCGGCGAGCGCGATGATCTCGTCCTGCGCACCGGCGAGCAGGTCGGTGATCCGGGGGTTGTCGGCGTCGTTGAGGGCCTTGGCGTGATCGAAGCAGAGCCGGCCGTCGCTCACGGCCTCGTCGACCCGGTCGAAGTGGTTGCGCAGCGCACGGCCGACCCGCAGACGACCCACGATCGGCCCGCGGGCACCACCCGTGGTGGCCGCCGCCCACGAGGCCGTGCGCATGCCGTGGTCGCGGTCGGTGGCGCCGCGGGCATCGAGTTCGGCGAGCACGTGGGCCTCGGCCACCTCGACCAGGCTGTGCAGGGCGGCCAACCCGACCACCGCATCTTTCAGCTCGGCATCACTGCAACCTCGCGCGTCGACCCCGGCCAATTGGCGGCCCGTTTCGGTGAGCGCAGCGGGATCGAACATGGGAACATCATAAGAAGGGGGTGTGACA
>CAZQSU010000024.1:0-33555 GCA_964595905.1 uncultured Iamiaceae bacterium
CCGTCGGCTCGGGGGCCTGGACCGCGGTGCACCACGCGTTCACCTCGCCCAAGCCGGACTACGCCGACAGCGTGGAGTCCGACCCGGGCGCGGTGCTGGCCGATGCCTACGACGTGGTCTGCAACGGCAACGAGATCGGTGGCGGCTCGATCCGTATCCACCGCCGCGACGTCCAGAAGCGGGTGTTCGAGGTCATGGGTCTCTCGGAAGACGACGCCGACGAGAAGTTCGGATTCCTGCTCGAGGCGTTCCGCTACGGCGCCCCACCTCATGGTGGTATCGCCTTCGGCTGGGACCGGGTCGTCGCGCTGCTGGCGGGCACGCCGTCGATCCGCGAGGTGATCGCCTACCCCAAGACCCAGTCCGGGGCCGACCCGCTCACCGGCGCGCCCGGTCCGATCGAGGAGGCACAGCTGACCGAACTCGGCCTGCGGACCAGCGTCCGCGGGCGCGGGTGAGCACCCGGAGCGGCGCGAGCGGCATGGCAGAGGTGACGACGCCGAGCCCGGTCGGCCGGCCACGCCGAGGCGCGCGGCAACGCCTCGCCGCGGCCCTCGCGACGCTGCTGATCTTCTTCACGGTGTCCGGCGTGCGGGGGGCCGATGCGCCGGCGGCGGGTGACCTGGGGCCGGGCGAGGCCTTCGTCACCGCCGCCTACACCGACTTCCTCGGCCGTACGCCGACCCCGTCCGAAATCGCCTTCCTGACGGTGAACTCGATGGCCTCGGCGTCGAACCGGGGGGCGCTGGTGTCGCAGCTGTCGCGGTCATCGGAATGGATCCGCGTCACCGTCGACCGGCTCTACGCCGACACGCTCGGCCGACCTGGCGATGCGGGCGGGACGGCGTTCTGGATCTCGGCGCTGTCGTCGGGCCGCTACCGCGTCGCGCAGGTGGCGGCGATGTTCTACTCGTCCGACGAGTACTACACCGGGTTCGGCGGATCCGACGACCGCACCTGGGTCTCGGACCTGTACCGGAAGGTCCTTCTGCGCGATCCGGGCAACGACCAGGCCGGTGTCGATTTCTGGGTCGGCCGGACGGTGTCTCGCGGGCGCACCGCCGTCGCCCTCGACTTCTACCAGTCCCTCGAGTCGCGACGCACCCGGGTGGCGGGACTGTATCAGCAGCTGCTCGGCCGCAAGCCCGACCCGGAGGGCTGGCAGTACTGGGCGGCGGTGATCATCACCAGGGGTGACCTCGCACTCGCCGCGAACCTCGCCGGATCCTTCGAGTACTACGCCCGGGCCGCCGACCGCTTCGGCGACGGCCTCCCGCCGATCCCCGCCAGGTTGGACTTCACGCGCACGTGGGTCACGAACCTCGGCGCCGGTCGCATGGTCGTGCGCTCGTCGCCCGCGGTCGCGTCGATCGACGCCGGCGCGCCCGTGGTGGTCGTCGGCGACCAGGGCGGGTACGTGAACGCGTTGCGTCTCACCGACGGGTCCGGGGTCTGGGCCGCGTCGACCTCTGGCGCGGCCGCGGACTCGACGGTGTCGGTGGTGGGAGCCGGTCCCGGCGTCCGCATCTACGCCGGTGTGGGGAACTCGGCGAACCCCACGGTCGGCGGCTACCTCGCGCTCGGCAGCACCGGCAACCGCCTCTGGTTCCGTCAGCCCAGGGCCACCCCGTCCGGCGGGAAGACCGGCGTGATGTCGTCGATGACCGTCGGGAACTTCCAGGGCACCGACGAAGTGGTGTCCGGATCGATGGGCCAGATGGCGTATGCGATGAACGCGCAGGGCGGTGTGCTGTTCGGCTTTCCGTGGTTCGAGGCCGACAGCAGCTTCGCGACGCCCGCCACGCTCGACGTCGACGGAAACGGGTCCGACGAGATCGTGATGGGTGGTGACTCGACCGCCGGCGTCGCGTTCGGCCACACCTACTCCAACGGCGGTGCTCTGCGCATCGTGTCGGGCCGCGGCAACGGCGGCAGCAGCAACGAGAGCGCCGGTCAGCGCTGCCGGTACGACGCGAACCAGGTGGTGCAGTCATCGCCGGCGGTCGGTCGCTTCCTGCCGGGCGGGGCCGTCGGCATCGTCGCGGGGACCGGGACGTACTTCTCCGGAGCTTCGGACACCAACCGGATCATCGCGGTCGACACGAACTGCCGGCTTCGTTGGAAGGCCGACCTGCACGCCGCCACCTCCGCATCGCCCGCCCTCGCGGACGTCCGCGGCGACGGCACTCTCGCCGTGATCGCCGGCACCCGCAGCGGCCCGGACCAGGGGAGTGTGTACGCGCTGAACGGCGCCAACGGCGCCAGGATCTGGTCGACGTCGCTGCCCGGTGGAGTGTACGGCGGTATCGCCACTGCGGATCTGCGTGGCACGGGTTCCCAGGACGTCGTCGTCGCCACGCCCACGGGGGTGTACGTGCTCGACGGGCGGACCGGGGCCGTGATCGGCCAGTTCGGCCAGGGGTTCGGTCTGCAGAACACGGTCTTGATCACCAGGGACCCGAACGGCGACGCCGGTATCACCATCGCGGGCTACAACGGTCGCCGTGAGGGTGTGGTCGCCCACTACGTCATCGACCAGCACGTGGCGTCGTTCGTCGGCGGGGTCGGCGGCTGGCCGATGTTCCACCACGACCCGAAGTTGTCGGGCAATGCGTCGAATCCCACCTGAGCGCCACGCCGTCTGACGCCCGGCCGCCCGGCCGGCCCGGGCGAACGACGGATAGTGTGCACTACATAGATAGAGGATGCTATATTTCTTCGGTCGGCTCCATCCCGCCGGCACGGAGAGCACGTGGCCCGCACCCAGGAACAACGCAAAGCCGCCACCCGGGCCGGTCTGCTCGACGCGGCCGCGGACCAGTTCGCCCGCCGGGGCTTCCACGCCGTGTCGACCGAGGCCGTCGCCGAGGCCGCGGATCGCACCACCGGCGCGCTGTACGCGCACTTCGGCAGCAAGGAGGGGCTGCTGTTCGCCCTCGTCGACGACTACCGCGACGCCACGGCCGACGCCGTGCTCGCGAGCGTCCCGGACCCCGGTGACCTCGACGGGATCATCGCGGCGGCCTGGGACCACATCGTCGCGGCCTCCGACGCGCCCGGCAGTCCGTGGCTCCTGCTCGAGATGGAGCTGTGGCTCCACGGTGCCCGCGACGACACCATCGGCAGCCAACTCGCGGAACGCTACGCGCACATCCGTGGCGATCTCGCCGACGGGCTCGCCGCCTGGGCGGACGCCCACGGGGCCGACCTCGTCGCGCCGGCGGCCGAGTTGGCCATGCGCGCGCTCTCGTTCCTGCTCGGCGCGGCACTGCAGCACCGTCTCGACCCCGGGTCGATCACCGGCTCGGACGTGATCGACGCGGTCCACCTTCTCGTCACCGATCCCCGGAGGCACCCATGACCCTCACCGACATCGACCTGCTCGAGGACACCTGGGCCAGAGGTGTGCCCGACGACCAGTTCCGTCGACTGCGCGCGGAAGCCCCGGTGTACTGGCACGATCATCCCGAGGCCGGAGGCTTCTGGGCGGTCACCCGCTACGAGGACGTCAAGGCGATCAGCCGCGACTGGCGCACCTATTCGACCGAGCTCGGCTCGACGTTCATCCGCGACTTCGACGAAGCCGCGATGGAACTGGTGCGCATGACGCTGTTGAACATGGACCCGCCCAAGCACACCCGGTACCGCAAGCTGGTGAGCGCCGGGTTCACCCCCCGCATGATCCGCGGCCTGTTCGAGGGGATCGAGGACGCCACCAAGGCGATCGTCGACCGGGTCGCCGAGGCCGACGGCGAGGTGGACTTCGTCGAAGCCGTGGCCGTGCCGCTGCCGCTGCAGATCATCTGCGACATGATCGGTGTCCCCGCCGAGGACCGCACCAAGGTGTTCGACTGGTCGAACCGACTCGTGGGCGGCCAGGACCCGGACTTCTCGCCCTCAGAGGACGACCAGATGACCGCCCAGACCGAGATCTACGCCTACTGCGACGCCATCGCCGCCGACCGACGCGCGAACCCCCGCGACGACATCATGTCGACCCTGGTGCACGCCGAGGTCGACGGCGACCGTCTCGGCGACCAGGAGCTGAACCTGTTCTTCGTGTTGCTGTGCGTGGCCGGCAACGAGACCACCCGCAACCTGATCAGCCACGCCATGATGGCGCTGATCGAGCACCCCGACGCCCGCCGCGAACTCGTGGCGAACATCGACGACGACGACCTGTGGAACACCGCCACCGAGGAGTTCCTGCGGTGGAACGGCTCGATCCACAACTTCCGGCGCACCGCCACCCAACCGACCCGGATCCGCGACACCGACATCGCCGAAGGCGACAAGGTCGTGATCTACTACCACTCGGCGAATCGTGACGAATCGGTGTTCACCGACCCCGACACGTTCGACATCCACCGCTCGCCGAACGACCACGTGAGCTTCGGCGGCGGCGGCACGCACTTCTGTCTCGGCGCCAACCTGGCACGGCTCGAGATCCGCACCATGCTGCGCGAGCTGCTGCGGCGCTTCCCCGAAGCCGACTACAACGGCACCCCGAAGCGCTTCCGATCGGATTTCGTCAACGGCATCAAGGAACTTCCCGTCAAACTCTCGGCCTGATCGGGCCGGCACGTCACCCCCGCATCGCCCAACCGACCCCGTCGCGGGGTCCACCACAGGAGTCGACATCCATGCAGACCGAACTCGCCAAGTCCCTCGGCATCGAGTTTCCCATCTTCGCCTTCAGCCACACCCGCGACGTCGTGGTCGAGGTCTCCAAGGCCGGCGGCTTCGGCGTGCTCGGCGCGGTCGGGTTCACCCCCGAACAGCTCGCCACCGAACTCGAGTGGATCGACGCCCACATCGGCGACGCGCCCTACGGCGTCGACATCGTCATCCCCGGCAAGTACGAGGGCATGGGCGAACTCGACCCGGGCAAGCTCGAGAAGATGCTCGCGGACATGATCCCCGACGAGCACCGCCGCTTCGCCGCGAAACTCCTCGCCGACCACGGCGTGCCCGAGATGCCCGACGACGTGCCCAACCGGGAGTTGATCGGCTGGACCGAGGCCACCGCCACCCCCCAGGTACTCGAGGCCCTGAAGCATCCCAACGTCAAGTTGATCGCCAATGCCCTGGGCACCCCGCCCACGGAGATCATCGACGAGATCCATCAGGCCGGCCGCAAGGTCGCGGCCCTGTGCGGTTCGGCCCACCAGGCGGCCAAGCACCGCGACGGCGGCGTGGACATCATCATCGCCCAGGGCACCGAGGGTGGCGGCCACACCGGTGAGGTCGGCTCGATGGTGCTCTGGCCCGAGGTGATCGACGAGGTCGCGCCCCTACCGGTGCTCGCCGCGGGCGGCGTGGGCACCGGCAGGCAGATGGCCGCGGCCCTGGCGATGGGCGCGCAGGGCGTGTGGACCGGTTCGCTGTGGCTCACCGTGGCCGAGGCCGACATCCCGCCGGGCCAGATGGACAGCTACCTCGCGGCCGGATCCCGCGACACGGTGCGTTCACGGGCCTGGACGGGCAAGCCGTGCCGCATGCTGCGCAACGACTGGACCGAGGCCTGGGAGGACCCCGACAACCCCAAGCCGCTGGGGATGCCGCTGCAGTTCATGGTCACCTCCGATGCGGTGCGTCGCGGTCACGCCTACCCCGAACAGGCCAAGGACGTGAACTTCAACCCGGCCGGTCAGATCATCGGCCGGGCGAAGAAGGTCCAGCCCGCCGGGCAGGTCGTGATGGATCTGGTGACCGAGTGCGTCGAGGCGCAGGAGCGCCTCGCGAACCTGATGCAGGTCTGAGCGTCAGCCACCGCCCGACGCGCACTTCACACCCGCCGCGGGGAGCTTCCCGTCGATCAGATAGGGCACGACCGCGTCGTCGATGCATGCGTGGCCACTGCCGAAGGACGTGTGGTCGTCGCCCTGAAAGGTCACCAGACGAGAGCCGGGCAACAGCGCGTGCGCCTTCTGCGCGTTCGCGTACGGTGTCGCCGGGTCGTGCGCGCTGTTGACGACCACCACGGCGGGGGCATCGGCCAGGTCGGCCTTGGTCAGCTCGTCGAGTGGTTGCAACGCCTCGGGCCAGCGGTAGCAACCGGGAAGACCCGCGGCACCGAAGGCGCCGAACACCGGCAGCTCCTTCGACCACGCCCTGATCCGCGCCGGATCGCCGAACAGTGACGTCGCCCGCTCCGACTGGTCGGCGCAACTGATCGCCTGGTTCGCCTCCACCGAATGATTCCAGGTGCCGTCCAGTTGACGCCCCACGAGCAGGTCGCGCAACATCAGCAACGTGTGTCCGTCGGGGTCGGCGCTCCGCGTGGCCTCGACCAGTCCGGTGCGCAGGACCGACCACGTGTCGACGTCGTACAAGGCCGCGGCGATGCCGTTCACCGCCTCGGTGTAGCCGAGCGTGCCGGTGCGGGTGTGGCGTTCACCGGACTCGTCGGGCAACGAATACGACGCGGGGATCCGTACGCCGGTGGCCAGTCGGTTCAGGAACCTCATCAGGGCGGCGTGCGGATCGGCGCCCCCGAACGTGCACTTCGGATCGGTCTCACACGCGGCGAGGAAACGGTTCAGGTTGTCTTCGAACGAGGTCATCTGCGCCCTGGTGGTGGCCACGGGGTCGGTGCCCGGCAGCGCGACCCCGTCGAGCACGATCGCCCGCACCCGGTCAGGGTGCAGTCGCAGGTACTCCAGCCCGATCGTCGTGCCGTAACTGAAGCCGACATAGGTGAGGTCGTCGTCGCCGACCGCGGCGCGGATCGCGTCGAGGTCCTCGACGGTCGCGAGCGTCCCGACGTGGGGGATCACGTCGCCGTCGCGGTCGAAGCAGCGTTTCCGTTGCGCGGCCGCCTGGGCGGAGACCTTCGCCCGCGCCGTCGCGGTCGGCGGGTACGGGAGGGGCTCGGGCTCGGTGAAGTCCTCGTCGGTCAGACACGCGATGCCGGCCGAGTCGCCGGTGCCGCGGGGATCCCACGACACGACGTCGAAACGGTCGAGCAGTTCGGTGGGGAACGTCCCGCTCGCGAGGAACTGCCGGAGGAACTCCGTACCGGGTTGGCCCGGTCCTCCGGGATTGACCAGCAGCGAGCCGATCGGGTGCGCGTCGCGGGCGGGTTTGCGGATGAGTGCGAGGTCGATCGTGTCACCGTCTGGGTCGGACCGGTCGAGCGGCACCGTCAGCGTTGCGCACTCGAACCCGGATCGGCAGTCGTGCCACGCCAGTGACGAGCCGGAACCGGGAGCGGAAGCTGCCGACGGACGACCAGAGGGCGACCCCGACCGTGGGATCGACGCGGTACAGCCGGCGACGACCAGCACGAGCGCCAGCAACCAGGAAACGCACCGGCGTGGGGGAGCGGGCACGGCGGTCACGCTACCCCCGGGGTCGCTGCACGAGCGACGACCTCAAGCCGTGGTGGCGCCGTCGATGCGCAGATCAGCTCCCATGACATACCGCGCCTCGTCGCTCGCGAGGTAGGTGATCGCGGCGGCGACCTCGTCGGGGGTGCCGGTCCCGGCCACCGGCATCGTACGGCTGAGCAGCGACTTGTCGACCCCTTCGGGAAACGCGAACGCCGCCATGATCGGCGTTTCGATGGCGCCCGGCGAGATCGAGTTCACCCGGATCCCACGACCCGCGTACTCCACCGCCAGCGCCCGCGTCATCGACAGGATCGCCCCTTTCGACGCACAGTACGCGGCCGACCACGCCTGGCCGATGTGGGCCGCGGTGGACGCGGTGTTGACGATCACCCCACCGGTGCGGGCGCGCTGCGGGTCGACGAGATGGGCCAGCGCCGCACGGCACACCAGGAACGTCCCGGTCAGGTTGATGTCGATGACCCGTAGCCAGTCGGCGAGTGCGACCTGGTGGGAGTTCTCGAAGGTCAACACCCCGGCGAGGTTGACCACGATGTCCAGGTCGCCGTGGTCGGCGATCGCACCTTCGACGAACGCGGCCACCGACGCTTCGTCCGCGACGTTGCAGTGCACGGTGGTGATGCCGGCGTGCTCGGCCGCGGTCTCGGCCATCCCGGCGTCGTCGACGTCACCGATCCGCACCTGCGCTCCCAGCTGCGCGAAACGCCGCGCCGTGGCGCGGCCGATACCCGAACCTCCCCCGGTGACGAGTACGGATCGGTCGGTGAAGGACGGTTGCATGGTTGCTCACGACTCCCGGGTCGTCGGCGATGGGCACGGAGATGTTTTACCGTGCCGGACCCTTCGCCTACGGTGCGCACCACCGAGATCCGCCAGCAGGGGAGAAGACCAGTCGTGTTCGAGTGGAACGATGAACAACTGATGCTCCGCGACGCGATCCGCGGCTTCATCGCCGACGAGGTCGTGCCGCACATCGACGAACTCGAACACGGCGACCTGCCGCCGTACGACATCGTCCGCAAGATGTACGCGACGTTCGGCATGGACGCCATGGCCAAGGACCGCTTCGCGAAGCAGATCGCGTTCGAGAAGGCCGTCGCCGAGGCGGAGGCCAAGGGCGAAGAGCCGCCGACCAGAGCCGAACGGACCGGCGGCGACGGCGGCTCCGCGGCGATGACGATCATCCCGATCATCGAGCTGTGCCGGTACTGCCCGGGCATCGTCACCGCCATGGGGGTGAGCTTCGGGCTGGCCGCCGGCACGATCATGAAGAGCGGCACGATCGAACAGAAGGAACGCTGGGGCGCGGAGCTGTTGACCATGGAAAAGGTCGGCGCGTGGGCCATCACCGAACCGAACTCGGGTTCCGACGCGCTCGGCGGCATGCGCACGACGGTGCGGCGCGACGGCGACGAATACGTGCTCAACGGCAACAAGACCTTCATCACCAACGGCCCGTACGCCGACACGATCGTGGTGTACGCGAAGCTCGACACCGGCGACGGCACCGACATCCGGGACCGCCCCGTGCTCACCTTCATCCTCGATTCGGGGATGGAGGGACTCACCCAGTCCAAGCCCATGCGCAAGATGGGCCTGCACTCCTCACCGACGGGCGAGTTGTTCTTCGACGACGTCCGCCTGGGACGCGACCGGCTTCTCGGCGGCAGCGAGGACACCTCGGGCAAAGGCCGCGAGAGCGCCAAGTCGAACTTCACCACCGAACGCTCCGGCGTCGCGGCGATGGCACTCGGCGTGATCGAGGAGTGCCTGAAGATCTCGACCGAGTACGCCCGTGACCGCATGCTCTGGGGCAAACCGATCGGCGACTTCCAGCTCATCCAACTGAAGCTCGCAAAGATGGAGGTGGCCCGTCTCAACGTCGAGAACCTCGTGTTCCGCCACATCGAGCTGTCCGCGGCGGGCAAGTCCCTGACCCTCGCCGAGGCCTCCGCGATGAAGCTGTACGCCGCCCAGGCCGCGTCGGAGGTCGCGATGGAAGCCGTGCAGCTCCTCGGCGGCAACGGCTACATGTCCGAATTCCGGGTCGAGCAACTCGCCCGCGACGCCAAGGTCTTCCAGATCTACGCCGGCACCGACGAGATCCAGGTGACCCACATCGCGAGAGATCTGCTCGGCCGCACCGGTTGAGCCGGCTCCGGCACCGGGAAGAAGTCCTCAAGATCCTCCGACTCCGGCCGAATGGCCTGAGAATGGGGAGCCGCGTGAGTCGCCTACGTCGCCTGGCCGGTGGAGGAGCCGCCGTCGTGCTGGCGATCGCGCTCGTGGGCTGCGGTTCGTCCGGGTCCACGAAGGGATCGGCGGAGGAACCCGATCCCGCCGACGCGGCGAAGTCGCCGGACTTCGGCACGATGAAGAACGTCTGCCACGAGGCGACGGGCTCGAACCGGCCCGGCAAGCACGGGGTCGACGCCGACTCGATCAAGATCACGACGATCTCCGATGCCGGCTCCGATCTGCAGAAGGGCCTCAACCAGGAGCTGTGGGACGCCGCCACCGTGTTCACCCGCTGGTGCAACGACCACGGCGGCATCGACGGTCGCAAGATCCTGCTGATCAAGGGCGACGCCCAGGTCACCCGGTACGCCGACGTCATCGATCAGGCGTGCAAGAGCTCGTTCGCCCTCGTCGGTGGCGGCGGTGCGCTCGACAACACCGGCCAGAAGGCACGCGTCGACTGTGGGCTCGTCGCCCTTCCCGGCTTCGTCGCCAGCCCCGAGGCCCGGGGCGCGCCGCTGTCGTACCCGGCGATGGCCACCGGCATCACCGGCGTGACCGGCGGCGGTCTGAAGTACCTGAAGACCAAGTACGGGGCCGACGAACCGCTGGCCACCGTCTACGGGGACTTCGCGACGACGACCTTCACGATGGACCAACGCCTGAGCGCCGCCAAAGGTGTCGGTCTGGCGAGCGCGTCGAGCCCTGTCAACCACGAGAACAACACGTACCCGATCACCGGTCTGACCGACGCTCGTCCGGTGGCGGACTCGGTCCTGCGCAGTGGCGCCCGTGGCGTGCTGTTCTCCGGTCAGCCGCCGGATCTGGGCAAGTTCATCTCGGCGCTGGGCGCCAAGGGGGCCGGAACGGCGAACAGCTCGCTCGCGTGGGCGTTCACCGACGAGAACATGTACGACCAGCTCGTCATCCAGAACGGCCGTACCGGCCTCGCCAAACTTCCCCTGTACGTCCAGACGTTCGTCTACCCGTTCGAAGAGGCCGGCAAGGGTGAGCAGTCCAAGGCCATGGACGACTTCCTGGCGCTCTTCGACGAGTACCTGCCGAACGGCAAATCGCACGCCATGTTCGCGGTCGCCGGATTCGCGTCGTGGCTCCTGTTCGCCAAGACCGCGAGCGCGTGTGGCGCGAACCTGACGCGCGCCTGCCTCGAAGCACAGTTGCAGAAGGTGGGCACCTTCGACGCCGGTGGGCTGATCGCGCCGCGTGACCCGTCCGACCCCAACCAGTCGTCGCAGTGTTTCGTGCTGCTCCGGGCGACCCCGGACGGGTTCGTGCGCGTGCAGGACCCGACGCTCGCGCCCACGCCGGGCATCGGCCGGGGCGTGTTCAACTGCGGCAAGGACAACATCATCACGGTCAGTGACTCACCCCTGATGAAGAAGTGGCAGGACCAGGTCACCGCCATGTTCGGCGACGACGCCCGGAACTGACCCGATCAGGGCCCGGGTCGGAATTCGGTCCGCCGCGCGCTAGTCTGTTCGCTCGCAGCAGTACTGCCGGGGAGCTCGGGTCAGCCGGGCTGAGAGGGCGTCCGCATCACGGCGACGCCGACCCGTCCACCTGATCTGGGTAATGCCAGCGAAGGGACGCACCGTGACTCCGAACCGACCTCGCCGACGACTCTGGGCGCACGTGATCGTGATCGACGGCGATCCGCCGTTGCCCGGCTGGAAGCAACTCGTCGCGCCGGACGCCGCGGTCATCGCGGCCGACGGCGGGGCACGCCATGCGCGGAACGAGGCCGTCGACGTCCGCGATCTCGTCGGTGACTTCGACACCTTGAGCGACCGGGAGGTCGACGACTTCGCACGCCAGGGTGCGCGCATCCACCGCTTCGCCGCCGAGAAGGACTCGACCGACTTCGAACTGGCGGCGTGCCTCGCCCGCTCGGACTGGTCGGCTTCGACCGACGACGTCCTGGTCGTCGGTGGCGCAGGCGGCCGTCTCGACCACGCACTGGGAAATCTGGTGGTGCTCGGCGGCGGGGAGCTCGCTCCGTTCGCGGTGACCGCCCTGGTCGGTCACGACGTGGTCCGGGTCGCCACGGCGCCACACCCGGTCACGATCGACGGACCGGTCGGCGGGACCGTGTCACTGATCCCGGTCCACGGGACCGCCCACGGCGTCGTCACCAGCGGCCTGCGTTACGCACTCGACCGCGAAGACCTGCACCGCGGCGCCTCGCGCGGCATCTCGAACCTTCTCGAGTCCGCACCGGCGACGGTGACCGTCGACGACGGCACCGTGCTGGTGATCGAGCCGGGCGCCGTCGACCACCTGATCGCCCAATCACGAGGAGAAGCGACATGATCATCGAGATCCAGTGCATTCCCGAACCTGCCGGAACCGCGAAGCAACCCTTCGCCCGGGTTCACGACGCGATCAGCGTGATCGCGGACTCGGGACTGCCCTACGAGGTCGGTCCGTGTGGCACCTCGATCGAAGGCGATCCCGACGAGCTCTGGCCGCTGCTCCGAAGGGTGCACGAGGCGACGTTCACCGGTGGGGCGGTGAGCTGTCTGTCGGTGATCAAGGTGTTCTCCCAGTCCGGCGACGACCAGGCCACGATGGACAGCCTGACCGACCGCTACCGGTCGACGTGATGCGACGCCTCGGCTCGTGGCTCGCCCCTTTCGCCACCGTGGCAGCAGGCGTCGCGATCTGGCAGGCCTGGGTCGGCATCGGCAACGTCCGACCGTGGATCCTGCCCGCTCCGACCGCGGTCGCGACGGCAGGTTGGGACAGCCGCGCCGCGTTGGTCCAGCACGCGGGAACGACCGTGCTCGAGGCGGTCGTCGGACTGATCGTGGGATCGCTCGGCGGTCTGGCCATCGCGTTGGGGATCTCGCTGATCCCGGCCGTGCGCCGCGCCGTGTGGCCGGTGGTGGTGACCTCGCAGACGATCCCCATCATCGTGCTCGCCCCGCTGGTCGCGATCTGGTTCGGCTACGGCATCACGCCCAAGATCGTACTGGTCGCGCTCATCTGCTTCTTCCCGGTCGCGGTGGCCGCAGTGGCCGGCCTCGGAGGTGCCGACGCCGAGCACGTCGAACTGGTCCGATCCTTCGGAGCGTCACGGTGGGACGTGCTCAGGTTCGTGCGGATCCCCGCGTCGCTCGGCAGCATCGTCGCCGGCGTCCGCATCGCCGCGGCCTACGCCGTCGGTAACGCCGTGATCGGCGAGTACGTCGGTGGCACGTCGGGCCTCGGGATCTTCATCGACCAGTCGCACCGCTCGTACCGGACCGACCGGATGTTGGCCGGAGTGGTCGTCATCGCGGTCGTCAGCGTCGTGCTGTTCAGCCTCGTCGGGCTGATCGGCAGGCTCCTGATGCCTTGGCGTCGGGACACGTCCCCCTCCAACCCCATGATCGGATTCGACCTGTGACACGTGCCAGAACCCATCACCGCCCCACCCTCACGACCGGCGCACTCCTCCTGGTCGTCGCCATGGCCCTCGTCTCGGCGTGTGGCGGCAGCGGAACCAGCGGCGGCAAGGGTGCCGACCGCCGAGCGGTCCGGGTCATGCTGGACTGGACCCCCAACACCAATCACGCCGGCATGTACCTCGCCAAAGCCGAGGGCTATTACCGCGCCGCGGGTCTCGACGTGACCTTCATCCAACCCGGCGCGACGTCCGATCCGAACCAGGCCGTCGGTGCGGGAACGGTCGACTTCGGGGTGAGCGCGGCCGAGCAACTCGTCCCGGCCCGTGCCGAAGGAGTGCCCGTCGTGTCGATCGCGGCGATCATCCAACACAACACCTCGAGCCTGGTGAGCCTGGCCTCGTCGGGCATCCGGCGACCCCGCGACCTCGCCGGCCACACCTACGGGGCTTTCGGGGGCACGTTCGAAAAGGCGCTGATCGACGCGCTGGTGTCGTGCGACGGCGGCGATTCGGGCAAGGTCCGGTTCACCCAGGTCGGCGATTCGGACTACCGCCAGGGACTCACCTCGGGGCACTTCGACACGGTGTGGGTCTTCGACGCATGGGACGTGATCAGACTGCGTGACATCGACGGGCTCGACCTCGACCGGATCGCCTTCGCCGACCATCTCGACTGCATTCCGGACTGGTACACGCCGATCCTGGTGACCAGCGAGGACCACGTCGAAGACGACCCGACGATGGTCCGTGCGTTCATGAAGGCGACCGCGCACGGCTATCGCGACGCCATGGCCCATCCCCAGAAGGCGGCCGATGCCCTGCTCGCAGGAGCCGATGGTCTCGACCCCGACCTGGTGCACCGCAGCATGCGGTACCTGTCGACCCGTTACACCTCCGATCCGGCGCACTGGGGCCGACAGGAGACCAAGGTGTGGAACCGGTTCGTCGATTTTCTCGAAGACCATGACATCGTGAAGGGCGGGTTCGACGTCGACGCCACCTTCACCAACCGCTTCCTGCCGGCGCGCGACTGAGACTCCGCGTGCTCGAGATCCAGGGGCTTCGCCACGACTTCGACGGGACGCGCGTGCTCGAGATTCCCGACCTGGTCGTTCCCGACGGCGCCTTCGTCTCGGTCGTCGGGCCCTCGGGCTGCGGAAAGAGCACCCTGCTCCGGATCGTCGCGGGCGTCGTCACACCGACCGCCGGCACCGTGCGCCTCGACGGGCGTCCGCTGCCCCCCAGACCCGGCCACGCCGGGTTCATGCCCCAGCACGACCGGCTGTTCCCGTGGCGGACGGTGCGCGACAACGCCGTGCTCGCCGCTGATGTCACCGGCCACGACCGGGCCGAGTCCCGCGCTCGGGCCGACGCGTTGTTCGAACGCTTCGGGTTGGCCGGCTACGAAGACGCATGGCCCCGGGAACTGTCCGGAGGGATGCGTCAACGCCTCGCGTTGTTGCGCACGTTCCTCACCGACCGGAACCTGCTGCTGCTCGACGAGCCGTTCGGCGCACTCGACGCGATCACGCGCCGGCGAATGCACGGGTGGCTGCAAGAGGTGCTCACCGTCGACACCCGGACGATCGTGTTCGTCACCCACGACGTCGAGGAGGCGCTGGTGCTCTCCGACCGGGTCGTGGTCCTCTCGGCACGGCCAGGACGCATCGTCGGCGAGGTGACCGTCCCCGACTCCCGGCCCCGGCTGCCCGTACACACGACCCAGGACGCGTTCATCCGCCGGAAGGCCGAGCTGCTCGAGCTGCTCGAAGCCACGGGCGCCTGACCCCCTGATCTGCCAGGCCGCATCGTCAGGGCCGAACCCATGGTCGCTCGTTGGCGTGCGAGGGTGGCCTCGGCAAGACTCGTCGTCCTGCCATGGACCTCGCCGAAACGCTGCTGACCGGTGCCGACGTCACCGAGTTGTACGACTTCGTGTCCGACCTGGGCAACTACCCCGACTGGCTCGGCCTCGTCGCCCGGGTCGATCCCGAACCCGAACCCACCCGTGACCCACGAGGTTCCTGGATCGTGGAACTGCGCGGCCGGATCGGCCCGTTCGCCCGGTCCAAACGGCTCCGGATGGTGCGCACCGAGGCGGTGCGTCCGGACCGGGTGCGGTACGAACGGGTCGAGATCGACGACCGTGAGCACGCGCCGTGGCAGTTGACGGCCCAGATCGAGGCCACCGACGGTGGTGCGCGACTCTCGATGCGCCTCCACTACGGGGGTACGCGTTTCGCGCCCGTCCTGGAACCGATCCTGCGTGAAGAGATCCGCAAGGGCAGACGGCTCCTCTCCGAACGCTACCCCTCACGCCGCTGATGTTCGCCCCGGCACCTCAGGCGCGACCCGCGGCGGCACCTCGGCTCCGACGCGGTGACCAGCTCAACCAGCGACCGTCGCGACGTTCCAGACGGAGTGTGAGCCCGAACGCCGCCGACAGCGTCGCCTCGTCGATGACCTCGCCGATCGGACCGGCCTCGACGATCCTCCCGCCCGCCAGCAGCATCGCATGGGTGAAGTGGTCGGGGATCTCCTCGGTGTGGTGGGTCACCAGCACGATGGGTGGGGCGTCGTCGTCCGCGGCCAGGTCCGCCAGTCGGTCCACGAGATCCTCACGACCGGCCAGGTCGAGGCCGGCGGCGGGCTCGTCGAGCAGCAGGAGGGCCGGGTCGGCCATCAGCGTGCGCGCGAGCTGCACGCGCTGGCGTTCTCCGGCCGAGAGCGTGCCGAAGCGCCGCGTCGCGAGGTGGCCGACCCCGACGCGGTCGAGTTCGAAGCGCGCCTTGTCGCGATCCGCGTCGTCGTAGGTGTGCCACCAGGGCTCGAGGGCGGCATGACGACCGGTCATCACCACGTCCCGGGCCTCGAGGTCGCCTCGCAACTGGTCGGCGAGCGCCTGGCTCGCCACGCCGATCCGGGCACGTAGCGAGCGGACGTCGGTCCGCCCCAGGGTCTCGCCCAGCACGCGCACGGTGCCTTCGGTGGGATGCAGGTAGAGCGACGCGACCCGCAAGAGCGTGGTCTTGCCCGACCCGTTGTGCCCCACCACCACCCAGTTCTGATCTGCGAACACCTGCCAAGAGACGCCGGCGAGCATCGTGGTGCCGTTGCGGCGGACCGTCACCCCGTCGAGGTCGATCAACGGCTCCACGAAGGGGTGAGGCTACCCGACCCCGGGCCGGTTGCTCCGATCCGGCTCGGTGTGCCGTCGGGCGCATAGGGTGACCGACGTGCATATCGGAGTACTCGGAGCAACCGGACCCGCAGGCAGCGCCCTGGGGGTGAGACTGTGCGATCTGGGCCACGACGTGACCCTCGGCTCCCGCGACCCGGCGCGGGCCGAAGCGGTCCGTGCCGAGCTGGTGGCGAAGTGGCCCGACCACGACCTGTCGCAGCTGCGCGGGGCCGACAACGCCGGCGCTGCCGCGGCCGAGATCGTGGTGGTCGCCACGCCCTGGGAGGGCGCGGCACCCACGGTGAAGGCGCTCGCGTCGGCGCTGGAGGGCAAGGTCGTCATCTGCATGGCCAACGCACTCACCCGGGTGGGCAAGGAGTTCCAGCCCCTCATCCCGGCGCGGGGTTCGGTCGCGGCCGATGTCGCCGCCGCCATTCCCGCCTCCCGGGTGGTGGCCGCGTTCCACCACGTGCCCGCCCGGGAGCTCGGTGACCTCGACGGCGAGGTCGACTGCGACGTCCTGGTGTGCTCGGACGACACCGACGCGACCGGAACGGTCGTCGCCCTGGCCGAATCGATTCCGGGCATGCGGGCCCTGAACGCCGGGCGGCTCACCGCCGCCGGCCCCGTCGAGGCGTTGACGGCCGTGCTCATCGGCATGAACGTCCGGTACAAGTCCCATCTGTCGATCCGGCTGAGCGGCCTCGCCGACTCGGCAGGGGACGGCACCCGTTGAGTGCCGACACCGGCCCACTCGACGGGCCGATGCGGCTGTTCGACACCGCGAAGGGGCGCATCGTCGCCTTCGAGCCGGGTGACGTGGTCACGATGTACACCTGCGGGATCACCCCCTACGACGCGACCCACCTGGGCCACGCGGCGACCTATCTGACCTACGACGTCCTGCAACGGCGGCTCCGCGACCGGGGTCACCAGACCCGTTGCGTGCGCAACATCACCGACGTCGACGACGACCTCCTCCGCAAGGCACGCGAGGTGGGCGTCCACTACCTGGATCTGGCGGCCGCCGAGATCGACCGGTTCGACGCCGACATGCGGGCTCTGGGCATGTTGGAGCCCCATGCCGAACCGCGGGCGACTTCCGCGATCGCCGACATCCGCCGGTTCATCGGCGAGGTGCTCGACGCGGGCCACGCCTATGAATCGGGCGGCGCGGTGTACTTCGACGTGTCCACCTATCCGGCATTCGGGCAGGTGTCGCACCTTGACCGCGCCACGATGTTGGCCCTCGCCGCCGAGCGTGGTGGCAACCCCGACGATCCGCACAAACGCGATCCACTCGACTTCGTCCTGTGGCAACCCAGCCTTCCCGACGAGCCGGCCTGGGACTCGGTGTGGGGACCGGGGCGCCCAGGTTGGCACGTGGAATGCTCGACCCTCGCGCTGCGCGAACTCGGCGACACGATCGACCTGCACGGTGGCGGAGCCGACCTGATCTTCCCCCACCACGAATGCGAGGCGGCCCAGTCCGAATCGGCCACCGGCAAGCCGTTCGTGCGCCACTGGTTGCACCAGGCGATGGTGCGCATGGGCGGCGAGAAGATGTCGAAGTCGCTCGGCAATCTCGTGTTCGTCTCAGAACTCCGCAAGACGGTCCATCCGATGGCCATCAGGATCGCGTTGCTCGCCAAGCACTACCGCACCGAATGGGAGTGGAACGACGCCGTGCTCGAGCGGGCGGTTGACCGGTACACCCGGTGGTGTCCGGCACCGCCGGGGAGCAACCCGGTCCTGACCGATGCGGTCCGCAGATCACTCGACGACGACCTCGACACCCCCGGCGCCCTCGACGCCCTCGACGCGGCGAGCGACCGCGGCGAACCGATCGCCGATGCGGCGGCGCTGCTGGGCGTCGTGTTCGACCTGCCGCCGGGTTGACCCGGGCAGAGAACCCCTGTCGGGGCCGCCGACCGTCGACTAGAATCGGACCGGTCAGCGCCCGGGAAAGAGGAACGTCGTGGCCGAACGTGAAGTGGGACAGCTCTACCGCGTGGCCCGGAGCGTCCTCGCCCCCACGTTCGGATTTCTCTGGGATTTCCACTTCCGCGGAGTCGAGCACGTCCCGACCGACGGCCCGGCGATCTTCTGCCCGAACCACACCTCGGTGCTGGACTCGTTCTTCCTCCCGCTCGCGCTGCCGCGGCGGATCACCTACGTCGGCAAGGCCGAGTACCTCGACGACTGGAAGACCCGCAAGCTGTTCCCGGCGTTGGGCATGATCCCGATCGACCGGTCCGGCGGCAATGCGTCCGAACGCGCCCTGGATGCCGCGACCCGACTCATCGAGGCGGGGGAGTACTTCGGCATCTACCCCGAAGGGACCCGATCCCGGACCGGCCAGTTGTTCCGTGGTCACACCGGCCCCGCGCGGCTGGCGTTGCGCACCGGTGCCCCGCTGGTGCCCGTGGGCATCCGCGGGTCCCGCGAGGTGATGCCGCCCGACGCCCGCTTCCCGCGCCTGTTCCGCTCGGTCGCGATCTCCTTCGGACGACCGATCTCGGTCAAGCGCTACGAGGGCCGGATCAGCGACCGGCTGGCGTTGCGCGAGATCACCGACGAATTGATGTTCGAGATCCGCAGCCTCTCGGGTCAGGAGTACATCGACCGCTACGCCACCCGGTCGGACCGGGCACTCGTCGTCGCGCACACCGCGCACGTCGCCGAGGGTCCACCGCTCGTCGAGACCGGCCTCGCCCAGGCCGCGTCCGCCTGAACGCGGACGGACGGGGTCGACGAAACCCGACCCGGGCGCGCGGCCCGACCCAAACTACGATGCTTGTCCGATGCCTACGATCACGCTGCCGGACGGATCCACCCGCGCACTCGACGACGGATCCACCGCCGCTGATCTCGCCGCGTCGATCGGGCGCCGCCTCGCCGCCGACGCGGTCATCGCGGAGGTGAACGGGGTCCAACGTGACCTCGACGTGGTGCTCGCCGACCACGACCGGGTGGCGATCCGGACGGTCCAGAGCGACGAAGGGCTCTACACGATCCGGCACTCCACGGCGCACGTCCTCGCCCAGGCCGTCCTCGACCTGTTCCCGGGAGCCACGTTCGCGATCGGTCCCCCCGTCGAGAACGGCTTCTACTACGACTTCCTGCTTCCCGATGCCCCCGACGGTACCCCGGCCACCTTCACCCCCGAGGACCTCGACCGCATCGAAGCCCACATGCGCGAGATCATCGCCGAGGCCCAACCCTTCGTCCGCGACGAACTCGACGACGACCGTGCCCGCGAGGTGTTCGCCGACCACCCGTTCAAACTGGAGATCATCGACGGCGAGGCCGACTATCCCACATCGGTGACCGAACCGGGTCGGGTCCGCACCTACGAGAATCCGCCGACGAAGCCCAAGCAGATCAGGCCATTCCGCGGTTACGACGGGTTCATCGACCTGTGTCGCGGCCCGCACGTACCCGACACGAGCCGCTTTCTGGGCCACTTCAAGCTGATGCGCGTCGCCGGCGCGTACTGGCGCGGCGATGAACACCGTCCGATGCTCCAACGCATCTACGGAACCGCCTGGGCCAACGACTCCGACCTCCAGGCGCACCTCCACCAGCTCGAAGAGGCCGCCGCCCGCGACCACCGGAAGCTCGGCACCGAACTCGACCTGATCTCGTTTCCCAACGAACTGGGCGCCGGCCTGGCGATCTGGCACCCCAAGGGCGGGATCGTCCGCAAGATGATGGAGGACTACAGCCGGCTCCGCCACGAACGGGGCGGCTACGAGTTCGTCTACACCCCCCACATCTCGAACGGTCGGCTGTTCGTCGAGAGCGGGCATCTCGAGCACTACCACGACGACATGTACCCGCCCATGACCCTCGACAACGGCGAGTACTACCCCAAGCCGATGAACTGCCCGATGCACATCCTCGTGTACCGCAGCCGGCAACGCTCCTACCGCGAACTGCCCCTGAGGCTGTTCGAACTGGGCACGGTCTACCGCTACGAACGCTCGGGCACCCTGCACGGGCTGCTGCGGATCCGCGGGTTCACCCAGGACGACAGCCACATCTTCTGCACACCGGACCAGGTCGTCGACGAGATCTCCGAATTGTTGCAGTTCATCCTGAGCGTGCTCCGGGCGTTCGGCTTCGACGACTTCGAGGCGAAGCTGTCGACCCGACCGGTGGCCGACACCGTGGGCTCGGACGAGAACTGGGAGTCGGCGACCGTGGCGCTGCGTACCGCGTTGGAGCACGAGGGCCTGCCCTACGTCGTCGACGAGGGCGCCGGCGCCTTCTACGGCCCGAAGATCGACATCGACATCCGTGACGCGATCGGGCGCACCTGGCAGCTCTCGACGATCCAGGCGGATTTCAACTTCCCGGAGCGTTTCGGGCTCGAATACGTGGCGGCCGACGGCACCCGCCGACGGCCGATCATGATCCACCGGGCCCTGTTCGGATCGATCGAGCGGTTCTTCGGCGTGCTCCTCGAGCATTTCGCCGGTGCCTTCCCGACCTGGCTGGCGCCGATCCAGGCCCGGGTGCTGGCGGTGCGCGACGACCACGAGGACTACGCCGCGTCGGTCGTCGAGGACCTGCGCGGAGCCGGTATCCGGGTCGACGCCGATCCGGCGGACGAGAAGCTCGGCAATCGGATCCGCAAGGCGAAGCTCGAAAAGATCCCGTACGTGCTCGTGGTCGGCAACGACGACGTGGCCGCCGGTACCGTCGGCGTGAACCCCCGTGGTGGTGAGGTCGAACGCGGTGTCGGTGTGCCCGAGTTCGTCGATCGGGTCCTCGGCGAGATCGCCGATCACGGCGGCGCCTCGGCGGCTGCGGTCACGCCTCCATGAGCATCGACCGCATCTGGGCCGGCTGGCGTACCACCTACATGGAAGCGGTCACCGACGGTGCCGACCTCGCGCTCGGACCCGATGCCGACGGACGGTCGCTGTTCGAACGGATCTACCAGTCCGGCGAACCAGACGACGTGACCCACATCGTCTGGCACGGCGAGCGGTGCTTCGCCATCCTGAACGCGTACCCCTACGGCAGCGGGCATCTGATGGTGCTGCCCAAACGCAGGGTTCCCGCGCTCGAGGAACTCACCCCTGCCGAGCACGCGGAGCTCTGGGACGGCGTGCGGATGGCGGTGGTGGCGATCAAGACGGCCTACCGCCCAGACGGCGTGAACGTGGGCGCGAACCTCGGCCGTGGGGCCGGTGCGGGCGTCCCCGACCATCTGCACGTGCACGTGCTGCCCCGGTGGGTCGCCGACTCCAATTTCATGACCGCCGTCGCGGAGACCCGGGTGCTGCCCGAACCACTCGACATCACCTGGGAAAAGCTCCGTCGCGCCTGGCCGGAACCATCGGCGCCATGACCGGGACCGACGACGAGACCCCGACCGGCGCCCCCGGGACGGCCGATCCCGCCGAAGGGGTCGCGACCACCGGCGAGACGGTCGGCCCCACCCTGTTCGCCGACAACCGTCGCCGGCGAATCCCGGGCATCATCTACTGCGTCATCGGCGCGGCCGCGCTCGTGTGGTGGCTGGTGCGCGCCGGCGACGATCCGGTCCTGGTGAACGCCGGGGTGGGAGCCGCCGGCATCCTCCTCATCGCGCTCGGGGGGTACTCGATCGCCGCCGGACGTCGTCTCGAGGTCGACGACGAGGCGGCGCTGGCCGCCGCGGCCGTGGCCGTGCAACGTCCGGTTGGGCACGCCTCGGCACAGCTGGCCTGGCGGGGTTGGCTGTCGCGACCGACCTGGCGGATCCTGTGGTACTCGGCGGAGGATCCGCCACGCCATCGCGGCCTGGTGTTGGTCGACGGGCTCGACGGCCGAATCCTCGACATGTTGGTCGAGGAGAACCCCGAGATCGGTTCGCCGATCGACTGGAGCCTCGAAGAAGAGACGTCCCGCTGATTCGGGCGACCCACGAAGCCGGTTCCACGATCAGCGTGCCGACACCCCCGCGGCGGTAGGCTGGACCGGTTCCCCAGAGGAGAACCACGATGTTCGACGGCCGATTCAGGAGCCAGGCGGAACAACGCCTCCGGCCCATCGGAAGAAACCTCCAACGCACCGGCATCCGCGCCGACCACCTGACCGCGTTCGGGGTGCTCATGGCGCTCGGCGGCGCGATCGCCATCGGCGCCGGCGCCCTCCGCCTCGGGCTCGTGCTGCTCATCCTGACCGCGGTGCCCGACGTCCTCGACGGTGCCGTCGCCAAGGCGTCGGGCACGGCGTCACCCCGTGGCGCCTTCTTCGATTCGGTGTCGGACCGACTGACCGACGCGCTCCTGCTCGGTGGGGTCGCGTGGTATCTGGCAACCGGTCATCCGGGCCGCATCGCCCTGCTCCCCATGGCCGTCCTGGCCCTGTCGATGCTGATCTCCTACGAGCGCGCCAAGGCCGAGTCACTCGGTTTCGAGGCGAAGGGTGGGCTCATGGAGCGCGCGGAGCGTCTGATCGCCCTGGGGCTCGGCCTGTTGTTCTCGGACGTCTTGATCGCCGTGCTCTGGATCATGTGCGTGCTCACCGCCGTCACCGCGGTGCAGCGGTTCGTGAAGGTGTGGCGCCAGGCGTCGGTGCCCCGGCCGCGCCGCCCGACGCGGCGCCGCCGCGGCCGGCGCCGCACCCTGCACCTGGAGCGGAGCGCCCGCCGCCGCACCCCGGGCGGCCACGCCTGACGCCTGCAACCGAGACCACGCCGATGACCGCCCTGTTCACGGACCCTCCGGCCCTGACCGGCATCCGGGCCGCATCGGCGCTCTGCCGCGCCATGCCCGAGCGGTGGCTCCCCGTGCTCGAGCGCGCCGCCGGCCATGTCGCCGCGGCGGCGTTGCCCTCGCGACGCCGTCAGGTCGAGCGCAACATCGCCCGCATCTACGGTCGCGATCTCGAGCGCGGGGTCGTCGATTCGATCGTGCACGAGACGTTCTCGAGCTATGTGCGCTACTGGGTCGAGTCGTTCCGTCTGCCCGACACGTCGGCTGAGGCGATCGACGCGGGTGTCACGATCACCGGCTTCGACGCCGTCACCGATGCCCTCGACGCCGGCGGCGGCGTGATCGTCGCGCTCCCGCACCTCGGCGGCTGGGAATGGGCCGCGTTCTGGCTGGCCGTGGTCCATCAACTCCCGGTCACCGCCGTGGCCGAGGCGCTCGAACCACCCGAGGTGGGCGCATGGTTCGTCTCGTTGCGTTCGTCGCTCGGCATGGAGATCCATCCTCTGGGTCCCGGCGCCGGCACGGCGTGTGTCCGGGCACTGAAACAGAATCGGATCGTGTGTCTGGTGTGTGACCGCGACCTCGCCGGAGACGGTGTCGAGGTGTCGTTCTTCGGTGAGGTGACGACCCTGCCGGGCGGGCCGGCGACGCTCGCACTGCGGACCGGCGCGCCTCTGGTGACCGCGGCCACGTTCTTCGACGGACGCCGCCACCGCTTCGTCGTCGACGAACCGATCGACGTGGCCCGGCAGGGGCGGCTGCGTGACGACGTCCAGCGGGTCACGGGCGACATCACCGAACGGCTCGAATCGCTCATCAGACAGGCACCCGAACAGTGGCACCTGCTGCAGCCCAACTGGCCGAGCGACCGGGTCGACTGATCGACGAATCAGCTGTTGAGCCACCGCTCGGCGGCTGCGAGACGGCGTTCGAGCTGGGATTCGGTCGCCTCGGTGATGCGGGTGATGCCGGCCAGCCGGTTCAGTTCGGCGTTGACCGACGCATGCGAGAGGTTCGCGTGATGCACCAGGTCCGCGGCACGAGCCGCGTTCAGGTGCCGGAGGTGACGCCGACGCTGCATCGTGGCCGGCGGCCGGGATGCGGTCGCCCCGTCGGATGGTCGGGCGGAGGAGGGGAGTGGCGGAAGCTCGAGAACGAGCCCGTCATCGTCTTCGTCGTCGTCGATCGCCGTGGTCGGTCGGCCGCCCGCCGCCTCGGCCGCGTCCACGGCGCCGACCGGTGTCGCCGAGACGGCCGCGAACAACGACATCTGCTCGGCGGGGTCGTCGGTGGTGTCGTCGGACTCGACGACTCTCCGGTGGCCGGTCGTGACGAGCCGGTGGCGCCTGATCCGGGCGATCTCGTCGGCGTGCAGTCGCAGACGCCGGTCCGCGGGGATGTAGAGCGCCGCGACGAGGTCACCGTCACCGCGCCGCGCCCGCACGAACCGCCCGACGGCCTGGCGGAAGAACAGTTCGGTCGTGGTCGTGGTGGCGTACACCCCGACGGCCAGGCGGGGGATGTCGACGCCTTCGGAGACCATCCGGACCGCGACCAGCCAGGGTTCCGTCGACGCCGCGAAGCGGGCGATACGCGCCGAGGCCTCGGCGTCGTCCGAGGTCGCCACCACGGCGCGCACCCCGTGACGATGCCGGAAGACTTCGGCGATGGCACGGGCGTGCTCCTGGTCGGTGGCGATCACCAGACCGCCGGCGTCTGTTCGAGCCCGGCGGAGCCCGGTCAGCCGGGCGTGGGCCGCGTCGATCACCGCCGGCAACCACTCCCCGTCGACCGACAGCGCGGTCCGCAGTCGCTGCGAGGCGAGCGTTCCCGAGAGCGTCTCGCCGAACGACGCCCGCTGCGCCGCACCCTCGGCGTCGATCCACTCCATCTCGCCATCGAGTGAGGGAAACTCGACGTGGCGGATCACCCCACGGTCGGCCAGCGCATCACCGTAACCGTATTCGAAGTCGGGTAACGCTTCGTCGAGGGCGTAACGGACGAAGGGGATCGCGTGCGAATCCGACCGGAACGGGGTGCCCGAGAGGCCGAGACGCCACGCGGCATCCGCGAAGGAGGTGCGCACCCCCTGGCCCCACGCGCGTTCATCGCCGGCATGGTGGATCTCGTCGAGCACGACGAGGCCCCCCTCGGCGATGGCAGCGACCTGCCGGGGTGCGCCCGCGACCTGCTGGTAGGTCGTGACCACGCCGTGCACGTCGCCCGGTAGCGCACCACCGCCCGGTCTCCAGCGATCCTCGAGGGCGAGACCGAAGCGTGCCGCGGCCTGGGCCCACTGGGTCTTCAGGTGCGCCGTCGGGGCGACGACCACCACGCGCCGCCCCGGAAGCTCGGCCATACGTCGACGGAGCGCGACGAGCGCGAACGTGGTCTTTCCCGCGCCCGGGGTCGCGACCGCGAGGAAATCCGGCGAGGTCGCACCCTCGAGGCGTTCCAGGGCGCGTCGCTGCCACCTGCGGAGCCGGACCGTCGTGGTCACGCGGCGGACAGATACCGGGTCAGTGCCCGACCGAGACGCTCGGGATCGCTGCTGCCGCACATCTCGCGGATCGAGTGCATGGCGAGCTGCGCGACGCCGACGTCGACGACCGGGATCCCCAGCTCCGCGGAGAGTGCCGGACCGATGGTCGACCCACAGGGCATCTCCGAGTGGGAGACGAAGTCCTGGACCGTCACGTCGGCGGCGTCGCATGCCCGGAGGAAGGGCGCCGTGCTGGCGAGGCTCGTGGCGTAGCGCTGCTGGGCGTTGTGTTTGACGACCGGTCCGCCGTCGAGCGCGATCGGGTGCGACGGATCGTGCCGTTCGGGATGGTTCGGGTGGGTCGCGTGCGCCATGTCGAGCGACACGGCGTGAGACGACGCCAGCGCCGTGAGGAAGGCGACGCGGTCCGCGCCGATGCCGACGCTGATCCGCTCGATGAGCTGGGGGAGAAACCGGCCTCCGGCGCCCGTCGCCGAGGTACTGCCGACCTCTTCGTGATCGACCAGTGCCACGACCGCGACCACGTCATCCGCCGGGGTCGCCGCGGTGAGTGCCTCGACGGCGGCATGACACGACAACAGGTCGTCGAGCCGAGCCGACGCCAGGAACTCGCCCCGCCGTCCGACCACCCGGGCGGGAGTGCAGTCGAATGGCGCCAGATCGAAGCCCCGGACCGCGGTCGGGTGGACCCCGGCGAGCCCGGCCACGTACTCGGCAAAGCTGCTCGACCCGTCCGCCAGCCCCCAGAGCAACGGCAGGTGCTGCTGCCGGTCGAGTTTGAGCCCGGTGTCGTTCACGGTCCGGTCGAGATGGATGGCCAACTGGGGGATCCGCAGCACCGCGTCACGGTCGACGACCCCCACCACGTCGCCCGAATCGAGGAGCACGGTGCCGGCGAGGCCGAGATCGCGGTCCAACCACGAGTTCAGGAGGGGTCCGCCGTAGACCTCGACGCCGAGCCGGACGCAACCGGCGACGGTCGATTCGGGGTGCGGCTTGATGCGGAACCCCGGGCTGTCGGTGTGGGCGGCGGCGATCCGGAACGGGGTCGTCGGTGCGACCACCTCGCCACACTGCCAGGCGATCAGACTCCCGTGACGACGGACGTAGCGGCGACCCGGCCCGCGGTCGAACCTCGCGGCGAAGTCCGCCTCGACGAATCCGGCACGGTCCAGTGCGGCCGCAGCGGACTCGACGGCGTGCCACGGGGTGGGCGACGCGTCGAGAAACGCCCGCAGACCGGCCGTCTCGTCGGCGGGCGCCCCGCGTTCGGTCACTGGTCGTCGGCGCCGTCGGATGCGTGCCCGACGACTTCGATCGTTCCCACCCGCAGGAGTTCGTACAACACCCCGCACACCTCGAACGCGCTCTGCCCCAGTACACCGATCACGTCGGCGGCACTACGGCGACCGTCCAGCTGCGCCAGGATCTGCCACTCGTCGGCGGTGATCGTGATGCCGTCCCGGCCGCCCGGCAGTTCCGGGCTCAGTGCGGTGACGATCCCGGTGGAAGGGATGAGTTCGGCGATGCGTCGCCATTCGTCGCGTCGACGTTCGGCCTCGGCGAGCACCTCGCCGTGGCCCATCATGATGGCGGCCCCGAGAGGGTCACTCCGACCGGCACGGAACTCGAACGATTCGGCCCCGACCGCGACGATCTCGAATGCGGTGGTGATGATCTGTTCGCGCGCCACCGCGGCCACCCGCGCCGCGTCCACCTCGAACAGGTCACTCAGGGTTTCGTGGAACACCTGCGTCGGCGACGTCGCCGCGACCGCGCCGTCGAACTGCTCGGTGGTCGCGATGCCCTGACGGTCCAGCAGCTCACGTGGCCCGGGGGTGCCCGGCGAGGTGCCGTACGAGATCGAACCGTCGGTGATCCACAGTGTGGCACCGACCGGTTCGCTGAAGGTCAGGACGCCCGTCGAATCGGTGGCGGTGAACAGTTCGAAGAGTTCTCCCAGCTCGAAGCCGTCGAGCGTGCCGGAAAGCTGCGCTGGGCCTTCGGTCACCTGGTCACCTCCCGCCGGCGCTCCGGCGTCGCTCTGGTCGATCGTGGTCACGAGCGTCCAACGTAGCGGACCACGTCGCGACGTCGGCGGACGACCACGACCGGTCCCGGGCACCCCACGACCGGTTACGGTGGGGCGTCGGCTGCGGCTGCGACCGGCACTAGTTCGTTCGGCCTTATTCATCGGCACGGGGGGCGACCATCCTCAAGGTTGTCCGTCCGCAGCCGAATGGAGGGCATCACCGAGTCCGCGTGGCGTCGATGACCGCATCGACGTCGACGTGGGTCGGACCGGGGTATGAGGAGACTCAGAAGGCGTGCTCGACAACCTCAATCTCAACAACCTCAAGATCCGCACCAAGCTCGTCGCGCTGCTCGCCCTGCCGGTCGTGGCGCTGTTGATCTTCGCCATCATCGGATTCGGCCAACGCAAGGCGACCTCCAGCCGGGCCAGTGACGACGAGAACATCGTCGCCGCCGCCGGTTCGACCGCGCGCCTGGTCGCGGCGATGCAACACGAGATGGTCGCCTCGGTCGACAAGATCGCGGCCCCGGACTCCCAGGTCGACCTCGGCAAGATCCGTTCGGCGACCGACAAGGCGATCGACCAGTTCGAAGCGGACAGCCGCCGCCTCGACCTGAGCGGCAGCTCCGAGGCGGCGAGCGACGCGTCGACCGCGTTCGAGACCCTCGATGCGACGCTGACCAGCTTCAAGGGCTACCGGACCCAACCCGCCGACAAGTGGCCGGACCAACTCGAGAGCTACCGCTCGGCGTCGATCAACCACTTCGTCGACTACGTCCAGACGCTCGCGGGGTTGACCTCCACGCCTGAGGTCGTGCTTCCACTCGAACAACTCGCGTCGCTCCTCGACTACAACCTGCAGACCACCGTGTTGAGCACGATGGCGATCACGACCCGCATCGGGGGTCAGCCGGCGTGGGAGACCGGTGATCCGGCGAACCGTTCGCTGGTCTTCGACCAGGCCGGCGCCCAGGACAAGGCGAACGCGGTGTTGACCCGGGTCGCCGGCGCCTCGAGTCCGATCAAGACCTACTTCAACCGGAGCGTCCAGGTCCCCTCGAACCTCGACAGCGTTCTCAACGTCAACTGGCAGACCCAGCCGGCCATGAGCGGTCTCGCGTTCGAGGCGACCCCCGACACCCTCGAGATGCCCGGAACCGTCGTTCCCGTCACCGAGGTCCAGTCCTACGTCGACCAGCTCGCCGGTGCATCGTCGGACCTCACCGACCGGACCACCGCGCAGATCGAATCCGACCGGAAGGACGCGGTGCGCGCCGCGCGCTTCTACGTCCTCGCCGGTGGCCTGGTCATCCTGGCAGCCATCGCCGCCGCGATCTGGATCTCCCGGTCCATCACCCAGCGCCTGAATCGACTGACCGGCGCCGCGGACCGCCTCTCGCACGAGCAACTGCCCCGCCTGGTCGACTCGCTGAAGAACCCTGCCGAGGACGACGTCAGTTATCTGACCTCGTCGTTCTCGGAGATCGACGTCGGTGGTTCCGACGAGATCGGTCAGCTCGCTGGCGCGTTCAACCGGATCCAGGGCGTGGCGGTCGACGTCGCGACCGAGCAGGCCCAACTTCTCCGCAAGGGGATCGGCGACATGTTCGTCAACCTCGCCCGTCGCAACCAGGGACTGCTCGATCGCCAGATCGAGTTCATCGACCAGCTCGAAGCGGCCGAGGAGGACCCGGACCAGCTCGAGAACCTGTTCCGCCTCGATCACCTCGCGACCCGAATGCGCCGCAACGCCGAATCGCTCCTCGTGCTCGCCGGCGCCGAGCCGAGCCGGCGACGCGGCAAACCGGTTCCGCTCGCCGATGTCGTGCGCGCGGCGGTCGGCGAGGTCGAGGACTTCGCACGGATCGACATGCTGCAGTTCGACGAGGTGCTGGTCGCTTCGAACGCCGCGCTCGACATCGCCCACCTGCTCTCCGAACTGATGGAGAACGCGACCAACTTCTCCCCCCCGGACACCCGGGTCGAGGTCGTCGGCCACCGCACCAAGGCCGAGGGGTACGTCATCTCGGTGACCGACCATGGCATCGGCATGGCCGCGGAGGCGCTCGCCGAATCCAACGATCTCCTCGCGCGCCCACCACTGGTCGGACTCGCGCTCTCGCGGTCACTCGGTTTCATCGTGATCGGCCGACTCGCGGCCCGCTTCGGTATCGCGGTGCGGCTCATGCCGTCACCCTCGAGCGGGACCACCGCCATGGTGTCGCTGCCGCCGTCACTCATCACCGATCAACCCCGCACCTCGACTGGACCGGCGGAACTCGCCGGCCAGGAGCAGACCGCGGTTGCGCCCCCGCCGACGACGGCCCGCGCCGGCGCTACGACCACCGAGACGGACCAACGCCGGCCTCGGCGGCGCACCGAACCGGTGCCCCCGGCGGGAGCACGCCCCGCGGCGGGCGCTGATCACTCCAGCGGTGACCCCAGACCGTCCGCACCCCCCGCAGCCGGCGCGATGCCGCCCCGGGCGGGCAAGAAGCCGCCCCAGCGCAAGTCGCCGGTGGCCGGCGCCGCGGTAGCACCCGGGCCGGCATCTGGCGCGGCCGCCGCCGCACCGCGCACCGCGACCTCCACCTCCGAGTCTCCACCCGCCGCCGCGACGACGAGCGGGCTGACCAAGCGGGTCCCGCGCGCTGCCGGAGGGCAGCGGGCCGTTCCCGGCGGCGACGGCGAACGCTCCGCGACGCAGAATCGACGGTCACCCGACGAGGTACGATCGATGCTGTCCCGGTACCGCAGCGGCATGCAGAAGGGTCGCTCCGACGATGCGTCGACGGATCCGGATGGCCAATTCCCTCAGGAAGGTAGGCAATGACCGAACTCTCGAGTGAAGCTCGCAACATCAACTGGCTGGTGGCGAACTTCGTCGATCGCGTCGCAGGCGTCCAGGACGCCGTCGTCGTGTCGTCCGACGGGCTCCCGATGGCGGTGTCGGTGGGCATGGACCGCGACGGCGCGGACCGTTTCGCGGCGGTCGCCTCGGGACTGATCGGACTCGCCTACGGTGCGGCCGGTCGCTTCGGTGGGGGAGCGGTCACCCAGGTCATCATCGAGATGGAACACTCCTTCCTGTTCGTCACGGGGATCAGCGACGGGTCGTCCCTGACCGTGTTGGCCGACTCGAACTGCGACGTCGGGCTGGTCGGCTACGAGATGGCCGTGCTGGTCGAGCGGTGCGGGTCGGTGCTGACCCCCGAACTTCGGGCGGAACTCCAGGGGGCGCTTCCGCAATGAGCCCTTCTGACGACCGTACGACCGGCCGCCTGCGCGTCCGGCCCTATGCGATCACCGGTGGACGGACGCGCTCGACGACCGACATCCCGCTCGAGACGATCGTCGTCACGACCAGGAAGGGCGAGTCGGTCGCCGCTCGACTGACGATGGAGCGCGCCCGCATCGTCGAGATGTGTCACGTGCCGCTCTCGGTGGCCGAGATCTCGGCGTATCTGCACGTGCCGCTCGGCGTGGCACGGGTGCTGATCGGCGACATGACCGAGGAGGGGCTCGTCGAATTCAACCGTCCTCGACCTGCCGGGGACCGACCAGATCTGAAACTTCTCGAAAGGGTGCTCGATGGCCTCCAAGCCCTCTGACAACCACGGATCGGCGTCGGGCGGCAGCGCTGCCCCGATGCCGGTCAAGATCGTCGTCGCCGGTGGCTTCGCCGTCGGCAAGACGACGTTCGTGGGATCGATCTCAGAGATCGATCCGCTGACGACCGAGGCCGCCATGACCCGCGTCGCAGAGGACGTCGACAACATCGGGAGCGCCGAGGCGAAGACGACCACGACGGTCGCCATGGACTTCGGTCGCATCGGCCTGGGATCCGATCTGGTGCTGTACCTGTTCGGTACGCCGGGCCAGGATCGCTTCTGGTTCATGTGGGACGACCTGGTGCGTGGCGCGATCGGCGCCGTGGTGCTGGTCGACACCCGCAAGCTCGAGGAGTGCTTCCCGGCCATCGACTACTTCGAAGAACATCAGGTGCCCTTCGTGGTCGGTGTGAACTGTTTCGAGGGCAAGGTCGCCTACGACCCGGACGAGATCCGTGAGGCCGTCGCGGTGTCGCCCGACACGCCGGTGTTGCTGTGCGACGCTCGTGAGCGGGCATCGACCAAGATGGTCCTGCTCGAGCTCGTCCAGCACGCGCTCGCGCGTGCCACCGCCGCCGCGGTCTGAACCACCCCGCCCGTCGAGGTCGACGGAACGGCCGCTCCCGGGTCGGCTCGACCCCATGCGGAGCCGTGGACGATCGAGCCACTAGGGTTTTGCCCTTCGCGCCGGTACGCCCCCGGCGGTCGATCCCGGCCCTTTCGGAGACCATCTTGAACGCACCTGCAACGGATTTCGACAGCGCCTGGGCCTCGGTCGCCGACGTCGACGGCTGGATGTCCCATGACCAGGCACGTCGACTCTGGGACCGGGCCGCCGAGGTGCCGGCGGGAGCGAGAATCGTCGAGATCGGGAGCTTCCGTGGCCGGTCGATGATCATGCTGGCCTCTTCCGCGCCCGATGACGCCGAGATCGTCGCGATCGACCCGCACATCGGCACCGACCGTGGCCCCCAGGAGATCGTCACCACGACCGAACTCGGCCAGAGCGACCACGACGTGTTCAACGCCAATCTCACCCGCGCCGGGGTCATCGACCGGGTCCGACACGTCCGCAAGCTCTCGGCCGAGGCGCTCGGCGACGTCGAAGGTCCGATCGATTTGCTGTACATCGACGGCGCCCACCGGTACGGCCCGGCGCGCGCCGACATGGTCGACTGGGGGAGCCGGGTCACCGATGGTGGCGTGCTGCTGGTCCACGATTCGTGGAGCTCGATCGGGGTCACCTTCGCCCTGCTGCGGACCTACCTGTTCTCCTCGGAATGGCGCTACGTCGGTCGCTCACGCTCGCTCGCGGAGTACCGTCGAGGCCCGATGGACGCCGCGAGCCGTCGTCGCAGCCGCCTCAGACAGCTCGGCGAACTGGGCTGGTTCGCCCGGAACGTCGTGATCAAGGTGCTGCTCACCGCGCGCTTGGGCCGGCTCACCCGTCTCCTCGGGCACGACGGCGAGACCTGGCCGTACTAGGACCGAGGAAGGAAGGTCGCGTGTCCCCATCTGCTGCTTCCGGTCCGCCCGAGGCCGCTGACGCACCGTCGGTTGCCGGCCGGACGGTCCGCACCCTCGTCGTCACGCCCACCTACATCGAGGCGCCGAACGTCGAGCTCTTCCTCGAGACGGTCCGAGCGATCGTCCCCGAAGCCGACATCCTCGTGGTCGACGACAACTCCCCGGACGGCACCGCGGATCTCGCGGAAGCCAAGGGCGCGGAACTCGGGAGGGTGCACGTGCTGCGTCGCCCCGTCAAGGACGGGCTCGGCAACGCCTACCGGGCCGGGTTCGGCTGGGGGCTCGACCACGGCTACGGGCGCCTCGTGCAGATCGATGTCGACGGTCAGCACGACCCTGCGGTCATCCCGCAGCTGCTCGCGCGTCTCGACGACGGGGCAGGGGTCGCCATCGGGTCACGCTACGTGGTCGGCGGGAGCACCCCGAACTGGCCGCTGCACCGCCGACTGCTGTCGAAGTGGGGCAACGCGTACGCGACCTGGCTCCTGGGCCTGGAGCTCCACGATGCCACCGCCGGGTTCCGTGCGTACCGTGCCGACGTGCTCGAGGGCATCGACTTCCGCGACACGATCGCGAACGGTTACGCGTTCCAGATGGAGGTCGCCTACCGACTCGCGGCCTGGGGTGGCCGGATCGACGAGGTGCCGATCGCGTTCACCGACCGGATACGCGGCCAGTCCAAGATGTCGGGCCGGATCATGGCCGAATCGATGCTGCTCGTGACCCGCTGGGGCATCCGTGACCGCTGCCGGTCGCTCACGAAGCGGGACTCGGAGCCTTCCTGAGCCGAGGTCCGGCGCGAGCAGATCGGGTCAGTCCGGGTCGATACGACCGTGGGCCTCGAGGGTCTTGCGGGCGATCACGGGCGCATCTCGGCCCGTGCCGTGACTGCCGGCGGGCCGCTCGACCGCGACCGGGCGCGCCGAGGACTCCTCGTGGTACTCCTCCTCGACGTTCACCTCCCAGACGTCGTGATCTGTGCCGAG
>CAZQSU010000025.1:0-17973 GCA_964595905.1 uncultured Iamiaceae bacterium
CGACCAGCTCGGCGACGTCGTCGAAGGGGTCGGCTTCGGAGTCGGTCGCCGCTCCGCCGACGGGATCGAGGCGATCGACGATGCGCGTGATCGACAGGGGAAGGAACCGCTGTCTGGCCGGTGCGGTCATGCCGTCAGGATAGGAACCCTCCGGCGACTCCCGTACGTGACGCCCCACCGTCCGAGGTGGGATCCGCCACGGGAAACGCTACGGTCGAAGACCGCCCCGTTGCTCTCCTCATCCTGATCGTGCCCATGTCATCGTCGCCTGTCACCGAACCGCTGTCTCTCGAGATCGACGACGGGACGGCCGCGTTGGAAGGGACCCGGTTCGTCATCATCCGACACGGGCAATCCAGGGCGCAGGCCGGCGGATTCATCTCCGGACACGACACCTGCACCGGATTGAGTGACCTCGGCAGACGCCAGGCCACGCTGCTCGCCGAACGCCTCGATCGCACCGGTGAACTCGAGGACGCGTCGGTCTTCGCGACCAGTCTGCTCGAACGCGCCCAGGAGACCGCGGCGATCATCGCGCCGGCCCTGATCGACGGCGCGTCCTTCGAGCCCGAATGCGCCTGGTGCGAGATGCACCCCGGGTCGGTCGAAGGGCTCAAGTGGGCCGAGGCGATCGAGCAGGCCGACCTGTCACGGCTGGATGACCCGGGTGCGCGCCGGGCCGAGGGGATGGAGACCTGGACCGAGGTGTTCGACCGCGTCGGCACCCAGTTGCGACGGACCGCCGTGGCCAACGCCGGATCGTGTGTCGTCGTGGCCGGCCACGGCGGTACGGTCGGATCGAGCTTCGTCGAGCTGGGCGGGCTCGACCCACGTGCCGCGCTCGACCGGGTGGTGACCGCGATCAACACGTCCATCACCGAATGGCGTCACGACGGTTCTGGCTGGAAACTCCAACGCTTCAACGACGCGGCGCATCTGCTCGGCACCGACCGGTGAGCCTCGACCCGACGCGCTGACGATTCAGTCGGACGTGTCGGCGGTCGCTTCCGACTTTCGGATCTCGCGTTCGGCCGCCAGCGACGTGCTGCGACCTTCACCGAGGCCCTCGACGTGGACGGTGGCCTGACCGGTTTCGAGGTCGACCACGACCGGCGACGTCGTGCGGTGCTCGTGCAGGTCGACGACCGTCTCGTGACTCGGTGGCACGCTCGTCGACACCGGGTTCACCGGAGGGGTCGGGGGAGGAGGAGGGACGTGACCACCGCTCATGGGATCCATCGTAGTACGCGATCAATCGAAGCGGTGCCCATGACGGCATTCGCGGTGCTAGCATGCCCGCGCACTGGAGCCGATCGGGGGTCGGACCAGTCGGGATGTCCTGATGAGGGGGACCAATGGACGATTTTCGGCCGGCACCGCCGCCACGTTCACGCAAGAGATCGGCGGATGGCGACGAATCGACCGCCACGTCGTCTGATCCCGGTGACGAGCTCGCGTCCGACGAGCCTGCCGTGTCGAACACGGGAGCGTCGAGCGAACCGCCGGACGTCGAACCATCGGACGGCGAACCATCGGACGGCGTCGAGGCGACGCCCATCGGCGATCTCGGCGAACCGGACCCACTCGACGCGCCCTCGGCCCCGACGCCGCGGCCGGATGTCGACGTCGGGCTCGCGTGGAAACGCGTCGACAAGCGACTGTGGATCGTCGCGGCGGTCGGACTCGTGGTGGTCGTCGCCCTGGCCGTGACCTTCCTCGGCGGCAGCGGCAAACCCCACACCCTGCACGGCACCATCGCGCTGGTGGCGCCCGGCGACATCGCCGGCACCAGCGCCGATTGCCGAGGAAAGAACGAATTCGCCGACTTCGCGCCCGGGATGGTCGTGACCGTCGACGACGGCACCGGCAAGGTCCTCGCCACGGGCAAGACCCGGAACGTCGATGCCGGCGACGATGCCGCATCCGCTGCCGGTTCGACGCCGGGCACCGAGTGTGTGCTCGCCTTCGAGGTCGGCGTCGGAGACGCCGACGAGTACCGGGTCACGATCGGCACACGGGGCACCCAGACCTATTCACGGGCCGACCTCGACGCCGACGGCTGGAAGGTCGTGTTCAACCTCGCTTGAGCCGGGCAGCCCCGGCGCCGCGGGTCAACGCGGCGCGGCGTCGGTGCGGTGCAGCCGGGCCTCGAAGAGTCCCGCATACGAGAAGACGAGCTCGTCGCCGTCGCGCCATCGGCGCACCACGATGGCATCCATGCCCTCGGGGCGCAGCACGAGCACCTGGTTCTCGAACGTCGCGGTCACCGCGATCCTGGTGGAGTGGTCGGCGGCCATCACGTCGTGGACCCCGTGCTCGAGCACGCCGTCGGCACGGAAGTCGTGCACCACCCCGCCGCCGGTGATCACGACCCGGTCGGCCGCCTGTTCGATGCGTTCGACATGCTGCCACGCCGGGTGATCAGGGGGTGCGGGCTGTCCGTCGACTTCGAGGCCCGCCACCCGCCAGGTGCCGCGCAGATCGGGTGCACCCGCGACCAGCGGATCGTCGCAACCGGCCAGGACCGGCTCGGGCATCGCCCCGACGTAGCCGCCGGGCGGCGTGAACGCGACCGGCACGTCGGCTTCGCTGCGCACGGCCGGGTTCACGGTTCGAGCTCGCTGACGGTGAACAGCCACTGGCTCTCGAGCCCGGCTTCGCGGTGTTTGCCGATCGTGGCGGCGATCTCGGGGTCGCCGGCGAGTTCGAGGTAGGCCGCCCGTGACGGATACCGCATGATGCCGACGAAGCCGAATCCCTCGCCGCCCTCGCCGATCAACTGCCCGTCGATCGTGCCGGCCAACACGAACGTCGCGCCGTGGCGTTCGACGAAGGTCTTCATCTCACGCGAGTACCGCATCGTGGCCTCGGCGCCCGTGAGGTGCTCCAGGGGTGGATCGGCGCGTGCTTTGAAGCGCAGCAGGTTGATCATCGTCACGGGCCCGTCGTCGGGTCCGTCCAGAAAAGCCTGGAGCTGTTCGTGGGTCGGGTACAGCGCCATGGGTGGTCTCCTCCTCGAATGGTCAGGTCGCGTGCACGCGGTCGGTGGATCCCGCGACGAGCGCCGTGACGACCCGCACGGCGGCGTCGTGGGAGATCTCGCCGCGCACCTCCAGGTCGGCGACGGTCAGCACGGCAGCGGCCATCGCCCAGACCGTGGCGGTGACCGCGTCGCTGGGGGCGGGGCGGTCGTCGGCGAACCAGCGTCCGAGCACGTGGCGACGGAAGCGGGCACGGGCCCGGTCGAGCGTGGTGCCGCCGGTTCCGGTGACGAGCATGCGGGCGATGCGGAGTTCCTCACGGGGCAGGCTCAACGCACGGGAGAACATCGCGATGGCACGCTCGACCGGGTCGGGGGACGCCGCGATCGTGGTGTCGAACACCGAGGTGTAGTGCTGGACGCGATCCTCGAGGAACGCGTCGTACAGGGTCGCCTGGTCTGCGAAGTGGTCGTAGACGAGCCGGCGGCTCACTCCCGCCTCACGCGCCACCGCCGACATCGTCACCGACTCGATGCCGGTGCGGGTGACCAGACGCAGGGTGGCGTCCAGGAGTTGACGGCGACGGTCCGCTTCCCTCAGATACGGTCGCGTGGGGGACGTCGGCGTTGCCACGGCGCGAACTGTACACCATGTGCAGATTTGCCGGTCGCCGGTCGCCGGGCGCCGGTCGCTCTAGGAGTCGGCCCCTTCGAGCGCGCGGGCGCGTGCATCGGCCCGCAACGACGCCACGATCGTCACCACCAGTGTGCCGATGATGATCCCGAGCGACAGCGCGATCGGAATGTGGAAGTCGTCGCTGGGAAACGAGAACGCGTCGGCCGTGAACGTCAGCACCAACTTGACACCGACGAACGCGAGGATCAGGGCGAGGCCGTAGTGCAGGTAACGGAACCGGTCCTGCATGCCACCGACGAGAAAGTACAGCGCCCGCAGCCCGAGCATGGCGAAGGTGACCGCGCTGAACACGATGAACACATCGGTGGTCACGCCGAAGATCGCCGGGATCGAGTCGATCGCGAAGATGATGTCGGTCGCCTCGACCAGGATGAGCACCGCGAACAGCGGCGTGGCCAACCGCCGGCCGTTCCGGCGGGTGAACAGGTGCTGGCCGTCCATCTCGTCGGTGGAGGGCACGACGCGGCGGACGAGGCCGAGCGCGATGCTCTTGTCGGGGTTCACTTGGGTCTCGCCCTGGAAGGCGAGCTTGTAGGCGGTGTAGAGCAGGATCAACCCGAACACCACCAGGGTCACGGTGAACGCGTCGAGCAGCGCGACCCCGGCGAAGATGAACGCCGCCCGCAGCGCGATCGCGCCGAACACGCCCCAGAAGAGCACCCGGAACTGGTACTTCGCGGGCACGGCGAAATACGAGAAGATCACCGCCCACACGAAGACGTTGTCGACCGACAGGCTCTTCTCGATCAGGAAGGCACCGAGGTACTCCCCGGCGGCGTCCCCGGCCTGGCCGGGGTCGGCCAGCCAGGCGACGACGCCGGTGAAGGCCAGCCCGATCGAGATCCACACCGCCGATTCGATCGCCGCTTCCTTCAGCGAGATCTCGTGCGGCGTGCGGTGCACCACCAACACGTCGATCAGCAACAGCGCGACGACGAACGCGACGAGCGCGATCCAGTGCCACGGCTCGACCGACAGGCTGATGTGATCGGCGTTCCGCGCGGCGGCCAGTGTCATCGATGGCATCGGTGGCCGGGGCCCTTCGGGGTCGTCGGCGGCGCCCGTCGACGACAGGGCCGTGGGCACGATCCTACTTGGCGGAGCTCACGAATCCGCGGCCGCGGCCGGCCGGTCAATCGAGCTTGCCGAGCGCGTCCTTCGCCTTCTCGGCGGCCGAGTCGATCTTGTCGGTGTACTTGCCGCCGGTCTTGTCGTCGACCACGTCCGCGCCCTTGTCGATCCCGTCGGCGATCTTGTCCGCATGTTCACCGGCGAACTTCTTCGCGTCGTCGGCCTTGTCCTTGAACTCGTCCATCAGTCCCATGTCAGGCTCCTCGGTCGGGGATCGTCAACGCCGGTTTCGACGTAGGCCCTTCAGCCTACCCGTGACGGCCGTGCCGTCGACGCGGAGGGGTGGTCAGCCGTCGCGTGCGGTCGGCCAGTAGTAGTCGGGGCCGAGGTCGCGTGCTCCGAAGATCGCCTGGCCGACCCGGACGGTCGTCGCGCCGTGTTCGATGGCGAGCTCGAAGTCGCCGGACATGCCCATCGACAGCTCCGCGAATCGGTGGGGATCAGCCGCCTCCTGTCGGAGCCGGTCACGCAGGTGCGCCATCGTGGTGAAACACCTGGCCACCTGGTCACGGTCGGGTGAGAACACCGCGAGGGTCATCAACCCGCGGACCCGCAGCGTGTCGAGGCCACGGATCTCGTCGGCGAAGCCCGGCACGTCGGCCGGGTCGAGCCCGTACTTGGACGGTTCGCCCGAGGAGTTCACCTGGATGAACACGTCGAGCGACTCGCCAAGGGTCTGGAGCCGCCGGTCGAGCTTGCCGGCGAGGCTCATCCGGTCGACCGAGTGCAGTTCGACGGCCGACCCGGCGACCTGGTTGATCTTGTTGGACTGCAGGTGGCCGATCATCGCCCACGACAGGCCGAGGTCGTCGAACAGGTCGCGTTTGGTCCGGGCTTCCTGGGCCTTGTTCTCGCCGACCAGCCCGACCCCCGCCTGGGCCAGCCACCTGATCGCATCGTCGCCCATCGTCTTGGTCACCGGCAGCAGTCTGATCTCGGACGGGTCCCGGTCGACGCGCCGGGCCGCGGCGGCGATGCGCGTCTGCACGTCGGCGAGGTTCGCTTCGAGCTCCGCGCGGCTGCGACACGTCGGGAACCGCGCCGCGCCGATCGGCAGCGGCGGGTCGGCGTTCGAAGTCTCGTCACCGTTCATCGTCGCCACCCTAGGAGCAGTGGTGGGGACGGGGTCGACGACGTCGTGGGTGGCCGCGGTCGGCCCGGCCGACTTCAGGTCACCAGACGCACCGACGTGAACAGGCGGTCGACGTCGACGATCGCGCCACCGTCGACGACGGCCAACGGTGCGAGGTCACGCTCGTTGCTGTCGCATCGCCAGGCCCGGGTGACCACGGCGCCGACGCTCGGGTCGAAGCCGACCCGCACGCGTCGGACCTCGTCGTCTGACGCACCCCAACTGCGCAGGCGCACGATCACGCCGTCGCCACGATCGGCCGGTTTCACCGTGAGCACCTCGGTGTCGTCATCGTCGACGGTGACGGCCCAGGTGGCGGCCCGACGATCCGCGGCCACGTCGGCCAGCGCCTGCAACCGACGCCCCGTACGGTGCGGCATTGCTGCGTGATCGTGCCACCCGAACGCAACCTGCGCCGACGCGACGCCCCGTTCGTGGCCCATCGCCGGGCCGAGCAGCGGCACGACACCCCACGCCAGTTCGCGGGGCGCGGTCCGGGCGAGCACCACCTCGGCGGTGCCGTCGGCGTGCACGTGCACGGCCGTCGGGACGGCGGTCGCGATGCCCAGGGATGTCGCGGTCGGCGGGCCCGCCGGGGCCGTCACCGCCCAGGAGTGCAGTGGCCAGAACGTCGGCGTGTAACGCCGCTGCAGTGGACGGGCCACGACGCCGCCGGGCTCGTGCATCACGATCCCGTCGGTTGCCCCGACCCCTCGCCACACGAGCGTCACGGTGCGCCGCGAGCGCGGCGACACCCGGGAGTCGACGACGACCGACCGGGTGCGGTCACCGATGTCGACGATCAGCACGACGCTCCGGCGTTCGAGCACGGCGTCGATGACGACGCGGGCTCCGGCCTCGGTGGGGGTCACGGTGACGGTCGCGGGATGATCGGCCGTCGCGTCGACCGGCCGCCAGCGGCCTCCGGGGAACTCGTGACCCATGCGCCACAGGCCGCCCCGCTCGGCGACCGCCACGCACGACAGCGTGCGCCGGCCGGCGAGTTCACGACCCGACGCGTCGACGAGCGACGACATCGTGCCGCCGTGGTGTTCGTCGAAGACGGCGGTGAAGTGCCGGGTGGCGACCGTGACGAGGTGCCCACTCCGGGTGACGACCGGCGACGCCGACTCGGTGGCGGGGTCGATCCCGGCCTCGGTCCCGGCGTCGTCGTCCAGTGGGCCGAGCGCCCGGCGGAGCTGGGCGGCGGCGCGGGTGAGCCACGGCCACTGTTCGCGCCGGGCGGTCCGGTCGGGCGACGTGCCGGTGATCAGGTCGTGGTGGTTCGCGGCTGCCGCGATCCAGCGCGCCTCATCGCAGCGGTCGTCGGGTGGGTCGCCCCCTTCGCCGTCGTCGGGGCGGGCGAGGCGACGGCGCGCCCGCAGGTCGTCGAGGGCGACCAGGCCGCGGCCCAGGTCGCGGCAGGCACGTTTGAGCGCCGGCCGGGTCGCGTAGAAGCCGGTCCAGTAGGGGTTGGGGTCGAACTCGAGCGTCGGGAGTGCGTGGCGGTGGCACTCGAGAAGATCGAAGTAGTCGTCCTGGGACGCGTTGACGAGCCAGGCGCCCGTGCGGTCGTAGCCCGCCGCGTTCCATTCGTCGATCAGCTCGGTGAGCCGCGGCACCGGCCGGGAGAAGTCGAACCCGATCGTCAACAGCCGGTAGGGCGTGCGGGCGAGCGGGCGGAGCTGCGCGAGGAACCCCTCGATGCGTGCGGCCACCTTTTCCGGATGGCGTGACGGCCAGGCCAGCGGCAGCCCCATCGCCCGGGTGAACCCGCCGTGGCCGATCAGGTCGCCGTGCCCGTAACCGAACGCGTGCCAGTGGGCGAGCACCTCGGCGCCGTCGGGTGCGCGCCAGATGAAATCGGCGCTGCGCTCGTCGACGAGGCGCTCGGCCGAAGAGCCGGGCCACGGGAAGTGATCGGCCGCTTCGAGCTCGGCGCCGGGAAACCGCATCCCGTCGATGCGACAGATCCCCACCCGCCCGACGCCCGCGGCGGCGGCCAGTGCGGGGAGGCCGGGGGAGTGGCCGAAGCTGTCGGGCAGGTACAGCATGCGGGGTTCGGCGTCGATGCCCTGGGCGCGCAGCCACTGCGACCCCTCCAGCAGGTCACGCAGCAGCGCTTCGTCTTCGGGGAGCAGGGTGTCGGGGGTGGTGACGCCGCTGCCGGTGAAGCACAGGCGACCTTGGTTCGCGAGGCGCACGAACGCTTCGCGCCGCTCGGGGCGGGCGCGCAGGTACGCGTCGGGGAAGAACGCGCACTCCACGCTGTAGACGCGCCGGGGTTCGGCGTCGAGCGCGTCGAGGGCGCGGTCGAGCGTCGGGGCGACCATGAGCCGCAGATACTCGGGCGAGGTCAACAACCAGTCGGGATCCCAGTGGGTCGACTCGGCGACGACGACGACCTCGCCGGCGTCGGGCGGGATCCCCAACCGCTTCCGGATCGTGCGTTCATCGGCCATCGCCCCATCCTCGCGGTTGGGTCCGGCTCGCGCCGCCGCGCCGCGCGTCGCGGGTTGGTTGTCGGGGTGCTGCGCCGACGGACTCGATCACGCCCCGTCGGTGCCGGCCGGCCCGGAACCGGCCGGCGGGCGTCACCGAGATCTCAGTCGGCGTCCGCCACCTCGATGGTCGCGTACCGGGTGTCGAAGGCGACCGTGTCGGCGATCTCGGCGACCGCATCGTGCGGGGTCGCGTACCGCCACACCGCGTCGGGGTGGACGAAGGAATCGATGGCGATCGAGTAGTAGCTCGCCTCGCCCTTGTACGGACACGTGGTGACGTGCTCGCTGGGTCGCAACACCTCGCGGTCGACGTCGGCGAGCGGCACGTACTGCACCACGGGATAGTCGGCTTCGGCGAGGCTGAGCGCCTTGTCGCTCGACGCGACCTCGGTGCCGTCGACCCGGACGGTGACGTGGCCCGCCGTCGGGGTGATCGTGATGGGATGATCGGGTCCGGGCGTCTTCATCTTCGGGCATCCTGGGGGTCGGCGGTGGATCCAGCGGGTCCACTCTGCCGCCTCGGCGTCCCGATGCGGCGCTCGCCAGCGCAGCCCGCCGAGACGGCGATACGCTCGGCCCGTGACCCTCGAGACCATGACGATCGGCCCGGCGACCGCACCGGGAGGGCCGCTCACGGTCAATCGCCAGGGGCTCGGCTGCATGAGCATGAGTCTCGTCTACGGGCGCGGCGACGACGCCTCGGGCACCGAGACGATCCACCGCGCCCTCGACCTCGGACTGCGCCTGATCGACACGGCCGATCTCTACGGCATGCACGACAACGAGGTGCTGGTGGGCAAGGCGATCGCGCAACGCCGTGACGAGGTGACCCTGGCGACCAAGTTCGGGATCATCTTCGACCGCAACGACCCGCTCGCCCGCGGCGTGAACGGTCGACCCGACTACGTGCACGCGGCCTGCGATGCCTCACTCGCCCGCCTCGGGGTCGAGGTGATCGATCTGTACTACCAGCATCGCCCCGACCCCGACGTGCCGATCGAGGAGACGGTCGGGGCCATGGCCGAGCTCGTGGCGGCGGGGAAGGTCCGACACCTCGGCCTGTCGGAGGCGTCGGCCGACACGATCCGCCGGGCCGTCGCCGTGCACCCGATCTCGGCGGTGCAGACCGAGTACTCGGTGTTCTCCCGCGACGTGGAGGAACGCGTGCTGCCGGTGTGCCGCGCACTCGGCATCGCCCTGGTCGCCTACAGCCCGCTGGGCCGGGGACTGTTGACCGGCACGGTCAAGTCCGCGGACGACCTCGAAGACATCGATTTCCGGACGGCGCAACCGCGTTTCGCGGCCGGCAACCTCGAACACAACGTTGCCGAGGTGGCCCACGTCGAGGCCATCGCCTCGGCGCACGGGTGCACCCCGGCACAGGTCGCGCTGGCCTGGCTGACGACCCGCGGCGACGACGTGATTCCCATTCCGGGCACCAAACGCGTCGGTCGACTCGAAGAGAACCTCGCGGCGCTCGACATCGCCCTGACCGACGCGGATCTCGAGGTGCTGGACGGGCTCCGGGCGATCGGCGACCGCTACGCGGACTCGACTTCGGTCGAGCGCGACACCCCACCGCTGCCGTAGCGCCCCGAACCGTGCTCGGGCGGTCGACCGAGGGCGTCGAGGAACGCCCGGGCCTGACGGCGCGAACCCAGCCGGACGAAGCGGAGGTGCGCGTACGCGGGGTCGATCATCGCCTGCCGGTATCGAACACGGTTGGAGTTCCGGGTCGAGGAACGCCCAGGCGATGATCGAGCGGTGCGCGTCGCGGCGGAACACGTTGCGGAACGATTCCCGGTTGCCGTTCCACAGCTCTCGGCGTCCGATCGTCCGGGCCAGGGTCCGCGTGACGACCTGCGACATGATCACGCGGTCGGGCGGGTCGATCCACACCACCGTGTCGGCGCGTGCCCAGACCGGCCCGTCCATCGTCACCTTCCGGTAGTTGCCGTCGGTCACCCACGCGTCACCCTCGGTGGCGGTGGCGGTGGCGGTGGCGGTGGCGGTGGCGACGCGGCGGGCGAACTCGTCGTCGTCGAGGGGGGTCCAGTCGGGTTGGTGGAAGATGGCATCGAGTTCGACGTGCCGAACGCCGAGCCGTGCCGCGAGGTCGCGGGCGAAGGTGGTCTTGCCCGCGCCGGAGGTTCCCACCACCGAGATCCGCTGCATGCGGGCCACCGTAGCGGTGCCCCCGGTGGCCCTGCGGGGCGATTTCGCCGTCGGGCACGACGGTGCCTGTTCAGCCGTTGGCCGTGGCCTCCTGGTCGGCGAACTGGGTGCGGTACAACTCGGAATAGAGCCCACCGGTCGCCAGCAACTCGGCGTGGGTGCCGCGTTCGACGATCCGCCCGGCGTCGACCACGAGGATCTGATCGGCGCGTCGGACCGTCGACAGTCGGTGGGCGATCACGACCGAGGTCCGGCCGGCCAATGCGGTGTCGAGTGCGGCCTGGACGGCGACCTCGGATTCGGAGTCGAGGTGGGCGGTCGCCTCGTCGAGCACGACGAGTCTCGGGGCCTTCAGCAGCAGCCGGGCGATCGCGATCCGCTGCTTCTCACCGCCCGACAGCCGGTAGCCCCGATCGCCGACCAACGTGTCGAGCCCATCGGGGAGCGACCGGACCAGTTCTTCGATCTGCGCAGCGCCCAGCGCATGCCACAGCTCGTCGTCGCCGGCGTCGGGGCGCGCGTACCGCAGGTTCTCGCCGATGGTCTCGTGGAACAGATGGGCGTCCTGGGTGACCACGCCCACACACGCGCGCAGCGACGCGAAGGTCACGTCGCGCGCGTCGATGCCGTTGAGCCGGACCGCCCCTCGGCGTGGGTCGTACAGGCGGGGGATCAGCGCCGAGATCGTCGACTTGCCGGCCCCCGACGGGCCGACCAGGGCAACCATCGTGCCGGGCTCGGCGGCGAAGGTCACGTCGAAGAGCACCTGGGTCGGCTCGGCGACCTCGAGCACGGCGACCGCTTCCAGCGACGCCAACGACACCTCCGCGGCGCTCGGGTAGGTGAAGTCCACGTGCTCGAAGTCGAGTCGCACCGGGCCCGCGGGCACCGGCCGCGCATCGGGTTGCTCGTCGATCATGGGGGTCAGGTCGAGCACCTCGAAGACCCGTTCGAACGACACCAGTGCGGTCATCACATCGACCTGCACGTTCGACAGCGAGGTGAGGGGTGCGTACAGCCGGGCCAGGTACGCCGTCAATGCCACCACCGTGCCCACGTCGAGGATCCCGTCGACGGCGCGCACGCCGCCCCAGCCGTAGACGAGCGCCGTTGCGAGCGACGCGGTGAGCATCAGTGCGGCGAAGAAGATCCGCGCGTACATCGCCGAGATGACGCCGATGTCGCGCACCCGGCCCGCCTTCGCGTCGAAGGCGTGCGATTCGGCCCCGGGTTCGCCGAAGAGTTTCACCAACATGGCGCCCGCCACGTTGAACCGTTCGGTCATCGTCGTGTTCATCTCGGCGTTCAGCCGGTACGACTCGAGCGTGATCGACGACAGCTTCCGGCCCATGAGCCGTGCGGGCACGATGAACACCGGGAGCAGGGCGAGCGACAGCAGCGTGATCTGCCACGACAGGAAGAACATGGCGATCAGCACGATGACGACGGTGACCAGGTTCGACACCACGTTGGCGAGCGTGTCGGTGAACGCCCGTTGCGCGCCGAGCACGTCGTTGTCGAGCCGGGTGACCAGCGCGCCGGTCTGGGTGCGGGTGAAGAACGCGATCGGCATCTTCTGGACGTGGCCGAACACCTTGGAGCGCAGGTCGTAGATGATCCCCTCGCCCAGCGACGCCGAGATCCACCGCTGCACCAGCGAGAGCACGGCTTCGGCCACAGCCAGCCCGGCGAGGAGCAGCGCCAGCTCGATCACCAGGTCGCGCCGCTGTCCGAGAATGCCGGTGTTGATGATCGACCGGATGATCAGCGGGTTGATCGCGCCGAGCGCCGCGTCGATGACGACGAGCACGAGAAACCAGACGATGAGTCGCCGGTAGGGGCGCGCGAACGACAGCATCCGTCGGCCGGTTCCGGGCGCGACCCGGTGGTCGACGACGGAACGGTCCCGCATGAACGAACGCATGCCATGCGGGCCGCCCATTGGTGTGCGGGCCGGCATCGTTGCATGCTACGGGCAGCGGTGCCGACCCGATCCGGCGCCTCGCCCGCGCGCGGTTCCCTACGCTGAACCGATGGAAGAACCTGGTCGCAGCCTCGACGCCGACGAGGTCGCCGCGACGGTCGACCGCGTGGCGATCGATGCCCTGCAGCGCCGGTACGCGGACCTGGTGAACCGGCGGGCGTGGGAAGAGCTCGACGCGGTGTTCAGGCCGGACGTGCAGATCACCCTCGAGCTGGTGACCCGGCCGACGGTCGAGCTGGTCGGCCGAGACGCCTTCGTGGCGTTCATCGGTGGGGCGATGGCGCGGTTCGGGTTCTTCGAATTCGTGATCCTCAACAGCCACGTCGAGTTGTGGCCCGACGACGACCACGACGCGGCCACGGCCAGGATCTTCATGTGCGAGCTGCGGATGGGCCCTGAGGGAGGGGAACGAACCGACGCATTCGGGCTCTACCGCGACCGCTACGTCCGCACAGCGGAAGGTTGGCGGGTCGTCCGGCGGCACTACCGGTCGCTGGCGCACTTTCCGACCGGCGACTGGCTCGGCCTTCCCGACGACGTGCTGCCCGATTGACCGCTCGCCCGGCGCCCGTCGCCCACGGGCCGTATCGTCGGACCATGACCTTGGACCTGACTCCGGACGAGCTGTTGACCACGACGCGGGCGGTGCGCAAGCGTCTCGACCTGGATCGACGGGTGGAGCGTTCGGTGATCGACGAGTGCCTCGAGATCGCGCTGCAGGCCCCGACCGGATCGAACGCCCAGAACTGGCACTGGGTGATCGTCACCGACGACGACCTCAAGGCCGCGATCGCCGAGCACTATGCCGCCGGATTCGACCCCTACATCGCGATGCCACGCCCCGGCTACGGGGCCGGCGACCCTCGGGGCGCGCACGCCGACGCGGTGTCGTCATCGGCGACCTACCTACGTGACCACTTCCACGAGGTTCCGGCGATGGTGATCCCGTGTATGTGGGGACGACTGCCCGACGGGGCGCCGTCGGGGATGCAGGCGGGCTACTGGGGTTCGCTGTTCCCGGCGGTGTGGAGCTTCGTGCTGGCGCTGCGTGCTCGCGGGCTCGGCAGCGCGGTCACCACCCTCCATCTGGCACGGGAGCGAGAGGTTGCCGAGCTGCTCGGCATTCCCTACGAACGGTGTGCGCAGGCCGCGCTCCTGCCGGTGGCGTACACCAAGGGGACCGACTTCCAACCGGCGAGTCGCCTGCCCCTGGCACAGGTGAGTCACTGGAACAAGTGGTGAATTCAGGGTCGACGTCAGCGATGACGTGATCTGCGATGCATGGCGTGCGACCTGCGGAGCGAGCGCCCAGGAGTCAGCCCGCGGGTGGGGCGAGCGGGTAACGCTCGTCGATGCGGCGGATCCGGTACAGCAGCATCGACCCGAACCAGCAGATCAGGAACGCCGCGACGATCCCGTAGCCCAACATCCCGAAGTCGAGGCCGCCGATCCAGTTCCAGAACCCGCCGGAGAGGCCGAGGTGCTCGGTGCCCAACTGGAGGATCTGGACGACCCCGACGGTCGCGGCGATGAACACACCGAGCCCCACCGTGGCCAGGTTGTAGTAGATCTTGCGGATCGGGTTGACGAACGCCCAGCCGTAGGCGCGGGTCATCAGCACCCCGTCGGTCGTGTCGATCGCGCACATGCCGGCGGTGAACAACAGCGGCAGCGCGAGGATCGCCAACACCGGCGCGCCGCCGCCCGACGCGGTGGCGCCGGTGGCGGCCGACGCCGTCAGCGCCAGCAGGGCGATCTCCGACGCGGTGTCGAAGCCGAGCCCGAACAGCACCCCCATCGGGTACATCTGCCACGAGTGGCGGAGCCGCTGCCGCCACTTCTGCCCCGTGATCCGGTTGAAGAACCCGCGCTTGGCCATGAGCTCGTTCAGTTCGTCGGCCTCGTACGCGCCCGACTTCGCGGCGCGCCACACGCCGACGATGGCCCGCAGGATCAGGAAGTCCGCGATGGCGATCGCGAGCAGGAAGACACTCGACACGCTCGCCCCGATGATCCCACCGACGTGCTCCATGCCGGGCAGGCGTCGCTGCACCGACGTGGCCGCCACGGCGATCCCGACGGCCAGGGCGAGCACGATCGTCGAGTGGCCGAGCGAGAAGAAGAACCCGACGCCCATCGGGCGCTCGCCCCGCTGCATCAGGTAACGCGTCGTGTCGTCGATGGCGGCGATGTGGTCGGCATCGAACGCGTGGCGCAGTCCCAGGCTGTAGGCGAGTCCTCCGGCCGCGGCGAAGGCCGGCCCCAGGTCGTGCGCGAAGGCGATGAACAGTCCCCACCCGGCGAGGTGCAACAGTGCGACGACGCCGTACATGCCGCCGAGTCGACGCCATTCCGACGGCGAGAATCCGATCGTGGATCGTGGTCTGGTCGAGGTCCGCGCGGTCATGCGAGCACTCTACCGTTTGGTAGAGAGCGCATCTCCAGCCGATCGGCCCGGCCCGGCGAGCGTTCAGTCGGCGCGCTGGCGGCCGGCGGCGTCGAGTCGCTTCTGCACCTTCGCGCTCAGCCCCGGTGCGACCGCGGCCAGGGTCGCCCCCAGGCGCAACTCGAACGGCGACACGAACACCTCCGCCGGATTCTCGCGGATCGCGCGCAGCACCCCCGCGGCAACGTCGCCCGGTGCCTTGGTCCGCGTGCCCCTTGGCAACTCGATGCCGCCGTCGTGGAACATGCCCGCGTCGCGGATGAACCCGGGTGCCACGTGGGTCACCCCGATGTGGTGGTCGGCGAGATCCTGCCGGAGCGCCAGGGTGTAGCCGCGCAGACCGAACTTCGTGGCGTTGTACAGACGCGACTCGGGGCTCGCGGCGAGCCCCGACAGCGACCCGATCGTCACGATCTGACCGGGCGTGCCGGCCGTCAGGTGCGCCTGTGCGAACGCCGTGGCCAGGATCACCGGCGCGCGCAGGTTCACGTCGATCTGGGTGTCGATCTCCTCGGTGGTGACCGCCCCGATCGGCGCGTCGTGGCCGACCCCGGCATTGGCGATCAGGATGTCGCAGCTCCGCGCGGCCTCGGCGACCCGTTCCAGATCGGACCGGTCACGCAGGTCAGCGACGATCGGCTCGGCCTCCAGGCGCTGGGCCAGTTCGTCGAGCACGTCACCACGCCGACCGGTGATGACGACCTCGGCGCCGAGCGTCGCCAGCGACGCCGCGATCGCCTGGCCGAGTCCACCGGTCGCACCGGTGATGAGCACACGGGCTCCGCGGGGTTCCATGGGCCGTCTCCTTGTGGTCGCTGATGCCGCACGGGAGTGGACTTCGACTGCGCGCCCGGTCGGTGGTGCGGAGCGTACCGCACCGGTCGGCGGGCTCACCGGGACGAGAACCGCTCCTTCAGACGCAGGAACGGCGTCTCGAAGAAGCGGAACGACACGCCGGCGATCACGAGGGATCCGGCGATCACGGCGGCCTCGAACCAGAACCGACGCAGCGACGTGTGGGTCGCGACGACGTCCAACACCAACGGGTGCAACAGGTAGATCCCGTACGCGCGCCGCCCGACCCAGGTCAGCGGTCGCAACGAGAGCAGACCGGCGAGCACCGACCGGGGCGCCACCACCAACCACGCGACGACCACGGCCACCGCCAGGTTGAACGCGCTCAGCCCCCAGGCCGGAACGAACGGAACCCACGGCTTCCACAACCCGAAATGCGTGAAGCCGACGATGACGATGGCCGCGACCAGCGCGGGAACGGCGGCGGCCCCGACCAACCGACGCAGGCGCGGGGTGACGGTCACGCCGTGGAGCACCAGTGCCGCCAGACAACCCATCAACAGCCCGTCGCCGCGGAGCAACGAGTTGCGGAAGAAGCTGAGCCACGCGTCGACGATGGCCGTGCCCGAGGCGCCCGGCGCCGTCGACGACAGCCACAGGCTGCGCCGCACCAGGCCGATCGTGACGACCGCGACCGCGCTGACCACGATCAGCACCCGCCGGGCCGATCGTGCCATGAGCGCGTACGCGGCGAACACGACCCAGGGCCACACGAAGTAGAACTGCTCCTCGACCGACAGCGACCACACGTGCCCGAGCGAACCCAGCCCGTGCGGATGCGCGATGTTCCACCAGTTCGAGTAGTAGAGCAGGATCGAGACACCGCCCCCGAAGGGCAGGCTGAGGCCGGTCGCGTCGTCGAGACCGGTGGCGGTGATCGCCCACAACACGAGCACCAGCCCGATCGACAACGGCGCGAGTCGCAGGAAGCGACGCACGTAGAAGTTCCGCATCCCGATGCGTCCGCGACGGCGACGTTCGGTGAGCAGGAGCGACGTGATGAGATAGCCGCTGAGCACGAAGAACACGTCGACGCCCAGCCACCCCCCACCGACGATGTCGAATCCGCGACTGGTGGCCAGGTGGAACACCATGACCATGCCCACCGCGATCGCGCGCACCCCGTCGAGCGCCGGCTGGTAGCCGACCGGGATCCCCGCGGGAGCGCGCCGGTGCCTCGGCGTCGATGCTGCACGGGTCATCTCGCCGTCGGCCGCGCGCGCGTCGATCTCGTCGTCCATCCGCGCGGCGATGGTAGCTGCCGGAAATCGCCGAGGTGTCGGGTCCCGATGTCGTGACGGTCGTGGCGGAGCGTGACGGAGACGAGGCCGGGAGAAGTGCCCCGGGAATCGTCACCGGGACGAGAAAGTCGAATGCTCCCCGGATCGCCATCGACGAGCGGGTAGCGTTGCCTTCGTCGCTTGGTCGGCCGTCGGTAGCGAAAGGAGGGCCGCGATGAGCGCGACGCTGCTCTTGAACGCCACCTACGAGCCGCTCCACGTGGTCACGCACCGCCGCGCCGTGGTGCTTGTACTCAGCGGCAAGGCCGACGTCGTGTCCGAGGGCACGGGCGAGTTGCACTCGGAACGCCTGACGGTTCCGGTGCCGTCGGTGATCCGGCTGCGCTACTACGTCCGGGTGCCGTTCCGGGCGCACCTGCCCCTCACCCGTCGCAACGTGGTGGCCCGCGACAAGCACCGCTGCGCTTACTGCGGAAGCAAGGGCGACACGGTCGACCATGTCGTGCCGCGGTCGCGGGGTGGGGAACACGTGTGGCAGAACGTCGTTGCCGCGTGCGGGCCGTGCAACGGACGCAAAGCCGACCGGACCCTCGACGAGTTGGGCTGGACGCTGCGCGTCACGCCCCATGCGCCGTCGGGTTGGTCGTGGCTGCTCGTGGGGGTGACCGCTGATCCGGCATGGGAGCCGTGGTTGGCGAGAACCCCTGCCCACGCGGTGGCCTGACCCCGTCCACCCCGCGCCCTGGCCCCGTCCCCCGCGTCCTGACCCCGTCCACCCCGCGTCCTGACCCCGTCCCCCGCGCCCTGACCCCGTCCACCCCGCGTCCT
>CAZQSU010000025.1:18073-33236 GCA_964595905.1 uncultured Iamiaceae bacterium
CACCCCGCGTCCTGACCCCGTCCCCCGCGCCCTGACCCCGTCCACCCCGCGTCCTGACCCCGTCCACCCCGCGTCCTTGCGAAATTTGCAGGCTTCTGCCGCTCCTGGCGGGTTTTCACTGCAGATTTCCGTTGGGGGACGGCCGGCCAGGAGCGTGGTCGGGTGCGCCGAGCTCCGCGCGCCGTCGCCGGGCAGTGCGGAGGATCTGGGAGCTGACGCGGCCAGGGTCGCGGAGGTGGGTGCTGGTGTAGCGGAGCACCTGATACCCGTGCGCGATCAACAGGTTCTGACGCTCGAGGTCGTGGTCGAGCGCGTCGCGGGTGCCATGGGCCTCGAGTCCATCGACCTCGATGACGAGGAGGGCCGACGGGATCAGGAAGTCCGGTCGAAGGCGGCGACCGTCGAGTTCGAGCGTCTGCTGGTAGAGGACGCCCTCGACGTTGCCGTGTGCGCAGAGCCGAGCCATGAGCGGCTCGAGCAGGCTCTCGGGCCGGTCGTCGCCCAGCGCCCGGTCGTCGAGCGCAGTGCGGAGGACACCGACCCCGTTCCGACCCCGAGCGGCCACGTCGTCGATCATGCGGCGAAGTCCGGCGACGGTCACCAGTCGGTGATGGAGCGCCCGCTCGATCGCGTCGTCCAGAACTTGCCGTGGGACGACACATCCGACGTCGACCAGCGTGCGAGCGGGTTTGGTGACCGGCACGCCTCGTCGCCGCGTGATGTGGGTGTCGACGAGATCGCGGGAGCGGTGGACGATCACCTCCCGGCGTTCGAAGCTGCGTTCGGTGCGAACCGAGATCTCGATCGGTGGAGGCCGGTCGAGGAGCCCCCAGAGCCAGAGTGCGGCACGGTGGGAGGCCGCCGCGACGTCGTCGATGCTCGTGCAGGCCGCGAGAAGGCGGCGTCGCGTCGACAGGTACGTGCCGGTGACACGGAGCACGCCTGGCTGGATCGGCACGACCAGGCCTCGTTCGACGAGCGATGCAATCTGGTGACGCGTGACTCCTGCGGCATCCAGGTCGCGGTGGGACACGATCCCGCGGTTTGGCCGCGCCAGGCGGTCGATGATCGCGCCGATGCTCGGATCGACGGATGAGCGCTGTTCGGGTTGCATACCTGGCTTGTGCCCGAGCCGGCCGAGCTTCAAACCTTCGACGCCGCCCGACCACCGCACCCTCCTCCGAAATTTGCAGGGTTCTGCCGCTGTGGCCGGGTTTTCTCTGCAAATTTCGAGTCGGACCGCCCGGCGGTCCCGCTCAGCCGTCGGGCCCCGCGAGGCGCCAGTCGACCGGGTCGCGGCCGGCTTCGACGAGGGCGGCGTTCGCGCGGGAGAACGGCTTCGAGCCGAAGAACCCGTTGGATGCCGAGAGCGGTGAGGGATGGGCGGATTCGATGATGACGTGTCGGTCGGTGTCGATCAGTGAGCGCTTGCGTCGCGCCGCGGCGCCCCAGAGGATGAACACGACCCGTTCGGGTTTCGCGTCGACCGTGCGGATCACCTCGTCGGTGAACGTCTCCCAGCCCTTGCCCTGATGGGACGCGGCCTTGCCGGCCCGCACGGTGAGCGTCGTGTTCAACAACAACACGCCCTGGTCGGCCCACGGCTCGAGGTTGCCGCCGGGTGTCGCCGGCAGGCCCAGGTCGGATTCGAGCTCGGCGATGATGTTGCGCAACGACGGAGGCTGGGCGACCCCGTCGGGCACCGAGAAGCACAGCCCATGGGCCTGGCCGCGGCCGTGGTAGGGGTCCTGACCGAGGATCACGACCTTGACCTGGGCGTAGGGCGTGCGGTGCAACGCCGCGAACACGAGATCGTGGGGCGGGTACACCGGGTGGTGGGCCCGCTCACCGTCGACGAACTGTTGCAACTCGCCCCAGTAGGGCTTGGCGAACTCGTCACGCAGCAGCGGATTCCAGTCGGTCTTCGGCGCCATCGCCACCCCACCGTACGCGGCGCCGCCCCCGCCACCCGCCCGATCGCCCGACCGAACGCCGGGGCCGATGGCGCGTCTACGTCCGCTTTTCGTGCTGCGTCCAGCAAGCGCCCAGCCTCGATCACCATCGCGGGCTTGCCCGCGGGCACGGCGACGACCGCGGGGAGGCGAGGGACGACCGGACCGGAAGTACGGACAGGGTATGGGACCCGCGGCACGACCACGTGTCGGGGACGGACAACGGGGATGCACGGCCAGGGCTGTGTCAGGCGACAGGTGCCCTCTGCCAGGACGGCCCATGTCGCATCTCGCGGCGTCCTCGTCCTCGGCGCGCCGGGTGCACGCCATCGTCCGAGCGTCCTTGCGGGCCACGACAACGCCTCGCGTGGACATCGCAAGCGTTCCCTGACGCGGCACCAGGGGCAGGGGACCGGGCGTGCTCTGGCCGTACCCCGAGCACGAGCGAGACGTGCGGCCATCGGGAACCGAGTGAGGAAAGGCCGTCCCTTGCTGCCGCTGAACGTGACAACGACGTCGCCAGTGCTCGACTCAACCCGGGTCGAGTTCGGTGGCGAGGATGCGTCGGCCCTGACCGGGGGTGCAGCCGCTGGAGTGGTCCGCGCAGGTCGTCGAGAGTCGTCCCCATACGATGAGCCGGTCTCCGGCCCAGACGAGGCGCAGCGTCTCGGGGTCGGCGTCCCAGGGTGAGCGGGGGAGCGCCGTCCAAGCATGGTTGTTCCAATCCAACGCGTCCAGATCGCCGGGTTGTTGTCGACTCGTCGGCGACGGTCGGCCCTCCACGTTGAACCGGATGATCGCGGCGCCGGTCCACACCTGCGGTTGGCTCGTCGTGTTCAGCCTGCCCTGCGGCATCTCCTTCCAGGTCGCGGCCGGCCCGGAGCGGCCCTCGGTGAGCGAAAGCAACACGGTCGGAATCCCCAACGGAGCCGGCCCGCGGTAGTCGGGGTCGAGCCGATAGGGGCTCGTCGTGGCCGCCACGACGCCGCCCGCGTCGATCGGATCGGCGATGATCGGTGTCGCAGCGGGGACCGATACCTCGGTCCAGCCGATCGAGCCCCTGTCGGGGGTCGTGTCGACCTCGTAGAGCAACTGCTCTGCCGGCAGGCCTTCGGTGGAGGAACCGTCGGGACGTTTCTTCACGGTCGATGACCACGACAACCACACAAGGGTGTGGCCCTTCACGGCGACGGCGTCGATACGCGCGAGGCGGTTCTCGGCTCGGGCATCGTGCTCCGGGGCGCGTTCGGTCCAGTTGCCCGTAGCCGGGTCGTAGAACGACTGGGCAATCGTCGTCGCATCGGTCGCCGTCGGGTCGATCGGCGTGAACACGGCCAGCTGGTTCCCGGTCCAGACCGCGGCCTGCATCGTCTGGCGGACGCCGGGCCGCCGGGTTCCGGTTCCGGGCGCATCGGCGCGCGGCAGCTTCCGCCAGGTGTCGGTCGCCGGGTCGTAGGCGGCGCCGTCGTTCACGACGTGCCGTGACGAGTCGAGTCCGCCCCAGACGAGCACCTCGGTGCCGGTCCACACGGTCGTCGGATTCGACCTCGGAGTGATCGGCGCCTCGGAGGTGAGGCGCCAGGACCTCGCGACCGGGTCGTACAGCGCAGCCCGCCGCGAGATGCCTTCGACCTGGAATTCGGTGGGGTCGCCGGTTCCGCCCCATGCGAACAGCCGCGAGCCGGTCCACACCACCCCGGCGTCGCCACCCATGGGGACCGGGGGCCCCGGCAGGTCATGCCATGACCCGGCGGCGAGCTGCGAGACGGTCGTGCCCGCGGGCGCGACGCTCGACGGCGATCCGGAAGTCGACGGTGACCTGCTCGACGTCAGTGGCGTCCAGATCCATCCCTCGGTCGATCGAACGGTCCGGGATCCGGGCTCGTCGACGTGGCCACCCCACCTGAAGAGCCGATCCCCGGCGAAGACCGACACGAATCCCACGAGTTTCGGCTTGCCGGGAACTTCGATCGTGCTCCACGAACCCGAGTCTGGATCCAACACGGCGCCCCACGAGCCGAACAACGTGGCCATGGTGGACCCGTTCGCAACGACGTCGAACCCGCCCGACACGGCGTCCGATGGTGGGGTCGGCTCCGGCCCGTCGCCGAGTTGCCGGGTCGCCGGATCGAACACCAGGGAGGTGGCGCCACGCAGCGACGGAACGAGCGCGTACGGATTCAGTGTGGCGGGGTCCAGCATCGTGAGGTGATCGCCGGTCACCGCCCAGGTTCCCGTTCCCATACCTTCACGGACGTGCGACGCGATGTCCAGGTGCCGCCACGACCCGCCGTCGAGGACCGCGATCCGCTCGACCGGATGCACGGTGTTCTGTGGCTGAGCGGTGCCGGGTGTCGGCGAGACCTGAAGTCCGGCGAATCGGTAGAGCTGCGATCCGTATTCGACCATCTGACGGCTTCCGGACTCGACGTGTTCGTCGGAGAAGATCGGGTCGTCGGGAAGATCATGCCAGGAATCGGTTGCCGGATCGTAGTAGGCATCATTCGTCGTGCCATGGCGCCAGGCCGGTTCGTAGACGACCAATCGATCACCGAACGTGGTCGACTGCTCCCACATGCCGAATGGCGGGGTACCCGCCGAGGCCAATCGGGTCCAGGTGTCGGTGCGCGGCTCGTAGCGGATGAGTTGGATCGAGGTGTCGGTCCTGTTCGCGCGTCCGAGGGCATAGATCGCGCCGTCGATGACCTGCACCTGGGAACGAGCGAAGCCCACGGGCGGAGGGCTGATACGTCGCCATGTGTCCGTCGACGGGTCGTACGCGGCGCCGCCGGTTGCCAGAACCTGACTCGAATCGACGCTCGGCCCACAGGATGTCGGATCGACTGCGTCGCACACCCGGTCGGTGGTGGTGAAGACCACGACCTCTGAGCCGGTCCAGAGTCCGAACGAGAATCTGCTCGGCTCGATCGGGGCCTTGGCGATCGGCACCCACCGGCCCGGCTCGCCAACGCCGACGCCGGCGGGTTCGCGGTTCGGGTGGGCCACCTCGGTGGTCGACGAGCGCGACGACACGGTGAACACCGCAGCGGCGATGACGACGAGTGCGAGCGCGACGATACCGATGCCGCGCACGGCCCGGTGACGTCGGCGACGTCGGTCGGCCCTTCGGTGCAGATCGTCGACATCGAGCGAGGCGGTCACGTCTCCGGCGGCACGGGCGAGGCGGCCGTTCAGGTCACTCATCGCCCACCTCGTGCTGCTCGTCACCGCACGCCCCGGGCGCCACGCGGCGCACGTCGGCCGACCGGCGGTGGGGCGGGGTGTCGTCGTGCGTGTCGCGGAAGCGTGGGGACCTGGCTGACGCCTCGGTTGCCGACGTCTCGGTCGGCGTCTCCCGACCGATCGGCACCGGTTCGATCAGGCCGTCGTCGACCAGGCCTTCGCGGCGGAGAGCAACGAGCCCCCGGTGCAGGTGGGCTTTGACCGTTCCGGGGCGACACTTCATGGCATCGGCGACCTGGTCGACCGTGAGGTCCGCGTAGAAGCGCAGCACGATCGCCTGGCGTTGACGGTGGGGCAGTTGCGCGAGTGCGGCCCGGACGGCGAGCACGTCGTCGGGTTCGGGTGGGTCGTCGGCGGGTTGGCGACGAGCACCCAACCGGGCCGTGGCGCGTGACTCGGCCCGGCGGCGGCGGAACCCCGACCGGGCGAGGTTGAACGCCACCCGGTAGCACCAGGCTTCGGGGTGGTCCATGACCGCGACCTGGTCCCACCGTTCGATGGCGCGCACCAGGGCGTCCTGCGCGAGATCCTCGGCGGGCACCTGCGCGCCGAACACCAGGCGCAACGACCCCACGAGTCTCGGATAGAGCCCACGGCAGAACGCGTCGGCCTCCAACGTGGTCTCCTCTCGATCGTTCGCACCATATGCGGACTCAAACGCTCCAGCCGCCCAAAACGTGTAGTGGATGCGCCGACAGTCGAATCGGCAACCCGAAACGTCGGACTCGCATCGAACTCTGGGAGGCAACCGGCGAAGAACGTGGGTTTCCTCCCAGAGTTCGTGTGGGGGTGGTTGGTCGGGGGTCACGATGCCGAACTCTGGGAGGTATCCGGCGTAGAACGTGGGTTTCCTCCCAGAGTTCGTGTGGGGGTGGCTGGTCGGGGTTCGCGGTGTCGAACTCTGGGAGGTTTCCGGCGTAGAACGTGGGTTGGCTCCCAGAGTTCGTGTGGGGGTGGCTGGTCGGGGTTCGCGGTGTCGAACTCTGGGAGGTTTCCGGCGAAGAACGTGGGCTTCCTCCCAGAGTTCGGGTGGTCGGCGGACCACCACGGAGGGACGGAGGGATGCAAGACGGCGCACGAGTCGCCGGGATCCAGCACGGAGCGCGCGAGGATGGCCGTCTTCCGCCCCAGTTCGACTTGGGAGCGCTCGGATCGGGCGGGCGCGAGGATCGGGCGGGCGCGTGGATCGACGGATGGGGATCGACGGATGGGGATCGACGGATGGGGATCGACGGGTGAGGGGAGCGACGGGTGGGTGGATCAGCGGGTCAGCGGGACGACAGGTGGACGGCCTCGAGGGCGATGTCGATGTCGTCCGCGCTGGTGTAGGCGTGCGGAGCGAAGCGGATCCCGCCGCCCCGTGGCGAACAGATCACCCCGCGGCTCGTGAGACGTTCGTGCAAGACCTCGGCGTCGACGCCCGGCACCGTGAACGTGACGATGCCCGATCGACCCGCCGGTTGCGACGCGGCGCGGCGGTCCGACACCACGACCGCGCCCCGTGCCTCGAGCCCCTCACACAACTGGTCACCGCGCGCGTCGACATGGCGCCAGATCGCCTCGATGCCCGCGTCGGTGAGCAGCTCCAGCGACGCCCCCAGCCCGGCGAGGCCGATCATGTTCGGGGTGCCGCCCTCGAAGCGGCGCGCCGAATCGTCGTAGACCAGATCGAGATTGCCCCATTCCATACGGTGTGCGACCGATGCCCACCCCGGCTCGAGCACCCGCAGCGCCTCGCGGTGCTCGGCGGCCACGTAGAACACGCCGCACCCCTCGGGGCCGAGCAGCCACTTGTGCGCATCGGCCGCGGCGAAGTCGACGCCCCAGTCGGCCAGGTGGCACGGCAGCACCCCGAGCCCCTGGATCACGTCGACGCACAACAGCGCACCGTGGGCGTGGCACAGCTCGGCGAGTCCCGCCAGGTCGGTGCGCCAACCCTTCGAGAACTGCACCCAACTCGACGCGACCAGTCGGACCGGTCCGGCCGCGAGCGCGTCCGCGAACGCGTCGAGCGGCAACGATCCCGCAGCACCCCGGGGCGCTACCCGGACCACCTCGACGCCGCGGTCGGCCAGGCCGAGCCACGGGAAGATCGTGGACGGGAACTCTTCGTCGGGCACCACCACCCGGTCGCCGGGCTGCCAGTCGAGCCCGTTCGCGACGAACCCCAACCCCTCGGTCGTGTTCTTCACGAACGCCACGTCGTCGACCGGTACCCCCAGCAGATCGGCCGCCCGTTGTCGGGTGACGTCGGTGGCGGCGAAGCGTTCGTCCTCACCGACCGACCCGCCTTCGGCCATCGCTTCGGCGGCCGCGGTGATCGCCGCGACGCTCGGTGTGGGCAGCGGGGCGGTGCCCGCGTGGTCGAGGTACACGTACTCGGCGGTGACCGGAAACAGGCGGCGGTCCAGCGGGGTCGGGTCGACCGGCGCGTCGATGGCAACCACACCATGAAGCGTAGAGGCGCATCGGTGCGGATCGCCCCGCTCGCCGTCAGGCGCCCGACGGCGTCGATGCCACCGTCCGACGGGACACGAGCGCGAGGCCGGTGAGGACGAGGAACACGCCCCACACCAGGAACCCGGCGAACCCCAGGTACAGCCAGGCGCCACCGTCGACGATCGACACGGTGAACACCGCCGCGACGAACAGACAGGCCGCGCCTGCGAGCGCGACGGGGCCGTACCAGTCGGGCAGCAGTCGCTGCGCCAGCGCTGCCCGCGACAGCCCCACGAGGGCGAGCCCGATCGCGACGAGGTTCAGGCCGAATGCCCCGCCATGCAGCGCCCAGACGATCTCGACGGCCGACGGCTCGTGCACGAGAGCGTCCGCCCGGGTGGTGATCGCGATCTCGCTCACGTTCACCAGCGCGAACAGCGTCGCGACGATCACCACCGCGAAGGTGCCGACGTCGACCCACCACCGATCGACCGACCCGCGCACCCGGTTCCTGATGCCCGCGGCGAAGCACAACAGACCGATCATGCCGAGTGGATACAGCGCCAGGGGCAGTACCGCGGCGACGCGGTGGTCGGCGAAGTAGGTCGCGACGTCGTGGGGCGACGCCGAGAATGCGGGTTCCGAGGAGCGGATCGCGTTCTGGACGACGAGCAGCACCACGAAGACGAGTCCGCCCGCGCCGGCGAGGACGTCGGTGCTCGCCCGTGCCCCGGCGGTCGTCGTGGTGCCGGACGTGAGGGTCATGGCCATGGTCGCACCTCCACAAGAATGTACATCAGATGAATGGAACTCAATTACGATGAGCAGTATGAGATTCTTCTGAGAGGATGTCAAGCACTGTGACCGACCGTCGACCCAACCGACGAGAGGTGGCGGCCGCCGCCACCCGTGCCGAGGTGCTCGCGGCGGCGCGTCGACTGTTCGCGGCCCAGGGCTTCACCGGCACGTCGATCGCCCAGATCGCCGCTGAAGCCGGTGTCGCCGTGCAGACCGTGTACGACAGCGTCGGCTCGAAGGGCGCGTTGGTGCTCGCCCTGAACGACCTCATCGACACCGAAGCCGGCGTGCCCGAGCTCGCCGCTGCGGCGGCCGGCGAATCCGAGCCGACGAAGATGCTCGCGGCGGCGGTCCATCTGACCCGCGTGCTCAACGAACGTTGCGGTGACCTGCTCGGCGTGCTGCTCTCGGCGCAGGCGTCGGAGCCCGACGTGGCGGCCGCGGTCGCCGACGGGATGGCACGCCACCGCGCCGGGATGACCGGGCTGTGCCACGGGCTTGCGGCGTCCGGAGCGCTCGGCCCGGGACTGACCGCCGACCGGGCGGCCACGATGCTCGCGACGATGACGTCACCGCCGACGTGGCGTCAGCTCACCGACGAGTCGGGTTGGACCTTCGACGAGGCCGAGGAGTGGCTCGTCGGTGCACTGGTGACCCTGCTGCTGGGGGAGACCAGCGCGCCCGAGGTCGGTTGATCAGGCCGGTCGTCGTCTGGCGGAACGGTCCGCCGATCGACTCCGCTGGGGCGCCCCGCAGCGAGCCTCCCGGGTCGCCGGCCGGCTCGGGTTCCCGATGACGCAGGCCGCCGAGGCGGCTCAGCCGACCGGGTCGGGCGCCGGGCCGCGCAGCAGCCGGCCGGGGCGCGCGCCGGTGAACTCGTCGTGCTCCCGCACCACTTCACCCGCGCAGATCGTCGCGTCGTAGCCCGACGAACCCTGGACGAACCGCTTGGCGCCGCCGGGCAGGTCGTACGCGAGGCGGGGCGCGTCGATCGCCAGCCGGTCGTAGTCGATCACGTTCACATCGGCCCGGTACCCCGGCGCCAACAGGCCCCGGTCGGCGAGGCCGTAGTGCAACGCGGTGTCCCGGGTCTGGCGCTTGACGATGTGAGCGAGCGGCAGCTTCGGTCCGCGAACCCGGTCGCGGGTCCAGAAGGCGACCATGAAGCTCGGCGTGGACCCGTCACAGATCGAGCCGACGTGCGCGCCACCGTCGGCGAGACCCATGCGGGTGCGTGGGTGCTGGTGCATCGCGTGGGTCGGGCCGAGGTCGCCGTTCGAGTAGTTGAACAGCGGGAAATACAGCACGCCGTTGCCGCCAGACGACATCAGGTGGTCGTACGCGACCTCGGCCGGTGCCCGGCCGGTTGCCTGCGCGATCGCGGCGACCGACGACTCGGGCGCGGGCTCGTAGTCGGTCTCACCGGCGAAGCAGAACATCTTGTGCCACGACGTGGTGATGAACCGGGTGAAGTCGCCCAGCAGGTCGTCGGCGACCGGTCCGCCGGTCAGCGCGGCGCGCACCTCGGGGTCACCGAGCCGGGCGAGACGCTCCTCGGGCGACACGAAGGCGAGCGGCCCCCACGCCGTGGCGAACGAGAACGGGTGCACCGTGGCGCCCCAGCTCATGAGAATGCCGACCGGTCGGCCGTGCACCTGCGCGTACAGCGGCACGCCGTCGGCCGCGGCCCGGTCCAACTCGGCGAGGATGTCGCGCCACAGATCCGGGGCCTGGTCGTCCTGTTGCAGATTCACCGTCACCGGGTGACCGGTGTGTTCGGCCAGTCGCCGCAACCAGCGCATCTCCCCGAGCAGCGCCGGGTGCTCATAGGCACCCTGGAAGCCGCCGTGGCCAGCGTCGACGAGCGCGTCGCCGAGCGCGAACACCTCGTCCATCTCGGCGTGGGTGCCCGGCACCAGCACCCCGTCGACCGAGCGGTGCAACGGCGTGCGCGACGTGGAGATCCCCAACGCTCCCGCCCGCAACGCTTCGGCCGCCAGGCGGCGCATCGCAGCACAGTCATCGGCGGTGGCGGGCTCGTTCGCGGCGCCACGTTCGCCCATCACGTACGCGCGCAGCGCCCCGTGGGGAACCTGCGTGCCGATGTCCATGACGTACCGGCGGCGGTCCAGTGCGTCGAGGTACTCGCCGAAGGTCTCCCACTCCCACTGGATGCCCGCGGTGAGCGCGGCGCCGGGGATGTCCTCGACGCCTTCCATCAACCCGATCAACCAGTCGTGCCGGTCGGGGGCGGCGGGCGCGAACCCCACGCCGCAGTTGCCCATCACCACCGTGGTCACCCCGTGCCACCCCGACGGGGTCAGCTCCGCATCCCAGGTCGCCTGCGCGTCGTAGTGGGTGTGCATGTCGACCCATCCCGGGGTGACGATACGCCCGTCCGCGTCGATCTCACGGCGGGCCGCGCCGACGTCGTCGCCGACCGTGGTGATCACCTCACCGTCGATCGCGACGTCCGCGTGGAAGGGTTCACCCCCCGAGCCGTCGACCACCAGACCGTTGCGAACCACGAGGTCGTGCATGGGTCAACCCTACGGCTCGGCGGCCTGCGACCGCTCGAGAGCGGCCGGTGGGGCCCGACCGTCGACCCGGCCGTGGCCCCGAAGATCAGCCTTCGGATCGGACGGCCTGGAACCGGGCCTGCGATGCCCGGATCTCCTCCCAGGCGGCGGCCGAACCCTCGGTGCCCCGTGTGGTGGTGGACTTCGCCGGTTCGAGGTCCTTGTAGACGTCGAAGAAGTGGATCAACTCGGCGACCAGATGGGTGGGGAGCTGGTCGATCTCGGTGATCGACTCGACGCGCACGTCCAGCGCCGGCTCACAGATGATCTTGGCGTCGGGGCCGGCCTCGTCCTCCATCCAGAGCACGCCGATCGGTCGGGCGGTCACCCAGCACCCCGGAAACGTCGGGTCGTCCAGCAGCACCATGGCATCGAGCGGGTCGCCGTCCTCGGCGAGCGTGTCGGGAATGAAGCCGTAGTCAGACGGGTACACCGTCGCCGAGAAGAGTCGGCGGTCGAGGCGGATCACGCCCGATTCATGGTCGACCTCGTACTTGTTGCGGCTGCCGCGGGGGATCTCGACGACGACGTCGACGGTGGGTACGTTCTCGGACATCGGCCCAGTATCGCAGCCGGACCCTGAGAATCCCGATCACGACAGGGCGCGTGGCGACCGGCGGCCCACCAGGAAGCTGCCGAGTGACACCGATCGTCGGACCTCGTGCGGTGAGGCGCACCAGAGACGGCCCGCATGGATTGCACAGAAGCCGTCGTAGGGTTGACGTCGACCACAGACCCGTCACCGTCGACGGGCGCCACGACGAGAGGAATGACGAGATGGCAGCATCAGCAACCGCAACATGGAGTGGATCGATCGACGAAGGTTCCGGGACGATGGCCACCGGAACGGGCCTGTCGGGCACGTTCTCGAAGGCCTCCCGGTTCGCCGACGGCGACGGCACCAATCCCGAAGAACTGCTCGGTGCCGCTCACGCCGGTTGCTTCTCGCAGTTCCTGGCGCTGCTGCTGTCACAGGACGGCACGCCGCCGAACTCGATCGAGACGAGTGCGAAGGTGTCGATCGTGGTCGGCGACGACGGCCCCACGATCACCAGGATCGACCTGACCTCGACCGTCGACGCTGACGTGTCGGCCGAGAAGATCGACGAGTTGGGCGCGAACGCCAAGGCGAACTGCCCGGTCTCCAAGGCGCTGGCCGGCGTCGCGGACGTCAGCTTGAAGATCTCCAAGGCCTGAGGCTCCGCGTCACACCCCCGTGCGGTCCGGTCCGGCCGGGTCGCCGGTTCTGGCAGACTCGCGTCGTATGACCGACAACCCGGCCGAACCGGACCGCCGCATCCAAGTCACCCGCACGATCGCCGCGCCGCCCGCGGCGATCTTCGCGCTCCTGAGCGACCCGCAGGGCCACGTGGCGATCGATTCGTCGGGGATGTTGCAGTCCGCCGAGGGCGACCGGGTGACCGCGGTGGGCGACACCTTCGTGGTGCACATGGACCGCGAGGCGCTCAACGACTACCCGGAGCTGGGCCGCTACGACGTCACCGTGAAGATCACCGCGTACGAACCCGACACCGAGATCGCATGGACGATCCTGTCGCAGATGGACCCGCCGCTCGGTCACGTCTACGGCTACCACCTCGAAGCGGTCGACGGCGGCACCGCGGCGACCAGCTACTACGACTGGTCGGATGCGCACGAGGTGTGGCGCGATTCGGGGATCTTCCCCGTGCTGGACGAGGGCGCGTTGCGGGCGACCCTCGGGATCCTCGCCCGGCAGGTGGCGACGCGCTGAGCCCGGGCGTCGGCGCGCCGATCCGGTCGTTCGGCGCCGACCGATCGGGAGTTGCGAAACCCCGGGGTTCGGTCGCTAGGGTGCATCGAGTTCGTAACAGAACTGCAACATGACCGCGATGTGCCAGGAGCCCTCCGACGTGAGCCCCGACCAGCTTTCCCACCCGCTCGACTCCACGGACGACGACCGCCGACCCGTCACGCGTCGGTCGCGCCGACCCCGGGCGCGATGGGTCACGGCGGCATTGCTCGCCGTGGGGCTTCTGGGGTTCTCCGCGGTGAGCTGTACGCCCGAAGAGGTCGCCCAGGTCGCGGTGTCGAACTGGTTCGAGCCCGCCCAGCGTGACTGTGCTCTGCGGATCGTCCAGCGCGAGTCCAACTACCAGGCCGACGCGCTCAGCCCCGACTGGCTGAACATCGGGCTGTTCCAGATCAACCACGTCCACGCTGCCTGGATCCAGCAGAAATACGGCTACGAGTTCCAGGAGCTGTTCGACGCGAACAAGAACGCGCAGGTCGCCCGCGGCCTGTCGGATGCCGCGCAGAGCTACTACGGCGACCGTTGGCAACCCTGGCGCTCGGGTGGTCAGGTCATCCGCAACGGTCCCTGCCCGGCCTGAGCCGACGGCGGGCGACGCCGATCGGCGTCGTTCGGGTTCAGCGGAAGTTGCGTGAACGCAGCGGACCGAGATCGAGTTCGAGTTCGGTGATCTTCTCGGCGACCACGTTCACGACGCCCTCGGCCCGCTCGAGCCTGCCCCGCACGACGAGTGCCGGGGCACTCCGCGCCACGGCGCGGTGACGCGTCCAGCAACCCTTCGAGCAGATCACGTTCACCAGCCCGGTCTCGTCCTCGAGGTTGATGAACATCGTGCCTCCGGCCGTGGCGGGGCGTTGTCGATGGGTCACGACCCCCGCCACGAGCACGCGTTGGCTTGGAGGCCCGGGCGGGCCCTGGGATCTGCTCGCGTCGGCTTCGTCGCCGGGGAGTGGCAGGGTGGCGAGGCGGGCGGCGGGGGTCACGCCCATCCGGTCGAGCCGGTCGCGGATGAACCGGGTCGGATGCCCGGCGGCACTCACCCCGGTCGCGACGAGGTCGGCGACGGCCTCCTCGGCGGGCGACATGCCCGGCAGCGGCGGCGCGTCGGTGCCCGTCACGATCCCGGGTAGTCGCCCCGGACGGGACTGTGCCGCCGCGCCGGCCGCCCACAGCGCCTCACGCCGGTTCCCCCGCGCGGTTCGTCGCCCGGCTGTCCCCGTGTCATGCTCGAAATTTGCAGGAATCTGCCGCTGTGAGCGGGATTTCTCTGCAAATTTCGGCGAGGGGGGTGAGGAGGTCTCATCGAGAGCGCCCCTTCGATCGGTGCCGACCGGCGAAGGCACGGCACCGGCCAGGGCGAACGCCTCGAGTTGGCGTTCGCTCACCCCGGTCCGTCGGGCCAGATCCGCCAGATCGAGATACGGACCGGCTGCGGCGCGCTCGGCGACGATCGTTTCGGCCAGGTCGTCGCCCACCCCCCGGACCGACGACAGCCCGAGCCGCACCGCCACACCGTTGTGCGAGTCGCCACACGGCTCGAGGGTGGCGTCCGCGGCCGAGTGCACCAGATCCGGACCATGCACGGTCACGCCGTGGCGACGGGCGTCCTGGCACAGCGTGTGCGGCGAGTAGAACCCCATCGGCTGCGCGTTCAACAACGCCGCGCAGAACGCCGCGGGTTCGTACAACTTGATCCACGACGACGCATACACCAGGTAGGCGAAGCTCACCGCGTGCGACTCGGGGAACCCGTAATCGGCGAACGACACCAGCTTGTGCCAGATGTCTTCGGCGACCTCACCGGTGATGCCACGCGTCGCCATCCCGGTGAACAACCGTTCGCGTAGCCGGCCCATGCGTGCCCGGCTGCGCTTGGATCCCATCGCCTGACGCAGCTCGTCGGCTTCGGTGGCACTGAACCCGGCCGCGTCGATGGCGATCTGCATGAACTGCTCCTGGAACAGCGGCACCCCCAGGGTCTTGGCGAGCGCGGATCTGAGCAGCGGATGCGCGTAGGTGACCTCCTCGGTGCCGTTGCGTCGGCGGATGTACGGGTGCACCGAGCCGCCCTGGATCGGGCCGGGACGGATGAGTGCGACCTCGACCACCAGGTCGTAGAAGGTGCGGGGTTTCAGGCGGGGCAGGGTGGCCATCTGGGCGCGGGACTCCACCTGGAACACGCCGATCGAGTCGGCCCGGCACAGCATCTCGTACACGGCGTCGTCCTGCTCCAACGCGGCGAGGTCCAACTCGTAACCCCGGTGCTCGGCGATGAGGTCGACCGCGTGGTGCAGGGCGGTGAGCATGCCCAGACCCAACAGGTCGAACTTGACCAGGCCGGCGGCGGCGCAGTCGTCCTT
>CAZQSU010000026.1:0-32114 GCA_964595905.1 uncultured Iamiaceae bacterium
CCGAGAAGGCCCCCGAGACCGAGAAGGCCCCCGAGACCGAGAAGGAGTGACCGGAAGTCATGGCTGAATTCACCGTCAAGGACATCCAGGCGCTGCGCCAGGAGACCGGCGCCGGCATGATGGACGCGAAGCGTGCGCTCACCGAGAGTGGCGGCGACTTCGACGCGGCCCGCAAGTGGCTGCGCGAGCACGGACTCGCCAAGGCGGCAGGTCGAACCGACCGGGACAGCTCCGAAGGCGTCGTGGCGATCGCCGTTTCCGGGTCGACCGCTGGGCTCGTCGAACTCAAGTGTGAAACCGACTTCGTCGCCAAGTCCGACTCCTTCGCGCCCTTCGCCGACGAACTCGCGGAAGCCCTCGCCACGGGCGGCGATGACGCCCTCGCCGCGTTCGAGGACCGGGTCGACGACCTGAAGGTCCGTCTCAAGGAGAACATCTCGATCGGCCGCACGGCACGTCTCGAGGCCAGCGACGGCGCCGTCCTCGGCACCTACGTCCACCGCCAGGACGGCCGCGGCGTGAACGCGGTCGCCGTGGAGCTGTCGGGTGGCACCGAGGAGTTGGCTCACGACGTCGCCGTGCACATCGCGTTCACCAGGCCGACCGCGGTGACCCGCGACGACGTTCCCGCTGACGAGGTCGCCGCGGAACGGGCCGCGCTCGAAGACATCACCCGCGCCGAGGGCAGGCCGGAGGCGGCGATGGCCAAGATCGTCGAGGGTCGCCTGTCGGGTTGGTTCGCCGAGCGGGTCGTGCTCGAGCAGAAGTACGTCAAGGACGAGAAGCAGACGATCGCCAAGCTGCTCGATGCCGCCGGTGCGGAGCTCGTCGCGTTCTCCCAGATCGTCGTGGGGAGCTGAGTGCCCGAGCCGAGGTGGCAGCGCGTCCTGCTCAAGCTGTCCGGTGAGTCCTTCGCCGGGTCCGCCGGGTTCGGCATCGACGGTGACGTGGTCGGAGACCTGGCCCGCCAGATCGTCGAGGTCCGCCGCGACCTCGGCGTCGACGTCGCCGTGGTCGTGGGTGGGGGCAACATCTGGCGGGGCATGACCGGGGCGGGCGCGGGCATGGACCGCGCCCAGGCCGACTACATGGGCATGCTCGCCACGGTGATCAACGCGTTGGCGCTCCAGGACCTCCTCGAGCGCCTCGACCAGCCCACCCGGGTCCAGTCGGCGATCCACATGTCGCAGGTCGCGGAGTCCTACATCCGCCGACGGGCCCTGCGCCACCTGGAGAAGGGCCGGGTGGTGATCTTCGCCGGCGGCTCGGGGAACCCGTACTTCACCACCGACACGACCGCGGCCTTGCGGGCGGTGGAGATGGGCGCGGACGTGCTGTTGAAGGGAAGCCACTCGGGTGTGGACGGGGTCTACACCGACGACCCACGGACCAATCCCGAGGCCGAGAAGCTCGACCAGATCAGCTATCTGGACCTGCTCAACCGGGGCCTGAAGGTGATGGACGCGACCTCGATCACCATGTGCATGGACAATCGGGTCCCGATCGTGGTGTTCGACCTGATGACCGACGGCAACATCAGGTCCATTCTCGAGGGGCGGGACCTGGGTACCCTGGTCGTATGAGTTCTGAGCTGATCGAGGTCGTGACCGAGGGCGCGACCGAACGGATGGCGCGGGCCGTCGAGCACACCCGGAACGAGTTCACCGGCGTGCGGACGGGTCGTGCGACCCCGGCGCTCATCGACAAGCTGCCCGTGGAGTACTACGGGTCGGATGTGCCGATGCAGCAGTTGGCGTCGTTCTCGGTGCCCGAGGCCCGCCAACTGCTGGTGACCCCGTTCGACAAGGGCGCGATGGCGGCCATCGAACGCGCCATCCAGCTCGCCGACCTGGGACTGAACCCCTCCAACGACGGCACGGTCATCCGCCTGGTGTTCCCGCCGCTCACCGCGGAGCGTCGGGCCGAGTTGGTCAAGGTCGTCAAGGGGCTCGCCGAGGAGGGCCGGATCTCGGTGCGGAACGCACGCCGGACCGCCCGGCGGGAACTCGAGGAACTCGCCGACGAGGCAGATGTCTCCGATGACGACCTGTCAAGGGCCAACAAGGATCTCGATAAGATCACCCAGACCTACGAGTCGCAGATCTCTCAGGCGTTGGCCCAAAAAGAACGCGAACTTCTCGAGGATTGACGCCCCCGATGCACACCGAGAAGCCCGAGTCCTCGAGGAGGTCCCCCCATGGACGACCAGAGTGACCGTACCGACGACGAAGCACCCCGTGATCCGACCGAGGGGGTCCGGATCATCGGCGCGGAAGAGGCCGCGGAGGCCGTCGAACGGGGCGACGTCGCGGCCCGCAAGTCCGAGGAGGAGCCCCGTTTCGGCGACCGACCGCCGACGACCCCGGAGGGGGCGCGGCCAGCGCTGCGCTTCCCGCTGGACGCGGACTCCGACCCGGGGGACGTGATCCGGCCGGCGGTGCTGGGACGGGACCTGCCCGGCGACGACCCGCAACCCTCGGGGACCGTCGAGCTTCCCCCGTGGACCGACCCGCCGACCGGCGAGGTGCCGGCGGTGCTCGTCGGCGACGACGAAGACGACGATCTGGACGCCTGGTCGTCGTTCGCGACGTCGTCGCCGACCCGTTGGAGGGGCGCCGACGACGACTGGGACGACACCGGTGAGTACACCGCGGCGCTGTCGGACGACGAGCCCATCGGCGCGCTCGACCAGCGCGACCGTCCCACCGACGACGACCTGTTCTCGTTCGAGGGGATCGAGGAGGTCGCGACGCAACGGACGGCCGCGGCCAGCGCCGAGCGGGCCCGGTCGATCACGGGCGAGACCCACCTGTTCACCGGCGACGACGACCCCACCCTCGAGGACTTCGACGACGTGCCGTTGTTCGCGGCACAGGGTTCCGGCGCATCGGGTGCGGGCGAAGCGCGCGAGCGGCGGCGGAGACCGTCGCGACCCCTCGACGGCGACCTGGCCCGTGGCGCGGACCCCGGCGACGGTGCCGGTCGCGACGTTCCCACCGCGGTCGCGGCCGGACTCGCCATCGCCGCCGTCACGCTGATCTGTTTCGCGCTCGGCTCCGCGATCGTCGCGGTCCTGGCGACGGCCGTGATCGCCCTCGCGGCGATCGAGTACTTCGGCGCGACCCAGCGGGCGGGGCTGCGGCCTGCGGCGCTGCTGGGTCTCATCGCCGCCATCGCGTTTCCGTTGGCCACGTACTGGCGCGGCGAACCCGCGGTACCCCTGATGTTGGCCCTTGCGACGGTGTTCGCCGTGGTGTGGTACCTGGTCGGAGCCGGCGGCGACTCGCCGGTCCTCGAGGGGGTCGGCTCGACCCTGGTCGGGGTGCTCTGGATCGGTCTGTTGGGATCGTTCGCCACGCTGCTGGTCCGGGTCCCGGACGGCCGCGGGATCCTGTTGGCGATCATCATCACCACGGTCTTCTACGACATCGGGGCTTTCTTCCTCGGACGTTCGTTCGGGCGCCGACCGCTGTCGGCCGCGAGCCCGAACAAGACGGTCGAAGGGGTCGTCGGTGGCGTGGTCGTCGCGGCGCTCGCCGGTCTGATCCTGGGCGGCATCGGGCTGGGGACACCGTTCCACGGGGTCGGCCACGGTCTCGTGATGGGTGTCGTCGTGGGCATCGCGGCCACGTTCGGTGACCTGTGCGAGTCGCTCGTCAAACGGGACCTGGGGGTGAAGGACATGGGGACGGTCATCCCGGGCCACGGGGGAGTGCTCGACCGGATCGACGGTCTGCTGTTCGTCCTGCCCGCCGTGTACTACCTGATCGTGGGACTCCACTGGATGTGATCCAGGTCACCGTGGCCGGCTCGACCGGCTCGATCGGGACCCAGACCCTCGACGTCGTCGGCCGGGACCCGGAACGGTTCCGTGTGCGGGCGATCGCCGCATCCGGCCGTTCGGTCGAGACGCTCGCCGACCAGGCCCGTCGGCACCGGCCCGACGTGGTGGCCGTCGCGGACGACGACCATGCCGCGGAACTCGCCGGGGCCCTTCCCCGGGGTTGCGAGTTGCGTGCCGGAGCGGGCGCGTTGGAGAGCGTCGCGACCGAGGCGGACGTGTGCATCAACGGCATCGTGGGGTTCGCGGGCCTGGGGGTGACCCTCGCCGCTCTCTCGTCGGGCAAGCGGCTCGGACTCGCCAACAAGGAGTCGTTGATCGCGGCCGGTCCGGTGGTGCAGGTGGCCCGTCGCACGCCCGGAGCCGAGTTGATCCCGGTCGACTCCGAACACGCCGCCCTGCACCAGTGCCTGCGCGCCGGCGGGTACACGGACGGACGGGGTCGTCCGACGTCGGACGACCGCCGCGCGGCGGTCGCGCCCCGACGGGTCGATCACCTCGTGCTCACCGCGAGCGGTGGGCCGTTCCGCGGCCGGACGGCCGACGAACTCGCCGCGGTGACCGTCGCCGACGCCCTGGCGCATCCGACGTGGGCGATGGGTCCCAAGATCACGGTCGATTCGTCGACGCTCATGAACAAGGGGCTCGAGGTGATCGAGGCGCACGAGCTGTTCGGCTCGCCGGCCGGTGATGCCGGGGTGGGTGTCGGCCTCGACGACATCGAGGTGGTGGTGCACCCCCAGTCGATCGTGCACTCGATGGTCACCTACGACGACGCCTCGACCATCGCGCAGTTGTCACTGCCCGACATGCGCCTGCCGATCTCGTACGCGCTCAACTGGCCCGACCGCTCGGCCGAGGCATTCGGCCGCATCGACTGGTCCCAGACGCGGCGGCTCGACTTCGAACCGGCCGATCGGGCCACGTTCCGGTGTCTGGACCTGGCTTTCGCCGCGGCCCGGACGGGACGCGGGGCGCCGACCTGGCTGAACGCCGCGAACGAGGTGGCGGTCGCGGCGTTTCTCGACGAGCGCATCCGGTGGATCGAGATCGCCGAGGTTCTCTCCGAGGCCATGGACCGGCATGATGGAGGGATGCTTTCCAGCGTGGAGGACGTGCTCGAACTCGATCGCTCGGCACGCGTCGTTGCCGGTGACCTGATCGCAGCGAGGACCGCGTGAGCGATCCCGCCAACCCACCTCCTCCTCCGCCCCCGCCGACCTCGACCTCGGAAGATCCGACGCCGGGGTCGCACTGGCTTCGTGTCGGGCTGATGGCCCTCGCGCTGGTCGTGTTGGTCCGTTACACGGGCTGGTGGGGCCTGGCGATCGTCGCCGGCCTGGTGCTCATGATCTTCCTGCACGAACTCGGCCATTTCGTCATGGCCAAGCGTGCCGGCATGAAGGTCACGGAGTTCTTCATCGGTTTCGGTCCGCGGTTGTGGTCGTTCCGCAAGGGTGAGACCGAGTACGGCTTCAAACTCATCCCCGCGGGCGCGTACGTGAAGATCATCGGCATGTCGATGGCCGAGGAGGTCGACCCCGCCGACGAGGCGCGCACCTACCGGGCCCAGCCGTTCTGGCAGCGCTTCGGGGTCGCCGTGGCCGGCTCCACCATGCACTTCGTCCAGGCGTTGGTGCTGATCTTCGTGATCCTGGTGTTCTCGGGCGCGCCGGGAGGAGCCTTGGCCCGCTCCCAGGGCGTGTCGAACGTCACCCAGGTCGGTGACGTCTACGCCCACTGCCCCGCAGCAGAGGCGGGGATCCGGCCCGACGACGAGATCGTCGCCATCGACGGACAGCGACTGGCCGACTACCACGACCTCGGGCCGCTGATCGCCCCGCTGGCGAACACCGATGCCGATTTCCTGATCCGACGCGATGGTGACCTTCGCCGCGTCACCGTGCACGTCGTCCCCCGCGACGACGCGCCGGACGCCGTCGGCATGCTCGGGATCCGCTACGGCCCGAAGCCCCCGCCGGTGACCACGACCGGACCGGTCCGCGCGGTGCCCGAGACGTTCGCGGAGTTCGGATCGATGATGGCCCAGACGATCCCGGCGTTCTTCAAGGCGTTCAGCCCCTCGAACCTCAAGTCGTACGGGTCCCAGGTCGTGAACGCACAGGAGAACCACGACCGGGCCGATTCGACGGCGGCAGCGGCGCCCACGACAGCCCTGGCCCGAACGGGCGGCACCGGCTCCGGCACGACCGCGACGCCCGGGGTGGTGACGACCGCGTCGTGCGTGAAGTCGATGGGGGGCGAGGCGGCGTTCAAGAGCACGTCCTCCGCGTCGAGTCCCGAGGAGGGCCGCTTCCTCTCGATCGTGGGCATCTTCAACATCGGCAACTCCATGGCGTCCTCTGGCGGCATCGGCGACCTGCTGTTCCTCTTCGTCGTCGTGAACATCTTCATCGGGGTGTTCAACCTCATCCCGATGCTGCCCTTCGACGGGGGGCACGTGGTGATCGCCGTGTACGAGAAGATCCAGGAGTGGCGCAAGGGGACCGGCACCCGCTACTACGCCGATCTGAACAAGCTCCTCCCGGTGGTGTACGTCATGATCCTGCTGCTGGGGCTGTTGTTCGTGTCCAGTCTCTACCTCGACATCGCCAACCCGGTATCCGTCAAGTAGCGGCCTAGTGTGGAGGAGTTGGTGATCACCGATGCAATTCGACGCAACGAATAGGTATCCGCGGCGTCCCACGCGCCAGATCGTGCTCGCGCACCCGACCAACCCGGTCGCGGTGGGCGGCGACGCGCCGGTCAGCGTGCAGTCGATGACCACGACCAAGACCGCCGACGTGGACGGCACGCTCGCCCAGATCTACGCGCTGCGCGGGGCGGGCGCCGACATCGTCCGCTGCACCTGCAACGACGCCGACGCGGCGGAGGGGTTGGCCCAGATCGTGCCCCGGTCGCCCGTGCCGATCGTCGCGGACATCCACCACCAGTACAAGCGCGCGCTCGAGGCGCTCGAGGCCGGGGTGGCGTGCCTGCGCCTGAACCCGGGCAACATCAAGAACCCGGCGCACATCAAGACCGTCGCCGCCGAGGCGAAGGATCGTGGCGTGCCGATCCGGATCGGCGTCAACGGTGGTTCGCTGCACCCGGACCTGTACGCCAAGTACGGCAACCGGGTGACCCCCGAGGCGATGGTCGAATCGGCGATGACCGAACTCGCGTACTTCGAAGAGGTCGACTTCCACGACGTGAAGATCTCGGTGAAGGCCTCGAACGTGCCACTCATGATCGAGGCGTACCGGCAGCTGGCCGACACCACCGATCATCCGTTGCACCTGGGCGTCACCGAGGCCGGTCCGCTGCCCGGCGGTCTGCTCAAGGGCACGGCGGGCATCGGGACGCTGTTGTCGGAGGGCATCGGCGACACGATCCGCTACTCGCTCACCGCGGACCCCGTCGAGGAGGCCCGCGCGGGCAAGCAGTTGCTCGAGACGCTGGGTCTGCGGGACCGCACCGGGCTCGACCTGATCGCGTGTCCGTCGTGTGGGCGGGCCGAGATCGACGTGATCGGGCTCGCCGCCGAAGCCCAGCAGGCACTCGCCGACAAGAACCTCCCGCTCCAGGTCGCCGTGATGGGCTGCGTCGTGAACGGCCCCGGCGAGGCCCGAGACGCGGATCTGGGCATCGCGGGTGGGCGCGACAAGGGGCATCTGTTCGTCAAGGGTCGCAACGTGGCCGTGGTCGCCCAGGACGAGATGGTGCCGACCCTCGTCGAATGGGCGGAGTTCATCACCGAGCACGGGGTCGAGGCCGCGCTGGCCCGCGTCGACCTGGAGAAGGCCGAACGCGAAGCGCAGCGCGACCGGGCCGCGCTGCTCGTCGAAAAGGGCGTCGATGTCAACGGTGACGGCGTCCGCATCGAACGCATCAAGAAGATCGAGCGCGCCTGAACCGACCGGCTCGGTAGGGTCGAAGTCGATGAGCGATGCGTCGACGAACGAGTCCGACCTTCTTTCCCGTGTCCCCCACGGGTTGTACCTCGCAGGGGAGTGGGGGGCCGGCACGGGAGCGGTGACCTTCGGTGTCGACGATCCCGCCACCGGCGAACCGTTGGACGTCACCGTCGCGGACGGCACCGCTGCCGATGCGGTCGCCGCCCTCGACGCCGCCGTCGCGGCGCAACCCGCCTGGGCGGCGACGGCGCCCCGGGAACGCTCCGAGATGCTGCGCCGGGCCTACCAGGGTTGTGTGGACCGCGCGGACGACCTCGCGCTCGCCATGACGCTCGAGATGGGCAAGCCGCTCGCCGAGAGCCACGGTGAGGTGCGCTACGGCGCCGAGTTCTTCCGGTGGTTCGCCGAGGAGGCCGTGCGGATCGACGGGCGCTACACGGTCGCCCCGGGTGGCGACGGCCGCATCGTCGTCACCTCCCGACCCGTCGGGCCGGCGCTGCTCATCACGCCGTGGAACTTCCCGCTCGCCATGCTCACCCGCAAGATCGGCGCGGCCGCCGCGGCCGGGTGCACGATGGTCTGCAAGCCCTCGGAGGTCACGCCGATCACGGCGCTGCTCCTGTTCGAGATCCTGATCGACGCCGGATTCCCGCCGGGGGTGTGCAACCTGGTCACCACGACCGATGCCGCGGCGCTGTCGAGCACCCTGCTCGCCGACCCGCGCCTGCGCAAGGTCTCGTTCACCGGGTCGACCGGCGTCGGTAGGTCGCTGCACGAGGCAGCTTCGGCGAACCTGCAACGGGTGTCGCTGGAGTTGGGTGGCAACGCCCCGTTCGTGGTGCTCGCCGACGCGGACGTCGACGCGGCGATCGACGGGGCGATGGCCGCGAAGATGCGCAACGGGGGCGAGGCCTGCACGTCGGCCAACCGATTCCTGGTGCACGCGTCGATCGCGGAGCGTTTCACGACCGGGTTGACGGCGCGGATGGCCGCGCTGCGACTCGGCAGGGGAACCGAACCCGACGCCGAGGTCGGACCGCTCATCCGCGAGCGCGACCGTGCCGAGGTCGCCGGCCTGGTCGACGACGCCGTGCAGGCCGGCGCCACCGTGACCACGGGCGGCTCGAACGCCGACCGGCCGGGATGGTTCTACGAGCCCACGGTGCTCGCCGAGGTGCCCGCGGACGCGGACCTGCTCGACACCGAGATCTTCGGTCCGGTCGCGCCGGTGGTGACCTTCGAGACGGTCGATCAGGCGATCGAGATGGCGAACGCCACCGAGGCGGGTCTGGTGTCGTACCTGTACACCCGGAGCCTCGACGCCGCGCTCGGTGTCGGCGAAGCACTCGAAGCGGGCATGGTGGGGATCAACCGGGGCGTCGTGTCGAACCCGGCGGCGCCCTTCGGTGGGGTCAAGTCGTCGGGGCTGGGACGCGAAGGCGGCGCGGAGGGTATCGAGGCGTATCTCGAAACCCAGTACCTCGGCATCGCGCTCAGCGACTAGAAAAGTCGCGCGGGGCGGGCCGACGAGACGGAAAGAGCCGATGGGTACGAACGAACGCAGCAGGATCACGCTCACCGACGCCGAGGTCGCGTCGTACATCGACAACCATCGCACCGCGGTGCTCGCATCGGTGGGCCCGAACGGGACCCCCCACGTGGTGGCCATGTGGTACGCGGTGATCGACGGACGACTCTGGTTCGAGACCAAGGCCAAGTCGCAGAAGGCACAGAACCTCCGTAGGGATCCGACCCTGAGCGTGCTGCTCGAGGACGGCGAGACCTACGACCAGCTCCGTGGCGTGTCGATGGAGGGGCGCGGGATCATCGTGGACGACCCCGACGCGCTGTGGCAGGTCGGTGTGAGCGTCTGGGAGCGTTACACGGGCCCGTACTCCGAGGAGGCCCGCCCGTTGGTGGAGTTCATGTTGCACAAGCGGATCGCGATCCGTTTCGACGTGGAGCGGATCCGCTCGTGGGACCACGCGAAGCTCGGGATGGACCCGATCCCGCTCGGCGGCACCACCGCGGCACACCTGGGCGAGCGCACGCCGTGAGCGGCGACCCACCGGCGATCGAGGCGCGGGGACTCGTCAAGCGGTACGGCGAGAAGGTCGCGCTCGCCGGGGTCGACATCGACCTGCCCCGTGGCACGGTCACCGCGCTTCTCGGCCCGAACGGTGCCGGGAAGACCACGGCGGTACGGATCCTGACCACGCTGTCGACACCCGACGCAGGGCGGGCGACGGTCGCGGGGTTCGACGTGATCGGCCAGGCGCACGAGGTGCGGCGACGCATCGGACTCACCGCACAGGACGCGACGGTCGACCCGTTGCTCACCGGCCAAGAGAACCTCGTGATGGTCGGCCAGCTCCATCAGTTGAGCCGCAGCGAGGCGCGGGCGCGCGCCGATGAACTGCTGGACGCGTTCTCCCTGAGTGACGCCGGCGACCGGATCGCCGACACGTACTCGGGTGGGATGCGTCGCCGGCTCGACCTGGCCGTCACCCTCGTGGCCAGTCCCGAGGTGCTCTTTCTCGACGAACCGACCACAGGACTCGACCCGCGTGACGGGGCCGAACTCTGGGACGTGCTCGAAGGGCTCGTCGGCATGGGCGCCTCGTTGCTGTTGACCACGCAGTACCTAGAGGAGGCCGACCGGCTCGCGGACGACATCGTCGTGGTCGACCACGGCCGCGTCATCGCCCGGGGCGACGCCCGGAACCTGAAGCGTCAGGTGGGCGGCGACCACATCGGCGTGACGGTCGCCGACCCGGCCGATCTCGACGCCGCCGCGGCGGTGCTGGCCCGGGTGTGCGGGGCCGATCCGGTCACCGACCACGCCGATCACACGACCACCGCACCGACCACCGAGGGGGTCGCCGGGCTCGCGGCGGTCGCCGGAGCGCTCGCCGACGCGGCGATCGCCGTCGAGGACCTCAGCCTGCGCCAGCCCACCCTCGACGAGGTGTTCCTCACCCTCACCGGTTCGGCGCCGACCGACGACGAGATGCAAGGAGCCGGCCGATGACCGATGCCGACACCATCGAGACCGCGGTCGCCGCCGAGGGCGTGCCGCTGCACGAACCTCGGGGTTTCCTCCACGACACCTGGATCATCGCCCGACGGGGCCTCGTCCACATGCGACGCCAACCCGAACAGCTCAGCGACGCGACGGTGCAGCCGATCATGTTCGTGCTGATGTTCGGTTACGTGTTCGGTGGCGCGATCGCCGCGCCGAACGGCGGGAACTACCGGGAGTTCCTCATGGGCGGCATCATCGCACAGACCCTCACGTTCACCACCTTCGGGGTGGCACTGGCGATCGCGAACGACCGCAAGAACCAGATCGTCGACCGGTTCCGGTCGCTGCCGATCTCGCGCGGGACGGTCCTCGCCGGGCACGCGCTCGCGAACTTCGTCAAGGCGTTCCTGCCGGTCGTCCTGATGTCGGTCACCGGCCTGGTGATCGGCTGGCGGATCCGCAACGGTTTTCTCGACGCGCTCGAGGCGTACGCGCTGATGATGGGCTTCGTGTTCGCGATGATCTGGATCGGGATCCTGCTCGGCAGCCTCGTGCGCACCCCCGAAGGGGTCAGCGGCATCGCGTTCGCGGTGTTGTTCCCCATCACGTTCATCGCCTCGACGTTCGTGCCGCCCACGTCGATGCCCGGGCCACTCCAGACCTTCGCCCGGTGGAACCCGGTGACCACGCTGTCGGACGGGTTGCGGGAGCTCTTCGGCAACCCGGTCACCGCGGCCACCGCAACCGACCCGTGGCCCACGCATCATCCGGTCGCCTACACCGTCGTGTGGATCCTGTTGCTGGTCGGGGTGTGCGCCCCGCTCGCGGTGCGTGCCTACCGCCGGTCGATCGCGGACTGATCAGGAGGCCTTCTCGTCGATCGCATCGAGTGATCCGAGCTGGACGAGATGGGCGAAATCGGCGTTGGCACGCTTGACCTCGTCGAAGGTGCCGACCGTCTCGACCCGGCCGGCGCGCATGAAGATGAGTTGGTCGCACCGGCGGACGGTGGAGAGTCGGTGTGCCACGATCAGCATCGTCTGGTGGCCGTGCAGGCTGTCGATCGTGTCGGTGATGTAGCGCTCGGTCTGGGAGTCCAGCGACGACGTGGCCTCGTCGAGCACGAGCAGTTTCGGCCGCAGGTACAGCGCGCGGGCGATGCCGATACGTTGGCGCTGCCCACCCGACAGCCGCACTCCGCGTTCGCCGATGAACGTGGCGAGTCCCTCCGGGAGCGAAGCGACCAGGTCGGCGAGTTGCGCTCGCCTGATCGCTTCGTCGAGTCGGTCCGGGTCGACCTCGGACTCGCTCTCACCGAAGGCGATGTTCGCGACGAGCGAGTCGTCGAGGAGGAAGACGTCCTGAGGTACGAGGCCGATGGCCCGCTGCCAGGCGGGTCTGACGTCATCGAGATTCTGACCGTCGATCAGGATCCGACCTTCGGTGGGATGATGCAGGCCCAGGATCAGGTCCACCAGGGTGGTCTTGCCGGCGCCACTGGAGCCGACGACCGCGAGTGACCGTCCCGCGGGGATCTCGAGATCGATCCCGCTCAGCACACTCTGGTCGGTGCCGTCATAGGCGAAGCCCACACCTTCGATCGTGATGCGGTCGTTCAACTCGAGGAGCGGCGCATCGGCGTCGATCTGGGTGTCGCCCGACAGGTCGTCGAGGTCGCGGACCACGATCTTCATCCCCTCGGCGCCGATCCGCATGGTGTTCACCGCGGCGAACATGCGGACCATCGAGGGTAGGATGCGAAATCCGGCGGCGACGAACAGGCCCAGGGTCGCTGCGCCCTGTTCGGCGTTGCTGCCCGCGAACACGATGATGCTCATGAGCGCGATCCCCACGATGAAGAGCATCTCCATGATGTAGCGCGGTGCTTCGCCCAGGAACAGTGCCATCTGGGTGGCCTTCGCATTGACCACACGCGCGTCTTCGTACCGACTCAGGAAATACGCCTGCTTCCGACGGACCTGGACCTCTTTGATCCCTCCGAGACCCTGGAACGCGGCCTGGTACACGTCGCGTGCCGAATCGATCAGCTCCCGGCTGGCACGCTGCGCCCGCCGACGGACGATCCGGAGGAATCCGTACCCGACGATGGCGAAGTACGCGACCATGCCGAGCGCGGGGATCGGGCGGAGTGCGCCCAGCACGATGGCGACCGCGAGGATCGTGGTGCCCTCCGACACGACGGTCAGGATCCCGATGACGGTGTTCATGAACGTCTGGTTCACGCCCTCCTGGACGGTTCTGACCAGATCGGCGGAGTTCCGACGAAGGTGGAGCGCATACGGGGCGCCGAGGTAGCGCCGGAAGAGCGTGGCCGCGGTGTGTGCCGCCTGGATGTTGAGGAACCCGATCATCCACCAGCGGAAGAACAACGTGAACAGTCCCTTGATCAGGAACGCCCCGAAGACGATGCCGGCGAGCATCACCGCGAGGGCACCGTCGCTCGGATCGCCGAAGAAATCCGAGAGGCGGCCGAGTGCGCCGCTGTCGGTGGATGCACCGGCGAACATCTGCATCAACGGGAGCAACAGAACCAGGCCGACCATCTCGAACACCGAGACCGCCAGGAGCCCCGCGATTGCGGTCTTCAGCCGCCGACGGGTCGCGCCGTCGAGGAAGCGGTAGAGGTCGACGAGATTCTGTTTCATCAGCGACTCTTCAGAACAACGGTTCGAGATCGACCTGGATCAGGTGCGGGCCGGCCTCGTCGAGTGCCGCGGTGAACTGTTCGGCGAATTCGGCGACGGTCGTGGCCTTCGAGGCGGAGACGCCGAGCCCTCGGGCGATCGAAACGTAGTCCATCTCCGGGTCGGACAGGTCGAGCATCGACAGGGCCACCGGTCCGGGGTCCTCGGCGCCGACCCGCGAGAGTTCCAGGTTCAAGATGGCGTAGCTGCGGTTGTTCAGCAGGATCGTCGTGACGTTCGAACGTTCCCGGGCCTGGGTCCACAGCGACTGGATCGTGTACAGCGCACTGCCGTCGGACTCGAGGGCGACGACCGGCCGGTCGGGAGCGGCGAGCGCGGCCCCGGTGGCGACCGGCAGGCCCTGGCCGATCGCGCCGCCGGTGAGGGTGAGCCAGTCGTGCGGCGGGCAGCCGGCCGTGGCGGCCGAGATGGCCAGGCCGGAGGTGTTCGACTCGTCGGAGACGATCGCCTCGCTGGGAAGCAGTGCGCCGAGCGCGTTGGCGAGCGAATCGGGCGTGAGTGCGCCCGAGCCGAGTTCCGGCCGGACCGCCTCCTGGCGCGGGACGTCGGCGTCGGCCCCCAGTCGTTCGGCGAGTGCGTCGAGGATCCCCACCGGGTCGCGGTCGTCGGACGCGAAGCGGATCACCTCGCATCCTTCGGGGACGAGGTCGGACGGTTTGCCCGGGTAGGCGAAGAAGCTCACCGGCGAGGTCGTGTCGATGACGACCAGACGCCTCACCCCGTCGAGCTGCATCTGGGTGAACTCGGCGAGATACCCGAGCCGTTCGATCGCGGGCAGACCCGCGCCGCGACGGAGCCGGGTCGGGAACGTCTCGGCGAAGAGCTTGGTGCCGGTCGCGGTCGCCACGCGTGTGGCCGCCACGAGCCCCTCCTCCGAACCGAGGATCCGCCCGCCGACCAGCAGCGCGCTCGGCGCTTCGCCTCCCAACGCCTCGGCGGCCCGGTCGATCAGCGCCTCGTCGAGCGGTGCCGGTTCGGCCGCGGGTCGGGGTTCCGCGGGACCGCGGGCCTCGGACCACGACGCGTCGGCGGGCAGGATCAGCGTGGCCACCTGGCCCGGAGGACCCTGCGCGGCTGCGACGGCGTCGGCGGTGTCGTCCGGGAGTGCATCGGCGGACTCCGACGAGCGCACCCACCCGGAGACCGCATCGGCCAGTCCGGTGATGTCAGAGGTCAGGGGGGCGTCGTACTTGCGGTGGTAGGTCGCGTGGTCGCCGACGATGTTGACCACCGGGACGTGGCCGCGCCGGGCGTTGTGGAGGTTCGCCCAGCCATTGCCCATGCCCGGGCCGAGATGCAGCAGTGTGGCGGCGGGACGCCCGGCGATGCGCGCGTAGCCGTCGGCGGCACCGGTGGCGACCCCTTCGAAGAGCGCCAGGACCGCGCGGACGTCGGGGACGTCGTCGAGCGCCGCGACGAAGTGCATCTCGGAGGTTCCCGGATTGGTGAAGCAGATGTCCACCCCGCAATTGGAGAGCGTGCGGATGAGTGCCTGTGCACCGTTCATGGTCGGCTGGGCCTTTCAGTCGTAGATGGTGCCGGGGTTCAGGATGCCGTGGGGATCGAACGCGCCCTTGATCCGTCGCATCAACGCCAGCTTCGCCGGGTCCTCGAGCGCGACGTAGTGGTGGGCCTTCTGTTTGCCCAGTCCGTGCTCACCGGAGATCGCGCCACCCAACGCCATGCCGGTCTCGAACAGGCGATGCAGGACGTCGTTGCGTTTGGCCTCGTCGGGTTGGAAGATCGCCAGATGCACATTGCCGTCTCCGGCGTGGCCGCAGCCGGCGATCAGCGAGCCGGTCTCGGTGGCCAGCTCCGATGCCCGGGTGAGAAACGCCGAGATCGACGCGCGGGGCACGACGGTGTCGATGATCTCGTCGGCGTTCGAGGCCTTCGCGAGCCAGAACGCCTTCTCTCTCGCCTCGACGAGTTTTGCGCCGGCGGCCGGAGGCAGCACGAAGACGTCCATCGCCCCGAGATCGGTGACGAGGTGAGCGCAGCGCTCGACGTCCTCGGAGAGTCGTTCCTCCGACGTCGATTCGAGCACGACCAGCAGGTACGCGAGGGCGTTCTCGGTGATCTGGGCCGGCAGCCCGAGTTCCAGACCCACGTGGGCGGTCGCGCCGGCCATCGTGAGGAAGTCGATGTACTCCAGGATCATGGGACCCAGGCCGTCGGCGACGATGCGGGGCACCGCGTCGGTCACCTCGTCGAGGGTGCTGAAGGGCGCCAGCACGGTCGCGACGTGACTCAGACGGGGCCGGAGTTGCAGCGTCGCCTCGGTGACGAGCGCCAGGGTGCCTTCGGAGCCGATGACCAACTGGGTCAGGTCGTAACCACTTGACGACTTGACGTACTTGCCTCCCGAGCGGATCACCTCGCCGCTCGGGAGCACCGCTTCGATGCCGAGCACGTTGTGTCGGGTCACGCCGTACTTCACGGCGCGCATCCCGCCGGCGTTGGTCGCGACGTTGCCGCCGAGGCTCGCCGAGTTCTCACCCGGGAACACCTCGTAGACCAGGCCCACTTCGGCCGTGGCTTCGTCGAGTTCGGCGAGGGTCACCCCGGGTTGAACGGTCGCGGTGTGGTTCGCCGTGTCGATCTCGAGGATGCGGTGCATCCGGTCGAAGGACACCACGATGCCGTCTTCACGTGGCCGACAGGCTCCGGACATACCGGTGCCCCTGCCGCGGGCGGTGACGGGAGTGCGGTGGGCATCGGCGGCGGCGAGGACCGCCGCGACCTCGTCGGTCGAGCCGGGTCGGACGACCGCGAGCGGGGTGACCGGTGCCATCCCGAGTGCCTCGTCATGGGTGTCGTCGTCGGAGATCGCCGCACCGGCGTCGAGGTGCGAGGTGCCGACGATGTCGGTGAGCTGGGAGAGGAACTCGCTCATGGCAGGCAATCGTTCGCTTTCGGATGGGTGCGTCAGTAGGCCCAGGGATGGCCGGACCAGTCGGGTGCCCGCTTCTCCAGAAAGGCATCCCGCCCTTCGGTTGCTTCATCGGTAGCGTAGGCGAGACGGGTCGCTTCACCGGCGAAGACCTGTTGACCGACGAGGCCGTCGTCGATCAGGTTGAACGCGAACTTGAGCATCCGCTGCGCCGTGGGCGACTTGCCGTTGACCGCGGCCGCCCATTCCAGCGCCGTCGACTCGAGATCGGCATGGGGCACGGCGGCATTGACCATGCCCATGGTCACGCCTTCGGAGGCGGTGTAGGTGCGTCCCAGGAAGAAGATCTCGCGGGCGAACTTCTGGCCGACCTGCCGGGCCAGGTAGGCAGATCCGAAGCCGCCGTCGAAGCTGCCCACGTCCGCGTCGGTCTGTTTGAAGCGCGCGTGTTCGGCGCTGGCGAGGGTGAGGTCACTCACGACGTGCAGGCTGTGCCCCCCTCCGGCGGCCCATCCCGGTACGACCGCGATGACGACCTTGCCCATGAAACGGATGAGACGCTGCACCTCGAGGATGTGCAGCCGTCCGGCCCGGGATGCGTCGATGCTCGACGCGTCGTCACCGTCGGCGTAGCGGTAGCCGTCGCGTCCGCGGATGCGCTGATCGCCGCCGGAGCAGAACGCCCACCCGCCGTCGCGGGGCGACGGACCGTTTCCGGTGAGCAGGACACAGCCGACGTCGTCGGTCGTGCGGGCGTGGTCGAGCACCCGGACCAGTTCGTCGACCGTGTTCGGTCGGAACGCATTGCGGACCTCGGGACGGTCGAACGCCACGCGGACCGTCCCCTGGTCGACGCACCGGTGGTAGGTGATGTCGGACAACTCGAAGCCGGGAACCACGTCCCAGCGGGTGGGGTCGAACAGTTCCGAGACCGTCATCGGGTGGTGGCGATGCCGCCGTCGACTGGCAGGATCACACCGGTGACGTACGACGCCGCCCGTGACGCCAGGTAGATCGCGGCCCCGGCCATGTCATCGGGTCGGCCGATGCGCCGCAGGGGCGCGGACTCCGCGATCTGGTCACCGGCGGCTTCCAGGGTGGCGTGCATCATGCGCGATTCGAACGGGCCGGGCGCGATCGCGTTCACGGTGACGTCGGGGGCGAGCTTCGCCGCGAGATGACGCGTGAGTTGGTGCACGGCGGCCTTGGAGGCCGAGTACGAGTAGGTCTCGAGGATCGGCACGTGGATCCCGTCGATCGACCCGATGTTGATGACCCGCGACGGTTCGTCGGGGCCCGAGGCACGGCGCAGGGCCTCCAGGAGGAACTTGGTCGTGTGGAACACGCCCTTGACGTTCAGATCCAGGGTGCGGTTCCATGCGGCGTCGTCGAACTCGGCCAACGGCGCGCCCCAGGTCGCACCGGCGTTGTTCACGAGGATGTCGAGCTCGCCCGACCCGGCCAGGTAGCTCTCGGCGAGTTCACGGCAGCCCTGTTCGGTCGACAGGTTCGCCGTGATGGCCTCGCAGGTGCCGAGCTCGGAGAGGTCGTCGGCGACCCGGGCGCACACGTCGGCCTTGCGTGAGGCGATGGTGACGCGTGCGCCGGCGCGGACGAACCCTTCGGCGATCATCAGGCCGATGCCGCTCGAACCACCGGTGACGAGCGCGGACTTTCCTTCGACGGAGAACAGATCTGACATCGTCGACACCCTACCCGCGGGTCGCCCCGGGGTCGGCCGCACCCCTCAACGGGCCTGGCACGTCGGACACCACGTGGTGCCCCGACCGTCCACGAGCCCGCGCACCAGGGTCTCCCCGCAGCGACGGCAGGGCTCGCCGGCGCGGCCGTAGCAGTCGAGATGGAACTGGTGGCGGCCGGTGTCGCCGGCGACCGATCGGTAGTCGCGCAGGCGGGTACCGCCGTGCTCGATCGCCTCGGCCAGCACCGAGACGATCGCCTCGTGGAGTCGTGCGCTGCGGTCGCGTCCGACTCTCCGGGCACGTGGAGCGATGCCGGCGCGCCAGAGCGCTTCGTCCGCGTAGATGTTGCCGACGCCGGCCACGATCCGCTGCGACAGCAGTGCGGACTTGACCTTTCGACGACTCGAGGCGAGGGACCGGTGAAGACGCTCGGGGGTGAAGGCGGCGTCGAAGGGTTCCGGACCGAGCGACGCCAGCGTGGGGAGCGTGGCGTGATCGCCGGCGGCGACCACCGCGACCCGTCCGAAACGGCGTTGGTCGTCGAGGGAGAGGGTCCGACCGTCGTCGAGGGTCCACCAGGCACGCCGCCAGGGGTGGTCACCGTCGGAGTCGAGAGTGGTCGGTGAGGTGGGGGAGAGCGCGAGCCGACCGGTCATCCCGAGGTGGATCACGAGTTGCCGGGCGTCGTCGGTCGGCACGATCAGGTACTTGCCTCGGCGCTGCACGTCGACCAGGCGTGCACCGATCACCTTGACCGCGTCGGCGAACTCGGGTGACCGATGCGCGTCGGCCGCGGTGACGGTCGCGCCGGGCACCGTGGCGGCCAGCTGGCGACGGATCGTCTCGACCTCGGGCAACTCCGGCACCGGGTCAACGTAGCGTTCCGATCCTGTCAGGGGTCGGTCCGTGCCGTACGCTGGGAGTCCCATGCCACTTGAAATCGTGATCGGCGTCGTCGTGATCGTGGTCGTGATCGTGGTGGTGCTCGGCGTGCGCGCGGTGCGGTCGCGATCGGAACGGTCCGACTGGATCGGAGAGTTGAGCGAGATCCGTCGGTCGTCGCTCGGCGACGACGAGGAGGTCACCGGTGCCCTCGAGGCGGTGACGATCGTCGACCGTGCCGACGAGGAGACCGCCGGGGGCGCGGTGGCCGTGACCGATGCCCCGACCAGGACCGTCGAAGACGCCGGTACGGTCTTCCACGAGTACGTCTGGCCGGGACTGGGTCGGTTGCGAGTCGACGCCACCGACGAGCGGGGTCTGCGGGTCCTGGTCGACGACGTCGACGTGCCGTCCCGCCTCGCTGCCGATCTGCCCAGGGGCATGCTCTGGTTCCGCTCGCTCGGAACCGGGGTGTCGGGGTCCTGTTCGGTGCGCACGCCCGCGGGCTGGGTGATGGCTCGAGGCGATCTGTTGATCGTCGCCTCGGACGTCGACTGGACCTATGTGATGTGCCTCGACGGCGAGGCGACCATCCGTTTCGGTGGCGACGGGCCCCGGTCGACGATGGTGACCGGTCAGATCGGGCGGATCCGGGTCGGATCGAACGACCACGACATCGTCGACGTCGGTGCCGACGCGCTCGAATCCGAGGGCGCGGTCAGACGCCAACGTCGACTCGACCAGAGGAGTGCCCAGGACGATGGCCACGAATGACGATCGGTATGCGCGTTACGAGCATCTGGTGTTCGAGCGGCGCGAGCACGGGGTGCTGCGCGTCACGCTGAACCGCCCTGAGGTGCTCAACGCCACCGACGAGATCCTCCATGCCGAGTTGTCGCGCGTCTGGCGCGATGTCGACGCCGATCCGGAGGCCCGGGCCGTGGTGGTCGACGGTGCGGGCCGTGGCTTCTCCGCCGGTGGTGACCTCGACATGGTCGAGCGCATGACCACCGACCCGGTGCTGCGATCACGGGTGATGGACGAGGCCCGCGAGCTCGTCTACGGCATGATCGACTGCTCGACGCCGATCGTGTCCGCCGTGCACGGCCCGGCGGTCGGGGCCGGCCTGGTCGTGGCGTTGCTCGCGGACGTCTCCATCGTCGCGGAGGATGCGAAGATCATCGACGGGCACACCCGGCTGGGTGTGGCCGCCGGCGACCATGCGGCGATCGTCTGGCCGCTGCTGTGTGGCATGGCGAAGGCCAAGTACCACCTGCTGTTGTGCGAGCCGATGACGGGCGCCGAGGCCGAACGCCTCGGCATGGTGTCGCGCAGTGTGCCCCGCGACGACGTGCTCGACACGGCGTTCGACGTCGCCGACCGCCTGGCGACCGGCGCCCAGGAGGCGATCCGCCTGACCAAGCGCGCCTTGAACGGATGGCTCCGCCAGGCGGCGCCGATCTTCGAGGCATCGTGGGGCTACGAACTGGTCGGTTTCGGCGGTGCCGACGTGCGCGAGGGCGTCGCCTCCCACCGTGAGAAGCGCGCTCCGCGGTTCTAGGGCTCCGGCGGCAGGTCGGCGAGGCGGTCGTAGCGGGCGACGGTGAAGGCGATCAGCAGCGGGACGTGGAGTGCGTACACGATGATCGACGCCGTGAGCACCACGAGCGGCCCACCCGACAGACCGTCGCGCACGAAGGCGAATTCGATCATCCCGGCGGTGATCACGTAGGCCAGCAGAGCCCAGCGGAACACCTGGAAGAACCGGGGCCAGTTGAAACCCTCGACGCGTGCCAACAGCGCCGCGTTGCTCACGAGGAGCACCGCCGAGACGACCAGCAGTCCGATCGCCGGACCCAACGGCACCGCTTCGGGCAGGTGGGCCGCGAGGTAGATGCCGCCGATGATGATCAACGCGAGCGAGACCATCCCGATCTCGGTGACCGGGGGGATCTTCACCCCAGGCGCGGCGCCGTGGGTGACCGGGGGCATCTCGGAGTGGGCCGCGTCGGTCACAGATAGCCCGATATCCGCGTCATGATGACCAGAATCGCGATCTGCATCGCCCCGGTGATCGCTGCGGTGAAGACGAACCGCTTCATCAGCCGCTCGATCACCGCCGGGTTCGGCTGTGCTTTGCGCAACTCGAACAGGACCGCGATGTTCGCGGGTTCGAGCAGACCGAGTGCGATCACCGCCATGACACCGACCACGATGTAGCTGGCCACGATCCAGCCGTGGCCGGGGAAGCCGGAGTTCACGGTGCCCAGGTAGGCGCCCAGCTGCCAGCCGCCGGCGAGGGTGAGCGTCACCACCGTGGGCATGATCAGCACCATCTTCGGCATCAGACGTTTGGTCAACTCGATGCGCCCCGCGATCGACATGGTGCCCAGGATCGGCCCGATGACGAAGCCCATGAAAAGATCGATGATGGTCCAGGCGGCGCCGCCGCCGACATGTGCCAACTCCAGCGGCCAGCGTTGGTTCGTGGCGATCGCCACGATCAGGCCGACGAAGACGACGGCGACGGCGACGAGGCCCTTGCGGGGGACGATCTCGAAGGAGGTGTCCGCGTCGACGCGCGCGGGGGCCGCCACGGTCTTCTCGTCCGGCGGGACGATGATGGCATCGGTCACAGTGACGATGCTATGACCGCTGTCAAGGGTGGGTGGGACGGAAATCGAGCGACGCCGAGTTCATGCAGTAGCGCTGACCCGTCGGTGCGGGGCCGTCGTCGAAGCGATGACCCAGGTGGGCATCGCAGTTCGCACACCGCACCTCGGTGCGTACCATGCCGTGCGAGGTGTCGGTGATGAGCCGCACGCGTTCGGGGTCGACGGCCTCGGAGAAGCTCGGCCAGCCCGAGCCGGAGTCGAACTTGGTCGCCGAGTCGAACAGCACGGCGTCGCACACGATGCAGTGGTAGGCGCCGTCGTCGTGGTTGTCCCAGTAGACGCCGGTGAACGCCTGCTCGGTGCCACCGTTCTGGGTCACCTCGAACTGCAGCGGCGTGAGGCGTTCCCGGAGATCGCTTGTCGATTCGGTCATGGTTCCTCCAACGGTCGTCGACGTTCGTGTTCGTCCAGTGTGCCGCGTCGGGAGCCCGGTCGGACGTGCGTACCGACGACCGCCGCGTCGGGATCGGCTCAGAGCCCGCCGGAGGTGTCGGCGCTGAGGATGTCGAGGTAGCCGGTGCCTTCCGTCGCCCGTCGGAGACGGTGGAAGGGATGTTCGGTCGGCAGGTTCCGGAGCTCGGTCCGCGGCGGAAACGCCAGCAGTTCCGCGACGTCCCAGGCGAATCCGTACAGGCGGATCCGTTCGAAGACGTAGGGGGCGTCGAACATCCCGGGGTGATCCTCCGCGAGCCACCACGGCACCTGGGAGTAGTCACAGGCCCGCGTCCGGTCCTCGTAGTCGGAAGCGACGTGGAGGTGGGGGTACGCGCAGAAGCGCAACAGGATGTCGAGGTCGAGATCGGGTGGCCCCGAGCGGGCCCACTCGAAGTCGAGCAGTGCCGTGATGCGCCGACCGTCCCACAGGATGTTCTCGAACGTGAGATCACCGTGGATCAGCGTCGGTGAGTCGAACGGCGTCAGGTGGTCGGCCGTCTCCTCGATGATCGCCCCGACGCGGGCCAACATCCGACGATCGGTGATCTCCAGTGCCATCGCCTTTTCGACCGCGGCGAGGAGCGGCCGAACCGCGTCACGACCGTCGTGTGCCGAGCACAGCAGTTGCGGCGTGTGGCTGAGCGCCGGTACCGAGGTCGCCGAGGTGCCGTGCACGGCCCGGAGCCGTGCGGCGAGCTGGGAGATCGCGTCACGGCGCTGATCGGGTCGCATGCCGGGCCACCAGCGACTCAGGGGATGACCGGCCACCCGTTCGAGCACCAGGAAATCCGCACCGACCTCACCGCCGTAGGCGATGATCGGTGGGTAGCCGACCTCGGCGGGGAGCAGTCGGGCGAGCGTGGCTTCCCGGCGGAGCCGGTCGTTGGGCAGGGCATTGATGCGCACGACGACGTCGCGGCCGATCCACACCTCGTTGGTGACGCTGCTGGCCGGCTCGAGTGGGGTCGACGGGTCCAGTCCCGCGGCATCGAGGGCATGGCGGGCGCGCGCCTCGGCCAGGCGGCTCATCACCCGCCGGCTCGTCGGTCGCGACCGGTCCAGGGAGCCTCCATGGAGTCTCATTCGGAGTGCGGATCACGATTCTTGACCGCTTCGGCGCCCCCGCGGAGAGATTGAATCGAATGACCCGATCCGTTCGGCTCAGGCCGGCAACTCGTCGAGGAGGGCGTCCGCCAGCTTCGGCCAGGCCTCGACCGCCCAGGGCCCGAACTCGGCCTCCGAGAGCCACACCAGCGCGACACCGGCCGCGGGATCGACCCAGCACAACGTGCCCGAGCGGCCGAAATGGCCGAAGGTGTCCGGGCTGTTGCGCGTGCCTGTCCAGTGCGGCGACTTGTGGCCTCGGATCTCCGGGCCGAGTCCCCAGTCGTTCGGTGACTGGCTCCCGAACCCCGGCAGCACACCGTCGAGAGCGCTCGGAAAAGGTCGGATGGCCCGGGTGACGGTGCGACGGTCGAGGATGCCGCCGGGCACGAGCCAGGCTTCGGCGAGCGCCGCGACGTCACCGGCCGATGCCGCGGCGCCCGCGGCGGGTGAACCGGCGAGTGTCGTGGCGGTCAGATCGAGCCCCTCGACGACCGCTTCGGTGGCGTACCGTTCGAAGGCGAATCCGGCGTGTTGGGCGACGACGTCGGCGAGGATCTCGTAGCCGGCATTGGAGTAGATCCGCCGCCGGCCCGGTTCGGCGAGCACCCCGCCGTCCGGCCCGAGTCCCGACGCGTGGGCGAGCAGATGGGCGATGGTCGCGCCATTCGGTCCGGCGGGGGTTTCCAGAGCGACCGTGCCCTCCGCGACGGCCACGAGCACGGCGGTCGCCGTGAACAGCTTGGTGACCGACGCCAACGGGAACGGACGATCGATCGGGCCGCTCGAGGCGAGCGTCCCCTCGGTACCCACGACGACGGCGGCGCCGGACGCGGGCGCGCTCGCCAGGTGGTCGTCCAGGGTTCGCTCGAGTGGGTCGATAACCTGCATCGTAGGCCCCGACGTGAGGAGACCCCATGACGTTCTACGACCACCCGGTGACGGCGCTCGACGGATCCCCCGCGGACCTGGCCGACCACCAGGGCCGCGTGCTGCTGGTGGTGAACGTCGCGTCGCAGTGCGGGCTGACCCCGCAGTACCGAACGCTCGAGCAACTCCAGCAGACCTACGCGGCGCAGGGCTTCAGCGTGTTGGGTTTCCCATGCAACCAGTTCATGGGACAGGAGCCGGGCACCGCCGACGAGATCGCGGAGTTCTGTTCGACGACCTATGGCGTGACCTTCCCGATGTTCTCGAAGATCGAGGTGAACGGCGAGGGTCGCGACCCGCTGTACGCCGAGCTGACGACCCACCCCGACGGCGAGGGCTACACCGGGGACATCCGGTGGAACTTCGAGAAGTTCCTGATCTCGCCGAGCGGCGACGTGGTCGGTCGGTTCGCGCCGCAGGTCGAACCCGACTCGCCCGAGATCACCTCGGCGATCGAATCCCAGTTGCCCGCCTGAGCGTCCTCGCGCGGTAGGCTCGGACCCAGCTCCGCGCCGCATGCACGGGGTGATCGACCGGTAGGTGCGTTGGCGACGCACGGGACGCGGCGCCGGAACGGCCGCCCGACCTCCCGGCCAGTACGTGATCCGAGGAGATCCATGACCGACGCGAGTCCGACCGCACATCCGACGGCGAAGTCGTTCGCCGAACTGGGCGTCTCGCCCGAGCTCGGTGAGGCATTGGCGGCCGCGGGCATCGAAGCGCCCTTCCCCATCCAGGAGCTGACCATCGCCGACGCGTTGGCCGGCCGTGATGTCTGCGGCAAGGCGAAGACGGGGTCGGGCAAGACCCTTGCATTCGGGCTCCCGGTCCTGCAACGGCTGGGTCGGTCTGCCGGTGTCCGCCCACGGGCGCTGATCCTGGTGCCCACGCGGGAACTCGCCCAGCAGGTCGACGACGAACTGGCGCCACTCGGCGAGGCGGTCGGCGTGCGTACGGCTGCGGTGTACGGGGGGACCGACCTCGACCGGCAGGCGAAACGACTCGCCCGCGGCGTCGACGTGGTCATCGCGACTCCCGGACGCCTGATCGACCTCATCGAGCGTCGGGTCACGTCCTTGGACGACCTCGAGATCGTCGTCGTGGACGAGGCCGACCGGATGGCCGACATGGGCTTTCTGCCGCAGGTCGAGTGGCTGCTGCGCCATGTCGACGACGATGCGCAGACGCTGCTGTTCTCGGCCACGCTCGACGGCGGTGTCTCGACGCTCATCGCCCGCTACCAGCACGACCCGGTCCATCACGAGGTCGCGTCACAGACCGTGACCGTGGACCGGATGGTGCACCACTTCTTCGCCGTGCACCAGATGGACAAGGTGCGGGTCGCCGCGGCGCTGGCCAACGGCGTCGACCGCACGCTGATCTTCGTGCACACCAAGCGGGGCGCGGAACGCCTCGTGAAGGAGCTGCGTGACGAAGGGCTGGACGTCGGGTCGATCCACGGCAACCTGCGCCAGAACGAGCGGACCCGCTCCCTGGCGCGTTTCGCCAAGGGTGAGCAGTCGGTGCTGGTCGCCACGAACGTCGCCGCCCGGGGGATCCACATCGACGACATCGACCTCGTGGTGCACTACGACCCACCCGAGAACCACAAGGCGTACCTGCACCGGTCGGGGCGGACCGCACGGGCGGGGGAGGCCGGCATCGCGGTGACGCTGGTGTTGTGGAATCAAGAGCTCGAGGTCCGGCGTCTGCAGAAGCGCCTCGGCATCGAGCAGCCGATCGTCGAGGTCATGTCGAACGATCCCCGCCTGGGAGCGCTGACCGACTGGGTCGAATGAACCCATCGGTCGAGCTGGCGCAGGTCGCCGCGCGGGCGGCGGGGATCTTCGCCGGTCTCGACCTCCTCGACGCCGCGGTGCCGCTGCTCGACGCGGTCGGTTGGGACGGCCGAACCGGAACCGTCGACGATCACGCCGGTCCGGGGCGGTACTACGAGCGTGGCCTCGATCCGGCGGTCCGCCACACTCGGGGGATCCACTACACCCCACTGCCGGTCGCCGGCGGAGTGGTGAGCACGGCGCTGGCACCGGCGGTCGACGACTGCGGGGCCGCGGCCGTGCGGGTGGGTGATCCGGCGTGTGGTTCGGGAGCGTTCCTCGTCGCCGCTGCCCACGAGTTGGCCGCGCGCGGCGCACCGGTGGACGGGATCGTCGCCGGGCAGTTGTTCGGCGCCGATCTGGATGCGGCCGCGGTCTCGGTGGCCAGGATCGAGGTGGCGCTGTGGTCGGCGCGCGTCGCCGGTCGGGTCCAGGCCGTGCCCGACGACCACCTCGTGGTGGCCGACACCCTGACCGGCGACGGCGCGGGACCCTGGGGCGTCGACCACGATCAGCTCGACGTCGTGGTCGGAAATCCTCCCTTCGGGGCGCAACTCAAGGGCGGCACCGTCCGCGACCGCGGCACCCAGCGACTCCTGGCGAGCTGCCTGGGTGTGGGGGCGCTCGGCTACGCCGACACCTCGGCACTGTTCCTGCTGCGTGCGCTCGACCTGGTGGGTCCCCGGGGGTGCGTGGCGCTGATCCTGCCGACCTCGGTCGCCGCGGCGAACAGCGCACGGTCGATCCGCGCCGCGGTGCACGACCGGGCCCGGATCACCGATGTGTGGATCGGGGGCGACGACGTGGGGTTCGACGCAGCGGTCGCCGTGTGGGCGCCGACCTTCCGCAAGGACGATGCCTCTCCGGGCCCGTCGACCATCCGGGTACGGCGCACGCACGGGGCCGACTTCGCGCCACTCGATCCGGTCGAGGTCGCCGACGACGCGTCGACCTGGGCCCCGCTGCTCCAGCGGGCGCACCCCGTGCCGGCCGGGCGGCCCGCTCCTCCGGTGGGTGCGGACCGCGGCGATTCGGTCGCGTCGATCGCATCGGTGTCGGCCGGATTCCGTCGCCACTTCTACGGACTGATCCCGTTCGTGAGCGACGACCCCGAGGCGTGCACCGACGACCCGGTGCTCGTCACGACCGGAGCGATCGATCCGTTCCATCACCGGGACGACCGGCCGGTCCGGTTCGCCGGTGTCTCGCTGCAGCGGCCCGTCGTCGACGTGGCGGCGTTGGCGGCGGATCGGTCGATGGGCGCGTGGGTCCGCTCACTCGCGGTCCCCAAGGTGCTGATCGCATCGCAGGGACGGGTGCTGGAGGTCATCGTCGACGCAGCGGGTTCGCTCGTACCTTCGACACCGGTCATCGCGGTCGTTCCCGACACCGACGTCGACGTCTGGCATCTGGCGGCCGCGATCTCGTCCCCCCTCGCGTCGGTCCGATTGCACGACGAGGCCGGCGGAACCGGCATGGACGGCCGCGGCTGCCGGGTGACGGCCGGCTTCGTCGGTGCTCTCGCGCTGCCCACGGACCGTGCCGCGTGGGACGACGCCGCGGACGCCGCACGGCTGGCCACCACGGCGTCGGCGCGGGGCGATGCGGTGACCTGGGCGGAGCAACTCGACCGACTCGGCGCGGCACTCGTCGGTCCCGGCGACCGCGGCGACGTCCTCGGGTGGTGGATTCGGCAGCGGCCGCAGTGGCGTGGTGCGCGACTATTGACCGGATGAACGAACGTCGACGATTCCGCCGGAGTTCGCCCGATGCACCGCAGGGGAGGGTCGCGGTGTTGACGGTGTTCCTCGGGCTCGTGGCGGTCGCCGTCATCGCCGGTGCCGGATTCGTGGGTTCCGGCGGTGGATCGTCGGAGCGAAGCCCCGAGGAGTCGGTGGCTCCGCGCGCCGCCGGAGCGGGACGAGGGACGACTTCGGTCGTGCCCACGACCGCGCTCATCCGTGGCGCGACCACGACGACCCTGTTCGTGACCACCACGACCCCCATCACGACCACCACGTCGACGACCACCACGACCCTGCCGGGCCCACCGCTCGAGCCGGATGTGCCAGAGGTCGTCTTCGGTCCGGGCGTGCAGTCGGTGGCATTCACGGTGCAGAGCTCGAGTCCGGAGGGCCTTGAATTCGACGTGACCGGCGTTCCCGACGGCATGACCGCCTCGCCGACGAACGCGACCGTCTCGCAGTCCACGCCCGTGACGGTCACGCTCACGATCACCGACCGGGACCGTGCCCGCGGTGGCACGATCGTGCTCGTGGGCAGCGACGGCTCCCGGGTGCCCGTCAGGGTGACGGTCGAGTCGCCGGACGTGTCGGTCGCCGGGGTGTCGTTCGACCCGGATCCGCCCGTATGTGGTCGAGCTGTGCGGCTGATCGCGCTCGTGACCGGCGATGGGATCAGATCCGTGACCGCATCGGTCTCCGCCGCCGGCGGGCGGTCCACCGCGCCGCTCACGCAGTCCACTCGAGGCGTCTGGTCGGGCACCCTGCCGGCCGGACCGGCCGGATCGTCGATCTCGGGCAGGGTGGTGGCCACGGCGTCGGGTGGCACGACCGCGGCGAAGGGCTTTTCGACGGTGATCGCGCACGGACCGGGGTGTTGAGGGTCGTGAGTCGTTCAGAAGACGCCCATCATGTGTCGGCGTTGTCGCCACAGGCGTGGCGTGCCGCGCGGCCAGACACGCTTCCCGCCTCGGGTGCGTGGCGTCCCGGTGATCCGCTCGGCGAGCGGCGATTCCTGCGGACCGCGGCCGATCGGCCCTTCGTCCTCGAGGGTGGCGGTCAGCTGCGCGACATCGACCTGGCCTTCGAGACGTGGGGTTCGTTGAACGAGGGCGGGACGAACGCGATCCTGCTCTGCCACGCCCTCACCGGCGACAGTCACGCCGCCGGGCCAGCGGGGAAGGGGCACGCGACGCCGGGCTGGTGGGATCCGATCGTCGGCCCGGGGCGACCGGTCGACACCGACCGGTTCTTCGTCGTGTGTGTCAACGTGCTCGGCGGCTGTCAGGGATCGACCGGGCCGGCCTCGACCAGACCGGATGGCACCGGCCGCTACGGACCGTCGTTCCCGGTCGTGTCGATCCGTGACCAGGCGCGGTTGATGGCGAAGTTGGGAACCACCCTCGGCGTGCGCGAGTGGTATTCGGTGATCGGCGGTTCGATGGGCGGCATGATCGTGCTGGAACTGGCCGTGATGTTTCCCGACAAGGTCCGCTCGATCGTCCCGATCGCCACCTGCGGCGCGGCCACGGCGCAGCAGATCGCGTGGTGGAGCACGGGGCGGCGCGTGATCGCACTCGATCCGAACTGGCGCGACGGCAACTACTACGACGCCCCGAACGGGCACGGTCCCCATGCCGGCCTCGCGCTCGCCCGCTCGGTCTCCCAGATCACGTTCCGCACCGACGACGTGTTCACCGATCGTTTCGGACGCGACGTGGTCGAACCGGTCGACGGGTCGTTCGCGATGTGGCAGCGCTTCGAGGTGGAGCGCTATCTCGAATACCACGGCAACAAGCTGGTCAGGCGATTCGACGCGAACTCGTATCTGCTGTTGACCAAGGCCATGGACCTGCACGACCTCGGGCGCGGGCGGGGCGGCGTCGCCGCCGCGCTGCGTCGGATCACGGCGCGGGCGCTGGTCCTCGGGGTCAACAGTGACATCCTCTATCCCGAGTACCAGCAGCGCGAGCTGGTCGACGGGATGGTCAACGCGCGTGCGTCCTACCAGGTGATCGATTCGCCACACGGTCACGATGCGTTTCTCATCGAGACCGACCAGTTGGGCATGATGCTGATCGACTTTCTCGACGAACCCGGAGCCTCGCCATCATGAACGAAGACCTCGATCCGGCGACGATCGCGATCCTCGCCGGTCGGGACCCGGCCGAGTCGTCGCTGGCCCCGGTGATCTATCCGACCACGGCGTTCGAGTCGCCGTCGGTCGCAGATGCCCGGCGGGTCGCGACCGATCCGACGTCGGACCGGTTCTATTCGCGCAACGGCAATCCGACGGTCGCCGCGTTCGAGCAGGCCATCGCCCGGATGGAGGGCGCCGAGGCGGCCCGCGCGTACGGCTCCGGCATGGGGGCGGTCACCGGCGTGGTCCTCGGGGTGTGCTCGAGCGGTGATCACATCGTGACCCAGCGCCAGCTCTACAGCGTGACCCAACTGGTCTTCCAGGCGGTCTGTCCGCGTTTCGGTATCGACGTCACCTTCGTCGACGGCACCGATCCCGGGGCCTTCGCCGCCGCGGTCCAGCCGGGTCGGACCACGCTGGTGTGGGCCGAGACACCGGCGAACCCGTGTCTGGACCTGGTCGACCTCGAGGCCCTGGGCGCGATCGCCGGGCCGGTCACCGCGGTCGACTCGACGTTCGCCACGCCGCTCGGGGTCAGGCCCGTCGACCATGGCGTCGACCTGGTCGTCCACTCCGGCACCAAGGGCATCGCGGGCCACAACGACGCCACGATCGGCGTGGTCGCGGGCAGCGCGGAACTCATCGCGTGGTTGCGGGGATTCGCGATCCTCCACGGAGCGGTGGCCTCACCGTACGATGCCGCGAACGCCTTGCGTGGGCTGCGGACGTTGTCGGCCCGCCTCGACGTGCAGTGTGCGAACGCCCACGCGCTCGCCGAGGCGCTCGAGGCCCACGGGCGCGCGGTGGGGGTCCGGTATCCGGGGCTCGCGTCGCATCCGCAGCACTCCCTGGCACGGGCCCAGATGTCCCGCATGGGCGCCATGGTCTCCTTCGAGGTCGTCGGTGGTCTCGAGGCCGGGAGCCGGTTCGTCGAGTCGTTGCAGATCGCGCGGATGGCCACGTCACTCGGAGGGCCCGAGACACTGGTGACCCATCCCGCCTCGACGACGCACGTGAGTTTGACTCCCGAGGAACTCGCGGCGAACGGGATCGGTCCGGGCACGATCAGGGTCTCGGTCGGACTCGAGGCCGCGGCCGACATCGTCACCGACTTCCGTCGGGCGCTGGACGCGCTCTGACGCCGCGTGCGACCAGGTAGCGTGCTGTCGGGATGAACACGAATCCGGAATCGCAGGGGCGGTGGTTCACGCATCGGGGCGTCGTGGTCGTCGTGGTCGCTGCACTCGTGCTGCTCGGCGGGCTGGCGTCGACCCTGCCGGTCTCTGCCGCGCCCGGTGCGGTACGCGACGATCCGTCGGAACCGACGGTGGCGCCGCCCACCCAGCCCGCGACGGTACCGCCGACCGCCGCGCCGACCGCGCCGCCGCAGACGACTGCTGCGACGCCGGCCACCTCCGAGGCGCCGGCGACCTCCCCACCGGCGTCGTGGAACCAGTCGTCGTCGGGCGATGCGTCTGATCAGTGGCAACAACCTCGGTCGTCGGTGACGGGTCGGTATTCGGAGTCTGCTTCCGACGACGCCGCGCCCGTCGCGACGACGACCCCGGCGATGACCACCACCCAGGATCTGCTCGTCGGCCCGTCCACGACGCGGGCCGCCCCGACCACCGTCGCGCCGCGCGACGTGACCGGCTCGAGCGTGACCACCAGTGGCGGATCATCGGATCCGAAGATCTGGGCGATCGTGGCCGCGCTCACGCTCGTCGCCGTGGGTCTCGGTGTCGCAACGGTCGTCTACTGGCGGAGGACGCGCCCGGCTCCGCTCGCCGACGATGGCGACGTCGGCGGTGGTCGACGGTCGGGTCCTCGGAAGCGTTCCCGCTACTCGGATCTCGTCGTGTCGTCACCGGAACCCCGGTGACCCACCCCTTCAGGGCGGGTCGAGCATCGGCGAATCCAGGCCACTGGTACATTGGGCTCCGCTCGATCGGGAGTGGCCGGCGCAACTCGACGGAAGGATGACCATGCTCTGTGCGAATTGTTCGACTGAGAACGGCGACGATGCGAAGTTCTGCATGGCGTGCGGACAACCGCTCGATGCCGCGGTGAACACGCCGGAGCACGTCACCGAGCCGGGTCCGACGAGCCCTGCGCCGCCGGATGCGCCCGCGCCCCCGGCCTCCCCACCACCCCCGGCCGCCCCGCCGCCCCCGCCGGCGGAGGGAACGAATCCCTGGCTTCCGAACCAGCCGCCCGCGCCGGTGGAGCCGCCCGCGCCGGTGGAGCCGCCCGCGCCGGTGGA